>NZ_DAMDLU010000001.1:0-78242 GCF_032084865.1 Microbacterium sp.
GTGATCTCGGTGGTGGGGCGCAGCACCTCGGCGAGCTCGGTCATCGGCAGGGCGTTCAGCTCGGCGATCGAGCGCCCCGCGAAGGTGACCGCGAGTGCTTCGCGGCGCAGCCCGGTGCCGTGGCAGAGCGGGCACGGGCCGGTGCGCATGAAGCGCAGCACCTTCGCGCGCATCATCGCGCTCTGCGAGTCGGCGAGGGTGTGGAAGACGTACTTCTTCGCGCTCCAGAAGCGGCCGTTGTAGGGCTTCTCGATGCGGTCGCGCTGCGGGATGATCTGCACCACCGGCTGTTCGTCGGTGAACAGCAGCCAGTCGCGGTCGGCCTGGGCAAGGTCGCGCCAGGGGCGGTCGACGTCGTAGCCGAGGGTGATGGCGATGTCGCGCAGGTTCTTGCCCTGCCAGGCGCCCGGCCAGGCGGCGATCGCGCCGTCGCGGATGCTGAGCGACGGATCGGGCACGAGCGAGTCCTCGGTGACGTCGTGCACGACGCCCACGCCGTGGCAGCGCGGGCAGGCGCCGGCGGCGGTGTTCGGCGAGAACGCGTCGGAGTCGAGGCGCTCGGTGACGACGTCGGGGTAGGTGCCGGCGCGCGAGAGAAGCATGCGCAGCGAGTTCGACAGGGTCGTCACCGTGCCGACGCTGGAGCGCGAACTCGGTGCGCCGCGCCGCTGCTGCAGCGCGACCGCAGGCGGCAGACCGGTGATCGAGTCGACGTGCGGGTCGTGGCCCTGCTGGATCAGCCGGCGCGCGTACGGGGCCACCGACTCGAGGTAGCGGCGCTGCGCCTCGGTGAAGATCGTGCCGAACGCGAGCGACGACTTGCCCGAGCCCGAGACGCCGGTGAACGCGACGATCCGATCGCGCGGCATGTCGACGTCGACGCCACGGAGGTTGTTCTCGTGCGCGCCGCGGACGCGGACGAAGGGATCGGCGGCCGGTGACGTGTCGAGCATCCGGCCGAGTCTAGTGAGCGGGGATCAGAGGGTCTGAGCGCGGTGTCAGCTTTCGCCGCCTCAGCGCAGCGCCGCCCGCGCGAACAGCTGCAGGTCGTCGGCCGCGCTCGCCGGATGCCGGCGGAGTGAGTCGCCGAGCAGGTCGAGCACCCGCTGCGGATGAAAGGTGACGTGTGTGATGTCGCGCTCGGTGAACGCGAGGCGGGTGGATGACTGCCAGCCGCACGCCTCGAGACCGAACGCGATCGCGTGCCAGCGCTCGCCGGGTGGGGTTCCGTCGGCGACGGCGAGCAGCAGCAGCGTGGCAGCATCCGATTCGGCGTCGCTGAGCTTGCGGTACAGCCCTCGCGCGATCAGCTGCAGCTGCGCGCGGGCGTCGCCGAGGGCCTTCTTCGCGGCGGCGCTGAGCAGCAGGCGTCCCTTCTGCACGCGCACCAGACCGAGCCGCTGGGCGGCGTCGCGCAGCTCGGAGATCGGCGGGGTGAGATCCTCTCGGTTGCCTGCGCCGATCCAATCGTCGAGCAGACCCAGCTCGGTCATGCCGTTGAGCACGGTGGCGGGCGGCATCCACCCCGCGGCCGTGAGGGCGAGGCCGTCGGCGCCGACGGCATCCATCAGCCAGGCGAACGGGCGCACGATGCGCGTCGCTGTCTCGTCGTCGAACTCGAGTGGCTCGAGCACTCCGGTGAGGTGCAGATGCTGGCGCAGCTCGGAACGGATCGGCGGCGGCAGCTGCGCCGCGACCTCGACGATCGGCGACTCGTCGGAGACGTCTCCCGGGCGGCGCAGCTCGTCGCTCTTCACCAGACCCGACATGTCGTACGGCGAGAGACCAGACCCCTGCGGGTTGAACATCAGGTTCAGCTCGCTCTGCGCACCGACCAGATCGAACGCGCCGGGCGAGATCGGCGCCCACGGACCGACGGTCGCCCGCGCCCAGTCGGTGATCTCGTCGTGCTCCGGATGCTGTGGATCGGCCAGCGCGGCGACCTTGTCGGCGTAGCCGTGCATGCCGCCGGCGTCTTCGAACGGCCCGCGGTTCGCGCCGTCGAGCAGCACCACGGGGGCGAGCAGTGGAGAATCCGGCTGGCGCTCGACGACGTCGAGACGGTGCACCCACCCGTCGCCGAAGTCGTACTCGTACCAGAGGGTGTGGAGGCTCGAGAGCGCCTGATCGACGGTGGCCGCCTCTTCCGACAGGGCGCCGGTGTCGCTCGCGAAGTCAGGTGACTCCCAGCGCCGTCCTGGTGAGGACGGCCGGTGGGGATCGGTGTCGGTGAACGCGTGCAGGTGCGATTCGCGCCAGCCGATGATCGTCTGCAGGGCGATGTGCAGTGAGCGCTGTGGCATCCGCCCGTCGATGTCGAACTCGCGCCAGATCTTGGGTTCGCTGTCGACGAGAGCGACGCGCAGGCGGTACCTGGTCATGGGATGAGCGTACGGATGGGGTGCGACATCCGGGACGCGGGCCGCCGATCCGGGCTTTCGCGTGAATGACGGCCAGCCTATGGGCGGTGCTGAGGACTCGGCCAACGCGGGTGACCGGCTGTTGCCATCCTTGCCTGGTGGGCGCCAGCGGCCCCTGAGAGCCATCTATGGTTAGTTATGTTGCCCTTATGATCTTTAGCGGCAGCCGTCAATAAAGTCCATAAACATGTCATAATCGTTCAATGGAACCCGATGAGCTGCATGCACTCCTTGCCAGTGGCGAACAGCTTGATGTCGAGTTCAAGTCGGATCACCACAAGCCCTTCAATGACTCCAGCATCGTCGAAGCCGTCGTTTGCATGGCGAACGGCGGTGGCGGTCGTCTGCTCATCGGGGTAGAAGATGACGGCACGGTCACGGGCGCGAGGGCGCGGCACGGCAGGATGACAGATCCGACCCGCCTGCGCACGATGGTGGCGAACAACACAGTTCCTCAGGTTGTGCCCGACGTTGAGGTCGCCTCCCAACAGGGAAAGTCGATCATCATCGTCGAAGTCGCAGCTGCAGACACGGTCGTGGGCACGTGCAATGGCCTGTACGTGCGTCGAGGTTACGGCTCTGACGGTCGCCCTGCGTGTCTGCCCTTCCTCGCGCATGAGATGCTTGCCGACCGAATCTCTCGGGGCCAAGTCGACTTCGCCGCCATTCCCGAGCCCGAGGCGAGTATCCACGACCTCGACCCTAAGGAGTTCGAGCGGTTCCGAAACCTAGCTGCAGCCGCTGGCGGACAAGCTGACGTGTTTGCAGGGTTAGCCGACGATGAGCTGTTGAGCGCACTCGGCGTAGCAGAGCGACGCGGCGGCGAACTGCTGCTCAGGAGAGGTGCCCTGCTGCTCTTCGGCCAGGAAGAGGCGTTGCGCCGTCTAGTGCCTACCCACGAGACAGCGTTTCAGGTGCTGGAACGCGGAGTCGTAGTTCAGAACGAGATCTCCTCGTCGCCGCTGCTGCGTTCTGCGGAGAGGCTGTACAGCCTTCTCCAGGCCATGAACTCTCAGGAAGAGGTCATGGTCGGGCTGATCAGGATGGGCATCGATCGAATTCCCGAGGTCACCGCACGGGAGCTTGTCGCCAACGCGCTCGTGCATCGCGACTACACGCGGATGGGAGTTGTGTCGGTTCAGGTTGTCGATGATGAACTGACGATCACCAGTCCCGGTGGCTTTCCGTTGGGGGTGACACTGGGGAACATTCTCGAGAGCAGCAATCCGCGCAGCAGAATTCTTGCTGAAGCATTCAAACGCGCGGGAATCGTCGACCGCGCGGGGCGCGGGATCAACCGGGTATTCGAAGCCAGCCTCAGGGCAGGGCGGCCCGAGCCCGACTACACCCGCTCGACCTCGGAGCGGGTGTCGGTGTCAGTGCAGCTGGGAGGCACGGATAGCGATCTCGTTCGCTTCGTTGTGGAGCACGATGACCGCGCTGGTCGTAGATTCGACCTCGCCGACCTTCAGGTTGTGCGGGCGCTCAAGGAGGATCCGCGTCTATCTGCCGCTGACATAGCCGATGTCATCCAACGCCCACTGGTGTGGACCAAGTCACGACTCGCGATGCTGCTGGAGGAGGGTCTCGTTGAGATGCGCGGCGACGGTCGCGGTCGCAGGTACACACTGAGTGCTGCGTCGTATCGTCGGCTGGCGAGCGCAGCAGGCTATGTACGTGTCCGCGCATTCGATGTGCTGCAGCAGCGGCAGATGATCCTGAACTTCGTGGAGGCGAACGGCAGCATCTCGCGTAGCGAAGCCGCGGACCTGAGCGGCGCAACTCCTGAAGCCGCGCGACGGATGCTGCTCCGCATGCGCGAGGAGGGAGCCCTCGTTCTACGAGGGGAACGCCGAGCGGCGCGATATTACCTGCCAGCGAACTGACGGCTCGCAGCATCCCGCGGCCGCTCTCTTGTCATCGTTCATTCACGTCACTCGAGCGTCATGCGACCGCTCGCAAGTGACTCTGTCGCGGGCCTGCGCGCCGGAGTACCATTCGGCGATGTGAGGAGTGTTGTCTGGGGCTCCTCACCTCATCTCGATCGTCGGCGTGCGCCCCGCGGGACGCGGATCGGAGACAGTCATGTCCGTCCGTTTTGCGGACCTCGTCCGCGAGTCGAGCCGCGAACTCAGCCTTCGTGAGCTGCTCGAGCAGCCGGTCACCGAGCTGATCGGGGTGAGCGCGGCGGCAGCATCCGCCCTCTCCTCCCTCACGATCGGATCCATCTTCGACCTCGGCACCTCGTCGGTGTTCGCCCGCGCCTCGGCCGCGCTCGCCGCGGCCGACTCCGATGTGCAGCTCGTGCCGCAGGACATCCTCGGCACGTCGGGTGCGGGAGTGCCGCCGGAGGATGTGCCGGGCCTGCCCCTCGGGCGGCTGCACGGGGTGTCGCAGGCCGTCGCGTCGGCCCTCACCGCAGCCTTGTCGGTGAGCACCATCCGCGAGTTCGCGCTGTGGCCGCCGCGCCGCGTCGCGCACGAGATGGTCGGCGTCGCGCTCGGCACCGATCTCGGTGACACCGAAGAGCGCGCCGCCGACGAGCTGCGCCCCGCGTTCGGCGAGTACCCGACCGAGCGCGTCTACTACGACACGCTCTTCATGCTGGGAACGGATGCCACGCAGGGCCAGCAGCCGCTGTCCGCACCGCTCTCGCTGGCGAAACTGGCCGGCGCCGGGCTCGCCTTCGGCGCTCCGGCGATCGGGGCGATCGCCACCTACGCGCAGTCGTGGTTCGCGCAGGGACTCACTCTCGGGCACATGGTCCACTCGCTCGCGCTCGCACCCGGCGAGGCGACCCGGCTCGCGGTCATCGACTGGACCCGCAAGACCACGACGACGGCGAGCGAGTCGGTCGACGAGGGGGAGCGCCTCACGAACGCGACGAACCATGTGCGCGCGATCAGCGAAGTGCAGAACGCGGTGGCCGACGAGATGCAGGAGGGCGGGTCGATCGCCACCGGATGGTCGAAATCGTCGAGCAAGTCGAAGGGCTTCGCGGCCAGTGTCGGCGGGGGGATCGCTGGTGTGGCCGGCTCGATCGGCGGCGCGCTCGGCTTCGGCGGTGGCGGCTCGTACACGAGCCAGTCATCCGAGACGCAGTCCGAGGCGACGAGCGCATCGTGGTCGGTGGGGTCGCGCTCGGTGCTTGCCGAGATGAATCAGCGGGTGAACGACCGCACCGAGCAGTTCGCGACCTCAGTGCGCAACCGCCGAGCGACAGCCGTGCGCGAGGTCTCGCAGTCCGAGCACGAGCAGGTCAGCACCCGGATCGTCGCGAACTACAACCATATGCACGCGCTCACCGTGCAGTACTACGAGGTCGTGCAGATCTACCGGGTCACCGTGCAGCTGAACCGGTTCGACCGGGCGCTGTTCCTTCCGTTCGAGCTGCTGGATTTCAGCACGGCATCCGGTCCCGATCTCGTCGCGCGCTTCCGCGGCGAACTGCTCGCCGGCGCGCTCACGCTGCGCGCGGCGGATCTGCTGCTCGACGACCGCGGGCGCATCGAAGTGCACAGCGCCGTGCGGGTGCCGAGGCCGATCACGGTCGCCGACCTGGCGGTGGCACCGGCGGCGTCCGCCGCGACGGCGCGGATGGCGATGCGGCGGGTGGGCGACGACGCACCCCTTCCCGACGATCCGCCCGACGTGCCGCCGGTGGGTGACCCGCGGCAGCCGACGCGCGTGGTGACCCGGTTCACGGTCGTGCGTCCCGGGCCGATCGCCGAGGTCATCCCCGGTGACGCGAGCATCACCTCGATCGCGTTCGACGATGTCGTCGTCGATCGCGTGCGACTCGACCAGCCGGGGGTCGCCGCCGAGGCGAGCACGTTCATGGTGGCGGCGGGCACGGGGCAGGTCGACTTTCCGCAGGGTGTCGCCGCGCGCGGTATCGACGCGATCCACGTGGCCCGCGACTCGGCCGCCGCGGGTGAGGGGTCGATGGTCATCCGGTACGAATCCGAGGGGCAGCAGTCGCTCGCCGTCGTGCCGATCGCCGTGCTCGCGACGAGCGCGATGCAGAAGGTCTGCTTCCTGCGGGGGGATGCCGTGGGGCGCCGCGCCGAGCTGCTCGCGCATCTGCAGGCGAACCGCAGCCATTACACCCGCGTCGTTCTGGGGCGTCTGGATGCGGCATCCCTCGCTCTGCTGCTCGCCGATGTGTCGTGGCTGGGCAAGCCGCTCGCCGATCAGGTCGAGCCGAATCCGATCGCCGTGTCGGGCAACTACCTGGTGCTGCGCGCGCCCGCCGAAGACGCCGACGCCAGCGGGATCGCGCAGTACGCGACCTGGCGCGATCTGCTGCGCGACCGCGGGATCGACTTCGGCACCCAGTCGACCCGGCTCGTGCCCATCCCCACGGCCGGCGTCTTCGCCGAGGCGGTGCTCGGCCGCTCGAACGCGGCCGAGAAGCTCGACATCACCCGGTTCTGGAACTGGCAGGACTCGCCGATCCCGCTGCAGCCGCCCGAGATCTCTCCGGTCGGGACCGGGTCGCGTGGAACGACGGATGATCTGAAGCCCGGGCAGCTGAGTGCACCGGTGCTGGGCATCTCGGCACCGACCGTACTGCCCGAACCCGCCGGGCTCTCGGCGGCGCTCAGCGCGCTGGCGAACGGAAGCATGTTCCGTGACATGGCTGGCCTCGCCGGCACGCAGGACATCGCGAAGGATGCATCCGCCGGCACCCTCAACGCCGCCACAGAGGCGGGTCGCATCGCGAGCACGAACTTCCAGGCCGCGACCACCCAGGCCACCGAGATGGGCAAGGCCGCCGCGAACATGTTCACGGCGATCAAGTCGGGCGAGGCCGCCAAGGGTCGTGAGGCGGGCATCTCGGGCGATGGCGCCCGCATCAACCACGGCCGCGACATGGACGAGCGCGGAGTGACGGCGCGCGGCGGCTCTGGCGGTCTCTCATCCGGCGCGGGCGGCTCGTCGTCCGACGCCGGCGGCGGGGCGACCACCGACCCCTCCGCAGAGACAGGCGCGTCGGATGCGGCCTCCGACGACACGGGCGGCACCGATTTCATGCCGGGGCCGAGCGGCTTCGCGCGCGAGCTCGCCTTCGCCGATGACGCCTCGGCGGTCTCGCCCGACCGGCTGAGCGCTACGACCTCCGCCCTGGGCGTGCCGATGATGCTGGCCGACTTCAAGATCCGAGGATCGAGCACGTCGATCCGCTCGTCGAAGACGCTGCTGCTGAAGACGCTCCGGAAGGATGCGCTGAAGGCCGGCATCGCGCTGCGCGGCGTGACCCTGCGCGACCTGGCGGATCACCCGAACGGAAAGGTCTACGCCGGCGTCGAGTTCGGCGCGTGGACCGACGACCCGAAGAACATCTACGTCAACCTCTCGGCCCTGCAGAAGATGATCGCCGATGCGGTGGCGAACGGCGTTCCTCTCGCCGATGCCGAGGACTTCGTGCGCGGTGCGGGGGTGCTCACCCTGCGCCACGAGACCCAGCACACCGCCCAGTTCGCGACCCTCACGTCACGTGCGCCGACGTTCGCGCAGATGATCACGTTCGAGGCGGCCGCGTACAAGGGCGATGTCACCTGGCTGAACGCTCAGGTCAACAAAGACCTGCTCACGAACACGTTCGGCTGGGATGCGGCGGCGCTCGCCGATGCGACCACCGCGAGCAGCCAGCGTCAGGCGGTGTTCGACGCGTTCGCCGCCGACGCCGCGCTGAGCGACGAGGCGAAGCGCCGTGATGCGCTCAAAGCCGGAGCGAACGGAGAGGCCTTCCTGCCCGACGAGATCGTGGTGGGAAACAAAAAGAAGAAGAACTACGTCGCGCGGCAGCTGTATCGCTAAGCGGCGGGTTCTTCTTGGGCTGGCGCCGGATGCTCGACGCCCGCGTCAACGACCGGCCGCACCCGTGCGCGGCTCGGTCGGCGTGGAACCCGCCCGGGCGAGGGAGCGCTCGCGCCGCGTCTGCACGCGGTACTCAAGCGCGACCGGCGACACCGGGCGGTCGACCGCGAACGCGCCGGTGCGCACGATATCGGCACCCAGCTCGGTCAGCGCCTCGGCGATCCGGTCGACCCGCTCAGGCGAGGACTGCTCGGAGCGAGCGGCGTGCGCCCGCCGCAGCAACGACCCGATCGTGTGCACATCGGCGATCGATGTGCGGGCTCTGCCCTGCACGTCAAAACCCGGGGTGACGACCGTGGCATCCGGATGCGAGTAGAACACGCACGTGTCGATGTACGGCAGCTCAGCCACTCGAGGAGCCAGGTACGCGTGCAGGCGAGAGGCACCGAGGCGAACCTGACGAGCCGGTGATGCCGGCCCAGCGTCGATCCGCAGGCCGATCGACGCGTCATCGCGCTGCCGAAGATGCACGGCGAACGGCGGAGTCAGCTTCTTCTCGTCTAGCAGCGCAGCCAGCGGAGCGGCCAGCTGCGACGGCCGGGTGCCGTCGAAGACCAGACCGTTCCAGTACTTGCTGTCGATGACGAGCACGGTGTTGTCGGTGACGACGACATGGTCGATCTGCGCGCAGAACGAGCGCTCTTCCGAGATGACCGCGAAGACGACATTGGTCGCGACGATGGCGTTCAGCGATGCGGCCTCGCAGGCTTTCACCAGCGTTTCGCGCGAGTTGAGCTCCCATCGCATGCCGCGTGCGGCGAGGTGCATCGCCCGGTCGCGCAGCGCGTCGCTGGCGGCTTGCCCTGCCTGCAGCGCCAGGACGTGCTGATGGTGCTCGGCGGCGACACCGGCGAGGTGCTGCTGATGCAGCCGCGCATCGTCAGCGCGCTGCGCCTTCCACTTCCGGCGCTGCCGCCGGTGCACGAGCAGCACCAGAACCAGCAGCAGAACGAGGGCCAGCCCCACACCGTACGTCGTCGTCGTATCCACGCCCTGAGTAAAGCAGCAAACGCCGACGTTCTCCGAGCGTGTGTCGACACGCGTAGATATTGCCTGGTTGACTGCTCTCATGCATCCCGACGCCGCCGTCGATTCCTCTGCGGCTCCCAGACCCGTCTGGGCCTCTCTGATCGTCGGCATCGCGGCATCCGCTCTCATGCTCTTCCCATCGTGGGCGGGCGGCGGCCGGCTGCCGCTGCAGAACCTGTGGCACAAGCAGACGATGCCTGATGGCATGCCGTTCTCGCTGCTGCCGCTGAGCCAGTACGACGCGCTGAGCATCTTCGCCATGCTGCTGCTCGGCGGGGTGGTCGCGGGCTTCGTCGTGCGGATGCTGCGGGCGCGCGCCTGGCCTGCGGCGCTCGGCGTGCTGCTCGTGCATGTGATCGCGACGGTGCAGAGCTTCGCCGTGCTGGCGGGCGGGCTCGGCTTCGCCGACGGGTCGGCCGGATCGCGCGAGATGCTCTATTTCGGGGGGATGCTCGGCGGCGTGCTGGCCGGGATGCTGCTGGCGCAGCTCGGATGCTGGATGGCATCGCGCCCGGCGATGCCGCTGCCCGCGCTTGCCGCCGCGCTGTCGGCCGTGCCGGCGCGCAGCTGGCTCGGCTACACGATCGCGTCGTTCGACCCGATCTACGGCTACCCGCCCGAGGTGGGGACGGTGCTGCGCTGGGTGCCCGCGGTGATCGTCGCGGCCGCGCTGATCTGGTGCGGGGTGCGTCCGCTCTCGCGGCTGGCCGTGTGGGCAGCGGGTCTGTTCGCGCTCTGGATGCTGCCTGCGGTGTTCACGGCCATCAGCTCCGCCCTCGGCATGCGCGTGCTCGACGGCGATCTGCGTGAGATGGCCGAGGTCGCGGCGCAGATCTTCCCGATGGCGCTGGAGGTGGAGGTGCTGCCGGTGGTGGTGGCGCTGGTGATCGCTGGGGTGGGGACGGTGGTGCGGATGCTCGCGGCCACCCCTCGCAGTCGAGCCATACCATCAGAGTCGTGATCTCCAACGCCCCACGGTCGCTCGGCGTCGCGTCGCTGCTTGAGGAGCGGCGCACTATGGCTCGATCTGTCGCCACCGCGGTGCCATTGATCTCATGGATCGACGACCTCAAGGTCAAACGTTTGGAGCGGTCGCTGGCTGCCGAGATTCCGCTCATCGACCCCGCCGATGCCGGCACAGGTGCACGAGTTCTGCTGCTTCTCGAGGCGCCGGGGCCCATGACCAATGCTCAGAACGCACGTGCAGGGTCAGGGTTTATATCCTCGGACAATAACGATGTGACGGCAGAGAACCTATGGCGGGCTCGGCATTCCTCGGGCTTGGTCGAGGAAGTGCTCATCTGGAACATCGTGCCGTGGTACCTCGGTCATGCGAGCAAGAAGCCGAAGGTCGCCGATCTGCAGGAGGGTGCGAACCACCTTCGTGAACTCATCGCCATGCTCCCGCAGCTGCACACCGTGGTGACGTTGGGGCGCTTTCCTCGGAGGGGGTGGTCTCGGTTTGGCCGACCCGGGCTTGGTGCCAGTGTCCGGACGATCGAGTCGTGGCACCCCTCGCCTCTTGCGATGAATCAGCGGGGCAAGCGTGACCATCTCGTCGCGTCGCTCGCCCGAGCATCACGGGATTGGCGACCGGATGCCGTGGGCGCTGGTCAGATCCACGTCGACCGCGACCGCTTTGGCGCGACGCTCGCGCAGTGGTATCCGGATGCAGAAGGTGACCGAGTGGACATTCATCCGCGCTGGTGGTGACGCCCCGAAGATCTCGGGGGGGGGGGGGGGGGTCGAACACTTGTCGGCGAAATCCATGTTCCGGTCTACGTGACGGACAACGTCGCCGCCGAGATCTGCCTTGCGTGCCGTAAGGCCTGCAGCAGGTGGAAGCCTGACTGCCGTCAAGGACATCGTGTGCGCAACTCAATATCGGCGCGGGGAGCAGTCATGCCGCGAGCGACGTCTCGTTGAATCTCGTCAATGCCGGGATCGGATCTGCCTGCGCAGGCGGGCGTTAGCAACGAGTTGATGCTCTGGGTTGAATAGAGGTTCAGCTGCTGGCGCGGTGGCCGCCGACGGCGGGATCGACGCGGCGCTCCGGAGGCAGAACTGCAAAACCGGTCTCCATGGGACCTGTCCCCGGGACAGGCTGAGCCTCCACATGGAACTTGCCACGCGTCTCCATTCACCGCTGCGACGGAAGTACCGTGCTCGCTCAAGAATCAGATGGGCGGACGAATCACCGCGACGTGACTGCACGCCCGCGCACAACCACAGCAGAAGCACCACGGCTTCCTGCTCGTCGTAGAAGCCCGATTCCGGAATGTTGTCCGCTGTTACCGCCCATTCGGGATAACGAGAACGGACGTCGTAGAAGGTTGCTCGACCGGCGTGAAGCGATTCACGGCCAGCGATCCACAATGCAGCCTGATGGTGACGGGCAACATCCGGTCCAAACACGGCATAAACGTCGTTGATTCCAAGCCTTCCGCGAAGCACCGCATCCGCGGCGTATGCGAAGAAGCGAGACACTCGTCGAACCCCCGCAGTCTCCGCACGAATCGAGAACAGCGGGTCGGTCGTATGTGCGTCGGGATCCTCGTATCGATCGACCAACGCGGCTACGCGCTGCCGCTCCCCGACGGGTGCGTCTGAGTAATACGTTCTACCGCCATCCCAGAGCAGTAGTGCGGTGGACCAATCGTTGCCAAGCTCTTCCCAGCGCTGCCTGATATCTGTCAGCAACTGCGTACGCGAGTCCCGTCTGGCTGATGCTGAAATCATCACCGCGCCGATCGAGGCGAGCAACGCGATCGCGGCGATCAAGGCCTGGAGCCAATCCGCACTCACCTCTCACCACCGATCGACGGCTGCATGCCGCTGAGCCTAGCGGGATGGCGAGGTCACTCGGCGCTATTGCCGAAGTCTCTGTCTCAGCCGTTCGTCGCATATATACACATACGTCCCCAGCATCCCTCGCGTTAGCAGCACTCCGTAGATGTTCCGGATGAACACGAGCAGGTCGTCGTCGCCGAAGGCGTCCCTCAGATGCCCGGTGTTTTCCTTGCCCTTCTTGTCACGGTAGGCCTCGCGATCGGCGGCGATCGAACCGTCCGGACCAAGACGCAGATCAGGACCGATGATCACGCCGGCGTAGTTCAGGTCGTACCCCTGCACGGTGTGGATGGAACCGACCTCCTCCAGCGATCCGGGAGCGTTGATCCAGTCCTTGTCAGTGCTGTTCCAGCGCATCCGCTCGCCGTCGATCTCGATGTCGAACGCGGACGGATCTCGACGCGACACCCAATCCCACGCGTATCCGGCCACGAGACGAGACAGCCCGACCTCGCGGTCGCGGGCGCGAATCGCGCGCCGCATCTCACCGAGATCGTCGAAGAAGCGCAGTTCGTAGTCGCCGAGATCGGGACGCTGCGGATGCTCGCCGCGCAGAAGCGCACGGATGTACTCGACGTAGTCCGCGCCGGCGCGCACCCGCATCTGCGTGGTCAGCCGGAAGTGGCGGTGCGAGTCCTTGGCATCCCGAAGCTCCCGCTCGAGCGTCGCCGGCCCCAGATCGTGCGGACGCACGCTCTGGGCGCCATCGACGAGCAGCATCCGGTGACGGCTGTGGGCCTTGATCCAGTCGAGCTGCGTACGCGACGGATCGTCCCAGCCGAACAGCTTCTCATTGATCTCGCGGAACTTCTTGTTCTGAACCCCCGACGCCTGATTTGCGCGCTGATTAAGCCGGTGCGTCTCGTCGACCAGGACCAGGTCGAACAGGGTATCCGACTCCCCGATCTGAAATGGCGTGAGCACCATCGCCGGATCGAGCTTCGGCGTCTTCTTGAACACCTGCCGCACCGACTGCCGCAGCGACTGCTGCGGAATCACGAGCGCCATCTTCAGATCGCGCAGCAACTCTCGATTGTCGGTCGTGAAGAACTCGGCGAACATCGAGTCCGGCTGGATATCGTCGTGGTCCTGGTAGTCGCGGATGTCGGCGAGCAGCTTCATCAGGAAGATCGCGATGATCGTCTTGCCCGTGCCGGGGTCGCCCTGCACGACGAGTGTTGACTGGGCATCCGGATGCTGCAGATCGGCTAGCAGGCCCTCGACGATGTCTTCGATCGCGATGGCCTGATCGTCGGTGAGCGCCTTGAACGGAGAGAGCTTGAAGAGGTCGCTGTTCTCGATCTGCGGGATGCTGCGGCTGAACAGTCCTTCGGCGCGCAGCGCTTCGAAGACGTCGCGGAACGACTCGCGGTAGATGTCGCGGTCGTAGTAGCGCGCGTCGCTGAGGCCGTCGTTGCCGTTCAGGATGCTGTACTGGCCGTCACCGTGGAACCAGCGGATCAGGTGCGATTCGAGGTCGAGGCAGACGGACTTGTTGAAACGCTCGCCGACGACGACGCGGATCGACTCGAGACCCTCGTGCTTCTTCGAGCTGGCGAGGTGCTGCCGCATGCGGGATGCCGCATTCACCGTCTCGCCGACATAGAGCTTCTTGCTGCGGCCCGAGCTGTCGAGCACGTAGACGACCGGCCAGTCGGTGTGCTGCGCATCGCTGCGCGCCCACGCGTCGACCTGCTTGCGTTCGAAAGGAAGCCGCTCGATGCTGAACTCGGTCATGGCTGCAGATCGGTGTACTTGGTGATGCGACCCTTCGACAGCTCGACGGGATACTTCGCGCGGGTCTTCTCGAGTTTGCTCAGCACGATCTCATCGATGTCGACGCCGATTCTCGCCGCCATCTGGAAGCAGTAGGTGAGCACATCGGCGAGCTCTTCTTCTACCCGAGTCTGGTCGGGCGTCTGCCGCCACTGGAACAGCTCGAGCAGCTCGGCCGCCTCGATCGAGATCGACTTCGCGAGGTTCTCAGGGGAGTGGAACTGATCCCACTCGCGCTCGACGGCGAAGTCGCGGAGGGCCTGCAGCGTTGCGGGGGACGGCATGGGGAGAACGTAGCAGGAGAGTGCGTGCAGAACTGAGACGCTCGACCGAGGCGGCGGTGTAGGTAGATTGAGCCGCATGGCACGTCCCGCGCTCGAGCAGCAGGCAATCCGAGAAGATGTTTTCCGTTGGCTCGATGATCGACGTGCCGCCGGAGCGTATGAATTCAGCCGCGCTGAGCTCATCAGCTATTCGTACCAGGGTGAGCGCATCCCATTGCTTGATACTGGTCGCGGTATTCGCAATCCGGCCGACTTCGACTCGACCCTGACCATCATGACGAGCTCAAAGAAGACCGAGTACTCCGACGGGATCAGCGCTGAGGGGCTTGTGCGCTACTCGTATCAGTCGCGCGACGGTGGCGACAATCGAAAGCTTCGCAACGCGTACGACAATGCAGACCCGCTGGTCTACTTCCTCGGCGTGCGTGCCGGGTTCTTCGTTGCCTTCTACCCGGCTTACATCATGCACGATGATCCGCTTCGGCGTGAGGTTCATGTGGCTCTCGACGAGTCACTGAGATTCTTCGACGACCCCCTTCACTTGAACGAGATGGAGCGTCGGTACGCACAGCGTCTCGTGAAGGCGCGCTTACACCAGCCCATGTTCCGAGCACGAGTGCTGCGCGCGTACGCCACAGCTTGTGCGATCTGCGAGTTGAAACATGCCGAACTGCTCGACGCAGCCCACATCGTTCCCGACGCGAGCAGCCACGGCGTCGCGGAGGTCACGAACGGTCTCGCCCTATGCAAAATTCACCACGCTTCGTACGATCGGAACCTGCTCGGCATCACGCCGCAGTACGAGGTCCGCATCGATCGAGCGTTGCTTGAGGAGATAGATGGGCCGATGCTTCGACACGGTCTGCAAGACATGCACGGTCGGCCGCTGACGCTTCCGCAAAGAAAGGCGGACTGGCCTTCGCGCGACCGACTGGCAGAGAAGTACGACCAGTTCGCTGCGTAGTCAGCGCATCGATTGCGACTGCGAGATCACCTTGCTCACAGCCGGAAGGTCTGCCGGAGCCCAGTCGAGCTCCATGAGCCTGCTGATTTCCACCCACCGGAGTGCGGTGTGCTCTGATCTCTGTGGCAGACCGTTCTCGAGAACTGCGTAGTAAGTCGCAAGGCGAACTGTCCCGAACTCGTAGGGGTGAGTCGTTGTGACTATGTGTCGGCCCACCGTGATGTCACAGCCGAGCTCTTCGAGAATCTCCCTCTTCAGCGCTGTGGGATAGGTTTCATTCGCTTCGACCTTGCCGCCAGGGAACTCCCACATTCCTTCTAGCGCCTTGTCAGGGCCACGTTGGGCGGCCAGCACAGTGCCATCCCGCGTGATGACAGCACCAACGACGTCGATGAGTCTGCCCAACTAATGCTGAGCCCTTGCTTCCACTAAATCCCCCGAGGTTCGTCAGTTGGCGAACAGACTAGCCACCCCGTCGCTGGCGATTTAGGGCGCGAGGGCATCTACCCGGGTTGGTCCGGGGCGGATCACCTCCGCTAGGGTCAAGATCAGGCTCTCTGAGGGGGGAGTCGGTGTCACTCAGTCAACGAAGATGGGAGCGGCTTATGGAGTTCGCGGAGCGCCTCGAATCACTCGCGGTAAAGGTTCGGAACCAAGCCACAGCAATCGGCACGGAGGAGGCGACGAAGAACGCCTTTGTGATGCCGTTCATCTCGACGATCCTTGGATACGACGTGTTCGACCCGCTCGAGGTGGTACCGGAATTCACTGCAGACGTCGGTACCAAGAAGGGAGAGAAGATCGACTACGCCATCATGCGAGATGGCGAGGTGCAGATCCTCATCGAGTGCAAACCATCGATGGGCTCCTTGAAGATCGAGCACGCGTCGCAGCTGTTCCGATACTTCTCGGTCACGAACGCACGAATCGCGGTTCTCACGAATGGGGTTGTGTGGCACTTCTACACTGACCTCGATGCTCCGAACCGGATGGATGCCAAGCCGTTCCTGGTTCTGGACCTGCTAGATATCGATGAAACGCTGATCCCCGAGATCCAGAAGCTCAGCAAGGAGAGCTTCGACCTCGAGTCGATCATCAGTGCAGCCGAGGAGTTGAAGTACATCGGTGCGCTGAAGCGGGAGATCGCTGCTCAGTTTCGGGAGCCGACCGACGAGTGGATTAAGTTCTTCACTTCTCGGGTCTACGACGGAGCATTCACTCAGCGTGTACGCCAGCAGTTCACGGGCCTCGTAGGCAAGGCTGCCCAGCAGTTCCTCACTGAGCGTGTGAATGACAGGCTCAAGGCCGCACTCGGGGTAAGCGGAGGTAGCCAGGTTTCCGCCGTTCCGTCGCCGTCAAGCGCGGAGGTGGCCGAGGCGGATCTCGATCGAGACACCGAGATTGAGACCACGCTCGAGGAGTTGGAGGGCTACCAGATCGTTAAGGCGATTGCGTGTGGCGAGGTCAAGCCGCAACGAGTGACACAGCGCGATGCGAAGAGCTACTTCGCCGTACTGCTGGACGACAACAACCGCAAGCCGATCGCCCGCCTTCACTTCAACGGCAAGCAGAAATACCTCGGTCTTCTCGACGGAGAGAAGGCTGAAACGCGCCACCCGATTGTCGACCTCGATGAGATTTACGTTCATGCGGAGGGCATCCGGGACGCTGTGCGGCGCTACGCGTGATCGGTTGTCAGTTGGTAGCGTTACACAGCCGACCGCACTTGGCCGCAGGCGCAGACTACTGTTTAGTTCGGGCCGCATCCAACGCGAGGATGTCGGCGGCGCGTTGTTCACGGTCCGGCCGAGCTTGCGGATCACGCGTAGCGGGGTAGGTACGCCGTTGGTGATGGCGGCGATCACGGTGCCCGGGTCGCTTCGACCTCGACGCGCTCGAAAGCGGCGAATACTGCGTCCAGGCGGAGCTTCTGCCGGTCGGTGAGCAGGCTGGAGCCGGTGTGCAGGCCGTCTGTGAGTGTAAGGCCGGATCACCCTTCATTCCGCGGTGCGCCATGGCGTCCTGCTGGATGCGGCGCCGGCAGACATCGAGCGCGTTGCCGGCGCGCCGGACGTCATGGAATTGATCCATTACCAGGAGTGTCCGGGAGCGCCTGGGAGGCCCGGGTCTTGAAGTCTGCGAACCCGGAACTCGTCCATCGCGACCACCTCGATCTGCGAGCCCACTCCTCCGGCCTTCCGGTGAGTCACTGCTCGAACACGGCCTTGGAGCGGCTCTCATTCATGTCCAGCAGACGTGCCGGGCTGGTCTTTAACGGGCTGGGGTGAGATCGATAATCACGTTGGCCTACTTCTCGCCGAGCCGGGTAACGCCAGGCATGCTCATCTACGCCGATCGTGCCGACCCCGTCGCACCTGGCAGGGTCATCGATCAGCGGCTAAGAACCAGATTGGCTGCAACCAGAGCTCGATGCGTTAGGTTGCCGACGTGGGACTCTCGTACAGATTTACATCGATCACCCTCACCTCCGGACAAGAGTTGCAGCTTCTCGGCACCGGTGTCACTTGTGTGGTGGGCGCAAACAATACCGGCAAGTCGCAACTCCTGAAGGACATGGTCGAGACAGTCCGGGGTCAGATGGGTGTGTACTACGGTCCCGATTCCGGCGAGCGTGGCGCAAGCCGCTCAGTCGTGAGGGACGCGAGTTTCATCGTCGACGCGCACAGCGAGCAAGACATCATTGAGTGGGCGTCCGCGAACACTCTTGCGGTGGGTCCTTCCCACGCGCCAGGTAACGTCATCCTTCCTCCGAGTCAGAACCAGACCCATTTGTCGAGCATTGCGTCGAGCGTCACCTCAAGCGCAGCAGGCAATGGATTGCAGTATCTAACGGATTCATTCGTCAGACGCATTCCGGCTGGCGGAGCGATGGCCTACGCGGCCGGTGAGTTGCGCACAGACCAGAACCCGGACTCACTCCGGAACTGGTTGATTCGACGTCTGCATGAGAATGGCGAGCTCGAAGCCGAATTCTCGGCGATTGTCGAGCGGCTCTTCGCGGTTCCCTGCTTCGTCGACCGCGTAGGGTTCCCTCCACGGCTCCGCGCGGGACACGTGCTGGTCGACCCGCCGCCCGTAAATGCACTCACGGCTGAGTATGCGGACGCTGTGAACTCATGCCCACCTCTCGACGATCAAGGAGACGGCCTTCGGAGCTTCGCCGGGCTCGCCTTAGTAACTATGGCCTTATCGCCCTCAGTGCTTCTACTCGACGAGCCTGAGTCGTTCTTGCATCCAGCTCAGGCTCGCGCAGTTGGGCGCTGGCTCGCCGCATCGGCTCGTGACAGGGGGATGCAGGTAGTCGTGGCCACGCACGACCGGGACTTTCTCATCGGTCTCCTGAACGGCTCGAAGGGTGGGGGCCTCGAGATCCTCCGGCTCACGCGCGCCGAGGAGGGCGCCCGGGCTCGCCAGCTGGAATCGACGGACCTTAACGCATATTGGACGGATCCTACGCTGAGATATTCCAACGTGTTGCAAGGCCTCTTCCACGAGCGGGTCGTGGTCTGTGAAGGGGACCGCGACTGCAGGTTCTACGGTGCGGCGGCCGATGAGTTGGCGACCTCGCTTGACAAGCAGCACGTTGCTGACAACACCTTGTTCATCCCCAGTAGTGGCACAGGCGGATTTGCGAAGCTACTGAACGTCCTGCGAGACCTGAACGTAACAGCATCCGTGATCACCGACTTCGACTTCCTCGATGACCGGGCGAAGGTCGAAGCGACGCTTGCGGCGCTTGGAGCGACTTGGGACGAAAGCGTCAACGCCGCGTGGTTGAACGCGATGCGCCACATTGAGCGAGGCAAGGAAGCGTTGTTTTGGAAGAAAGTTCACAACGGTGGTCTCGACCAGGTTCCGGCTGGGGTCGCGACTAAGGACTTTCGTGCACTCCTCGGAGAGTTGGCAGTTCGTCGGCTACACGTTCTTCCGGTTGGCGAGCTGGAGGACTTCCACCGCGAGGAGGGCAAGGGCGCCGCTTGGGTCGGCTCCGCGCTAGACGCGGAGGCTCATAAAAGCGCCTCAGTGCAGTCATTGCTTTCGGTCGTGATACCTGAGCTCAAGGCCTAGGGCGGGAGACTGCTACAGATGGGTGGCGAGTTGTAGTCACGCCGCCGATGCGACGGACATGTGGTTTCGACTTCGAGAAAGTGATTAACAAGCGGGCAGCGCTCGGCTACCGCCTGCACACAAGATCACCACCGCATCGTCAGGCAGCACCGGGTTCGGCCGCGGCGATCGCATACAGGCGACGATGGCGTTCGAGCGACTGACCTGACCTCTCGAACCGATGTGGCAGGCGGCGGTGATTCCGTACGTCGCCGCACCACGAACCCCGCAGTACCGTGAGGTCATGCCAGAGACCGTTCCCACCTTCACCGCCGCACAGGTGCGGGCGGCGGAAGCGCCCCTGCTCGCAGCCGGTGCACCGCTCATGCGCCGTGCCGCCGCCGCGCTCGCCGAGGTGATCACCGAGTACGAACCCGAGCGCATACTGGTGCTCGCCGGCTCCGGCGACAACGGCGGCGACGTGTTGTTCGCCGCCGCAGACATCTCCGCCCGCGGTGTGCCCGTCGACATCCTGCGCACATCCGACCGCGTGCACGAGAAGGCATCACAAGCCGCAATGGACGCCGGCGCGCGCAGCATCCGTCTCGCCGATCTCGACCCGGCCGTCTACGACGTCATCGTCGACGGCATCCTCGGCATCGGCGCGCACGGCACCCTGCGGGGGCAGGCGCGCGACGCGGCGACCGCGCTGCTGTCGGCATCCGCCGTCGTCATCGCCGTCGACCTGCCCAGCGGACTCGACGCCGACACCGGCGCTGCCGACGACGCCGTGCTCGCCGCGGCGACGACGGTGACATTCGGCGCGGTCAAGGCCGGCCTCGCCCGCGGCGAGGGGCCGCGGCTGAGCGGGCGGATCGTGTTCGTCGACATCGGGCTGACGCTCGACCCGACGGATGCCGTGTGCGAGGCGACCGTGGCGGAGAGGCGCGCCGGGTAAACCGTACCCGCCGCGAACTAGGCTCGAGGTCGTGCTCGGTTCATCCGTCGAGGTGCATGTCGATCGTGAAAGCGTCGCCGCCGGCGACGATGTCGTCTCGCACGCCGCGGTGGTGCGCGTGCGGCGCGGCACGCGACTGAGCGCGATCATCGAGCAGGTGTCGCCGGATGTGCGAGTGGCCGGTTGGTCGTGGGTCGTGAAAGTCGACGGTGTGACCGCCGCGGTGTGGTCGGTCGATCATGCTGTGCAGCTGCTGATCGACGACCGCCGGGTGACGCAGAAGTCGGTGACGATCCTGTTCCGCTACTTCCTGCAGATCGACCCGGCATGGCTGTTCGCTCGTCTACAGCAGGGTGCACGCTCGAACCGCGAGGCGCTGCGCACCGAGTATCAGGCGCGCTGACGGCTGTCGCATCGAGGCCAGTCTTTCTGCACAATGGCTGGGTCTGAGAGGTGTTCCACAGGTCGCGGGATGCGGCGCGGTGAGCGTCGGAGCGGATGCCTATCGTCGCCTGCATGAACTATCGCGAGCACCTGTTCGTTCCGTCGGCCGTGCGCGTCGAGGTGTCGGTTGCGGGTCGCCCGGAGTGGGACAGAACGATCGAGCTCCCGAAGCACTCGCCTGAGACATGGCTGTGGGAGACCTACCTGCTCAGCATCGGCGTCGAAGCGTGTGATGACGACATCGAAGCACTCGGGTATCGCCACCCGGACGTCTACTGCGGCGAGAACTGGGTGGTTCGAGACGAGTGGCAGATACCGTTCGCGGCCCGTCCCGTGCGCTACGCGGATGACGACTTCTTCGACAAGCCAACCGCGCTGGCGGAGGCGGCGGTGCGGGTGCCGTCGTTTCCGTACGATGTCGACATCACCGTTGATCGCGCGCCCGACCCGCAGGCGGGAGACGCGAGTGTGTCGATCGTGGGTGCCGGCATCGACAGTTCGCTGCGGCCCTCGAAGGACTGGCAGACGAGCGCGCAGCCGCTGGATCTGGATCAGGCCAACCGCGAGCTCGTCCGTCGCTTCGGCATCGTCTTGCCGTTCGTCCGCTCGGGGACTCTGCGCACCATTCCCGACGGCATCCCCGCCCACTCGCTGACCGCTGATCTGCTCGCACCGCTGACCCCGGTTCGGCGGCTCGCCCTTCGGGCTCATCTGAACGCCACCGAGATGCTCGACGCGAACCGGCTGGACGTCGACGCGGTGCGACAGGCGACCCACGCGCTTCGCGCCCTGATCGACGCGGTCGGGCCCGACGGCACCGACCAGGACGCCACCAGCGGGTGGCTGCCGACCGGCGTGGTCGACAGGGTCGTCGCCGGCGTGGAGTGGGATGCCGATGCTGCGGCGGATCTGCTCAGCTCGTTCGCGCGGCGTGCGGGGCTCATCCGGCGGCTGAAAGGACGGGTCGTGGTCACCGCACTCGGGAAGCAGCTGATGGCCGATCCGGTCAAGGCCTTACCGCGGGTCGTCAGCGCGATTGCGGACGGTGCGCGAACGTACTCGTACTCGTACGACTCGAGCCGCTTCTCTCGCGCCGCGGCTCTGCTCGCAGTCGCCGATGGATCCGCCGCGTCGTACGACGAGCTCGCCGGATACCTCGAGCAGGCGCACGCGGCGCGTGACACGAGAAGCTACGACGAGTACGGCGACTGGTACGACTCCGGCCGTTCCCGCGCGGGATTCGATCGGGGTGAATCGGATCGCGTGCTCCGCGAGCTCACCGACGGACTGCTCGCGCTGTCGGCTCCCGGTGCCTTCGGCCTCGTGACGCCGCACATCCGGGCGGTGGCGCGCGCCGCATTGCAGCGCGGCTGAGCGTTGGGAGCAGTGGGCTGCGGAGCACCACGCCCGGGGCGAGTGGCCCAAACCTCATAGAACAAAGTTTCGAGGAAGTGTTGACACGTGTATCGAACACACGTACTATTAATGCATGTCGAAGCTCACGCCATTGATCGAAGCGATGTCGTCGCTCGATCGATCCTGGGGCGATGCGGAAGACGCAGCGGACCTGACCCGTGAGCAGTTGATCGCGATCGACAGCGCTATCGGGATGGTGAAGCGTCGACTGGATGCCGTGCACGCCGACGTCGCCGCGGGGATCTCTCGCGAGTCGCGTCCTGAGCTCGGAGCGGACAGCCTGGCCAAGCAGCAGGGGTATCGCACGCCGGCGAAACTCATCGCCGCGACTACGGGCGTCTCGACGGGGGATGCGATTCGCCTCATAAAGGTCGGGGAGGCGACGGCTCCCCGGGCGGATCTGCTCGGTGATCGGCTTCCTGCGCGCTATCCCCTGGTGCGGCAGGCGCTGTCTGACGGTGCAGTCAGTTCGCAGGTGGCCGGGCTCATCATCAGCCTGCTCGATCGGTGCCGCATCGCGGCAGGGCCTGAGCGGACGAGCGAGGGCGAGCGGATCCTCACCGAGGTCGCCGTCGGGCTGTCTCTGGACGACGTGCGCAAGCTGATCGTCCGTGCCGAGGCGTGGCTGGACCCTGACGGAGTGGAGCCGCGCGCGGAAGAGCAGCGCGCCAAGCGGTCACTGACGATGTTCGAGCGCGACGGGATGGTTCACCTGAACGCGCTGCTCGACCCCGAGAGTGCCGCCCCGGTGATCACCGCGATCCGCGGATACGTCACCGCCGCATTCGCGGCCCGACAGAATGCACCGGATCCCGAGGCGCCGGATGCCGATCGCCGTACCGTCCCGATGCTGCAGGCCGACGCTCTGAGCCTGTTCGGATCACACATGCTCGGCTGCACCGCGCAGACGCCCGCGCTCGCAGGGGCGACGGTGGTGGTGCGGATGACTCTGCAGGACCTTCAGGCGGGCACCGGTTCGGCGACGATCGACGGGATCGATCAGCCGATCAGCATCAGCGCCGCACGCCGCATGGCCGCCGACGGCGGGATCATCCCGTGCGTTCTCGGCGGAGACAGTGAAGTGCTCGACTGGGGGCGTAGGCGACGACTGTTCACCCCGACCCAGCGTCTCGCTCTCGCCGAACGCGACGGCGGATGCGCCATGTGCGGGCTGCCGCCCAGCATGGCCAAGGCGCATCACATTCGATGGTGGCAACGCGACGCCGGACCGACCGACCTGGCGAATGGAGTCTTGCTCTGCGAGACCTGTCATCATCGCATCCACGACAACGGGTGGAACATCCGCATCGACCCACCCGGCCGCGGCAACACTGTCTGGTTCGTGCCACCACCACACGTCGACCCTGCCCGCGCGCCGCGCCGGGGTGGCCGAGCACGATTCGACATCGCAGCCTGATCCTGCGCGTCGGCAATCGTCCGCGCGGTCACGGCGCATCCGCTAGCTGTGGTGCCTGCCGCATGTGGGGCTAGGGGTACTTCGGCACGCTCAGCGCGTCAGGAGGGGCCAGGCGTTGCTGGGCGACGGCGCGCCGGTGCGGGCGGTGGCGTTCGTGCAGGCGTGAGTTCTTCCCTACTCGAACCCGCCGCTCAAGCGCCCGTGAAACACCCCGCTCGCGTCGTTCATCCCCACGATCTCGACGGTCTTCCCGTACGCCGCGTACTTCGTCTCGATGGCATCCAGCGCGGCGACGGTCGACGCGTCCCACACGTGCGACCGCGACAGGTCGATCACCACGCGAGAAGGGTCGGCACCATAAGAGAACAGTGTCGTCAGGTCGTTGCTCGACGCGAAGAATAGCTCGCCGGTCACGACGTACCGGGCGACACCGTCCGACACCGAGCGCGTCACGTCGACGAGGTGCGCCACGCGCCGCACGAACAGCACCGACGCGACGAGCACACCGCCGACCACGCCGACGGCGAGGTTGTGCGTCAGCAGCACGAGCACGACGGTCGAGACCATCACGAAGGTTTCGCTCTTGGGCATCCGCTTCAGAGTCGACGGGCGCACGCTGTGCCAGTCGAAGGCGCCGATCGCGACCATGATCATCACCGCGACCAGCGCCGCCATCGGGATCGTCGCGACGAAGTCGCCGAACACGACCACCAGCAGGAACAGGAAGACACCGGCGCAGAACGTCGAGATGCGGGTGCGCGCGCCCGACTCCTTCGCGTTGATCATCGTCTGGCCGATCACCGCGCATCCGCCCATGCCGCCGAACGCGCCAGACAGGATGTTCGCGACGCCCTGCGCCCACGCCTCGCGGCCCTTGCGCGAGTGGGTGTCGGTGATCTCGTCGACCAGCTTCGCGGTGAGCAGCGACTCCATCAGCCCGACCAGCGCGACGGCGAGTGCGAACGGCGCGATGATCGTGAACGTCTCCCACGTCAGCGGCACATTCGGGATGAACAGCGACGGCAGGCTGCGCGGCAGCTCGCCCTGATCGCCAACGGTCGGCACCGCGATCTCGAAGGCGAGCACGACCCCAGTCACGATCACCACCGAGACGAGCGGGGCGGGGACCACCCTGGTGATGCGCGGCATCACGATCATCACCGCGATGCCCAGCGCGACCAGCGGATACACCAGCCACGGCACGTCGATCAGCTGCGGGAACTGCGAGCTGAACACGAAGATCGCCAGCGAGTTCACGAACCCGACCATCACGCTGCGCGGGATGAACCGCATCAGCTTCGCCACACCCAGCACCCCGAGGAGCACCTGGAACACCCCGGCGAGGATCACCGTCGCGATGAAGTAGTCGATGCCGTACGTCGGCGCCACCGGCGCGATGACCAGCGCCACGGCGCCGGTCGCGGCCGTCACCATCGCCGGTCGGCCGCCGAGGAACGCGATCGATACCGCCATGATGAACGACGAGAACAGCCCCACCTTCGGATCGACCCCGGCGATCACCGAGAACGCGATCGCCTCGGGGATCAGGGCCAGCCCCACCACGAGTCCGGCGAGCACCTCGCGGGTCAGCATCCGCGGACTCTTCAGCGCGGTCAGCACCGACGGGTTCGGCCGGTAGCGGGCGGGGTCATCGACGGATGCGGTGGACATGCGGCTCCTGAGTGCGCCTCGAGAGGGGATGAGGCAGACGTTCAAGAGTAGAGCGGATGCCCTGGTCGGGCGCCGCACGGTGTTCCCCCGCCCGGCGGCGCTCAGGCCGACCCGCTCCAGGGTGCCGGCACGATCACCCAGGCCACGCTCGCGGGCGCACCGCCGGTGACCTCCCACGTGTGGGGCTGGCGGCCCGGAAAGGTGAGCGCGTCGCCGGCGCCGAGCACGACGGAGCGGTCGGCGAAGCGCACGGTCACCTCGCCGGCGATGACGTGCAGCACCTCGACGTCGCAGTTGATCGTGTACAGCTCCGACCCGCCGTGCGCGTGCGGCTCGAGCTCCGAGCGCAGCAGCTGCACCCGCTCCTCGCTGCGCGGCGAGAGCAGGCGCTCGTCGGCGTGCATGCCGCCGAGGTTGATCCGCGGGGCGTCGGCGAAGGTGACGTGCTGGATCTCGGGCTCGGTGAACAGGGCCCCCACCGGCAGCGAGAGCACCTGGCACAGCTGCACCAGCGTCGAGACGCTGGGCGATGTCTCATCGCGCTCCACCCGGCTGAGGAAGCCCTTCGACAGCCCGCTGGTGGCCGCCAGCTGACTGAGCGACATGCCCTGACTCGTGCGCGCCGCGCGCAGCTTCGCGCCGATCGGTGTGGTCACCGCATCGGCGTGCGGATGGATGGCGCGCATGGATGCTCCTCGAAACAGGCCGGCGTGCTCTTGACGCACGCCGTACGACGCGCGTATGGTCACTCAAAGGTTGCCTCCAACGTACCAAAGGTTGTCAAATATGCAACATCCAGTTTCCGGTGAGAACGAACTCACCCCGCGCGGCCCGGTCGACGCCAGCGTCGTGCCGCGCTTCGCCGGTATCGCCACCTTCCCCCGCCTCGACGAGGTCGAGCGGGCCGAGGTCGCCGTCGCCGGCATCCCGTTCGACAGCGGCGTCAGCTACCGCCCCGGCGCCCGCTTCGGCCCGTCGCACGTGCGCGAGGCCTCGCGTCTGCTGCGGCCGTACAACCCCGCGCAGGACGTCTCGCCCTTCGCCGCCCAGCAGGTCGCCGACGCCGGCGACATCGTGGCGAACCCGTTCGACATCTCCGCCGCCGTCGCCGAGATCGAGGCCGGCGCGCGGGCCCTCCGAGCCAACGCCGACCGCCTCGTCATCATCGGCGGAGACCACACCATCGCGCTGCCGCTGCTGCGCGAGGTCGCCTCGGTGCACGGCCCAGTCGCGGTGCTGCACTTCGACGCGCACCTCGACACGTGGGACACCTACTTCGGCGCCCCCACCACCCACGGCACGCCGTTCCGGCGCGCCTCGGAGGAGGGGCTCATCGACATGACCGCGAGCATGCACGTCGGCATCCGCGGCCCGCTGTACGACAAGAGCGACCTCGAAGACGACGAGCGCCTCGGCTTCGCCGTCATCACGAGCGAATACCTCGAGACGCACGGCGTGGCATCCGCGATAGAGCGGATGCACGCACGCATCGGCGACAAGGCGCTCTACATCTCCATCGACATCGACGTGCTCGACCCCGCGCACGCCCCCGGCACCGGCACCCCCGAGGCGGGCGGCATGACCAGCCGCGAGCTGCTGCGCATGCTGCGCGCCCTCGCCGGGTTCCGCATCGTCGGCGCCGACGTCGTCGAGGTCGCCCCCGCCTACGATCACGCCCAGCTCACCGCCGTCGCGGCCAGCCACGTCGTCTACGAGCTGCTCAGCGCCATGGCGCCTCGGCCCACCGGCATCCGCACCCCCGAAGGAGACCGAGCATGACCACTCCCGACCCGAACGCGGTGGCCGATGCCGCCGCCGCCATCGTCGACGCCTTCGCGGCGACCGACACCGCGCGGTACTTCGACGCGTTCGCGCCGGATGCCTCCTTCGTCTTCCACACCGAGCCCGCCCGCCTCGACAGCCGCGCCGCCTACGAGCACCTGTGGGCGCAGTGGCTCGAGAGCGGCTGGAGCGTGCTCTCGTGCGCATCCAGCGACAGCCGCGTGCAGGTGTTCGACGGAGGCGGCATCTTCACGCACACCGTCGACACGACGGTGCACACCGCCGACGGCGACGACTCGTACCGCGAGCGCGAGACCATCGTCTTCGCGCTGCACGGTGACCGGCTCATCGCCGTGCACGAGCACCTCTCACCCGTCACCTCCACCGAGACGCCCTGACCCCTCACCCTGCGCGCGAGCGCACGATCGCGAAGCGAAGGAGCTTTCCGATGTC
This sequence comes from Microbacterium sp., assembly GCF_032084865.1. Lineage (GTDB taxonomy): Bacteria > Actinomycetota > Actinomycetes > Actinomycetales > Microbacteriaceae > Microbacterium. The sequence continues at coordinate 27,416 of NZ_DAMDLU010000001.1, forward strand.
CCTCTACTCCCGTCTCGAGCAGCGACTGCAGGCGCAGTCCGACGACGCCGGCCCCATTCGCGGAACCTACGCCACCGGGCGCCTGCTGATGATCTGGCTGGCCGCGAACCTCGTGGTCACCACCCTGCTGACCGGCACCCTGTTCGTACCCGACGTGCCCTACGGCATCGTGCTGCTGCTCATCGTCGGCGGCACCGTCGCGGGTGCTGCCGTGCTCGTCGCGGTCGGCACCATCGGGCGCCGCACCGGGCTGCCCACCATGGCGCTCACGCGCGGGCCGTTCGGCACCCGCGGCAGCCTGCTGCCCGTCGCCGCGAACGTCGTCATCCTCATGGGGTGGAGCTGGGTGCAGGCGATGCTCGCCGGCATCGCGCTCGACTACGTCGTGATGACCTTCACCGGCTTCTCGAACCCGGTCGTCTTCGCCGTGCTCTGCCAGACGATCGTCGTGATCCTCGCGATCTTCGGCCACGCCGGCGTCGCCCGCGTCGAGCCGTGGTTCGCCGTGATCATCCTCGCCATCGCGGCCTACATCTTCGTCACCGCGTTCACGACGTTCAGCCCGGCCGAGTTCACCTCGATCGCCGCTCCGGATGCCCCGTTCTACACCTCCGGCCTCGTCTTCGACGTCGTGCTCGCCACGGCCATCTCGTGGACGGTGCTGTCGGCCGACATCAACCGCCTCGGGCGCAGCAACCGCGCCAGCGTGGTCGGCGCGGGCGTCGGCTACACGCTGTCGACCATCATCTCGATGTCGCTCGGCGCCACCGCGATGGCGTACGTCATCCTGAACGGCGGCGAGGCGGTGCCGTTCGACCCGGTGACCATCATCGAGCCCTTCGGCTGGATCTTCGGCGTCGCGATCTTCCTGTCGGTGATGGCCACCAACACGATGGTCGTCTACGGCATGGTGACCACCGTCGTCAACGCCGTGCCCGGCACGCGCCTGCGCTTCCTGCCCACGGCCCTCGTGGTCGGCATCCTCTCGATCATCGGCGCGACCTTCTTCGGCCTGCTCGACCAGTTCACGACGTTCCTGGTGACCATCGGCGCGCTGTTCGCGCCGATCTTCGCGATCATGATCGTCGACTACTACGTGATCAAGCGCGCCTCGTACGATCGCGACATCCTCGGCACGCGTGGCGGACGCTACTGGTACCGCGGCGGCGTCAACTGGCTGGCCGTCGGCGCATGGGTGGTCGGCGCCGTGCTCGCCTACGTGTGGGCGTACGTCTTCCCGCTGCCGTTCGGCTCGACCGCCCCGGCGTTCGTGATCACGTTCGCGCTGTACCTGCTCGTGTCGTGGCCGACGCGGGTGACCGAGCGAGGCACTCCCGTCGGGAATCTCGCCGACGCCGTCGACGCGTCCGAGCCGGCCGGGAAGGTGTGAGCGGATGCTGCGCGACCTGAGCCATCCCATCCGCGACGGCATGATGGTCTACCCGGGCGACCCGCACGTGGAGATCACTCCGGCGCTGACCGTGGAGCGCGACGGGGTGCATGTCGAGCGGGTCGACATGGGATCGCACACCGGCACCCACATCGACGCGCCGGCGCACACCGTCGCCGGTGGCCGCACCATGGCCGACGTGCGCCTCGACGAGCTGGTCGGCGATGCGCTCGTGCTGCGGCCGCGCGGCCTGGCGGACCGGCAGTGCTACGGCTGGGACGACCTCGAGGCGGCGGGGGAGATCCCCGCAGCCGTGCCCGCCATCGTCATCATCGACACCGGCTGGGCGCAGTGGTTCGGCGAAGACCGCGCCACCCGGCATCCGCATCTGCACCCGGATGCCGCAGCTGAGCTGTGGCGACGCGGCATGCGCGTGCTCGCCGTCGACACCCTCAGCCCCGACGAGACCGGCGGCGACTCCGCCGAGTTCCCCGTGCACGAGATCGTGCTCGGCGGCGACGGCCTGATCGTCGAGAACATCTGCGGCCTCGCCGACCTCGCCGCGCACGTTCAGGTGGGCTTCTTCCCGTTCAAGCTGCAGGGCGACGGCGCCCCGGTGCGCGCGGTGGCGTTCATCGACGGTGGGGGCTCTGGCAGCATCGTCGATCAGTTGACATCGCTCCACGACGCCGATTAGGTGGGTCTACGTGATCACCTTTCAGACGATGTCCGGATGCTCGGCACGGCGGCACGGTGCACGACTGGTGAACGAGGTGCACGAGCGGTGAATGAGCAGCATCCGCTGATCTGCGTCATGGGCGTCTCTGCCTGCGGCAAGTCGACCGTCGGCGAGCGGCTCGCCCAGCATCTGAGCGTGCCGTTCCTCGACGGCGACTCGCTGCATCCCGCCGAGAACACCGCGAAGATGACTGCCGGCGTGCCGCTCACCGACGATGACCGCTGGCCCTGGCTGGACGCCATCGGGCGGCGCTTCGCGGAAGCCGTCGACAGTGGTCTCGTGGTCGCCTGCAGTGCGCTGCGCAGGGCGTACCGAGACCGGCTGCGTGCGGCGGCTCCGGGCATCCGCTTCGTTCATCTCGACGGACCCGACGCGCTGCTCGCCGAGCGGGCCGCGGCGCGCTCGCACGAGTTCATGCCCGTCTCGCTGCTGGCATCGCAGCTCGCGACGCTCGAGCGCCTGGAACCCGACGAGAACGGCATCGTCGTCTCGACCGATTCGGCACCGGACGACATCGTCGCGGAGATCCTCGAGCGGCTGTGACGTCGGCCTTCCGTGTTCGGAAGAGCTCTCGCTTGCCGTCGGTGAGCGTGCTGCGCGACCCGTCAGTCGATGTTCGTGTACTTCTGACCGAAGTCCTGCTGCTCTGCCGCCATGCGGTCGCGCATCTGCTCGTCGTGAGTGGGCGCGCGGTCGTCGGGGCGGTCTTCATCTGCGGCCCCGGAGGCCTGGCGCGAATCGTCATCCTTGCTCAGGTCGGGGTCGGTGTCCTCGGCCTTCATCGGGTCGGTGGGAAAAGGCGTGGGGTCGGACATCGTGGCTCCCGTCTGTCGGTGGGGGTACAGCCTGTCATCCGGGGATGGCTCGCGGATGCCCGTTGACAAACCTCGCGTCCGATGCGGCGGTCAGCGGTCGAAACCCTCATCGGGTTCCCAGCGCAGCAGGTCGCCGGGTTGGCACTCGAGCGCCTGGCACAGGGCATCCAGCGTGGTGAAGCGCACCGCCTTCGCGCGACCGTTCTTGAGCACCGCGAGGTTGGTCGGCGTGATGCCGATGCGCTCGGCGAGCTCGCCGACGCCCATCTTGCGCCGGGCGAGCATCACGTCGATGTCGACGACGACGGGCACTCAGATCACCTCGCCCAGTTCGTCGCGCAGGGTGCGCGCCTCGTCTTCGCGCTCGATCGCCTGGCGCAGCAGGGCCTTCATCACGACGACCAGCAGCGCGAATCCGGCGAGCACCAGCCCCGCACCTCCGATCAGGCCGACCGCTCCGGGCGCCACCTCTCCCGGAGCCAGCAGCGCAGCCAGGGCGAACGCGAGTGCCGCTGCCGTCGTGATCGCGCCGATGATCACATCGACGGGCCGGAACGACGATGCCTTGAAGATCGAGCCGCGACGCACGCGCGTGAGCAGCATCCAGACGCAGACCGCGAAGACCTGCATCGTCAGGACGCCGAGTGCCGCGATGCTCACGAGCGTGATGCGCCCCCAGAGAGCCTCGCCTTCGAGGTCACGCCAGACCGCCGGGAGGATCATCACCTGCACGACAACCGAGCCCGCGAGCGCGAGCGCGATCACGACCTTCAGTAGGAGGATTGTTCCGTGTCGCATGGGTCGCCTCTCGTTGATTGACGATGAAAATCTATCGTTAATCGTTCGCTGGCGCCAGGGGTGTGTGTTGTGGTGGGTGGCGTTTCGGGGCGTGCCGTCGCGGAGGTAGGCGAACACGCGGAGGACGGAGCAATCCCGGTGGAAATCTCCTGCGCTCGTGTGTTCGCCTACGCTCGCGCCGCAGTGAGGTCGCCGGCGACGGGGGCTCAGTCGACGGGAACTGCGCTGCCGCGCTCGGCCGCGGCGGTGATGCGCGCGGCCATGCCGGTGAAGATGAAGCCGTGGAACGGCAGCACTGCAAGCCAGTACAACCGGCCGAGCAGGCCCCGCGGGAAGAAGACGGCGCGTTGCTCGTAGCGGGTGCCGTCGGCATCCGGAACTGCCCGCAGCTCCAGCCAGGCCGAACCCGGCACGATCATCTCGGCCCGCAGCCGCAGCAGACCTCCCCGAGAGCCGTCACCCGACTCGAGTACGAGCGGCTCCTCCACGGCCTCGACGCGCCAGAAGTCGACGGCGTCGCCCGGGCGCACGGTCGAGCGGCTGCGCCGGCCCCGGCGCAGCCCGACTCCGCCCATCACGCGATCCATGACCCCGCGCACGGCCCACAGGAACCGCGACGAATACCAGCCGTTCTCGCCGCCGATCCCCGTGATCACGCGCCACACCTCCGTCACCGGCGCGGTCGTGTGCACCGACCTGTTGTCGGTGAACACCGTGCGTCCGGCCCAATCCGGGTCGCTCGGCAGCGGGTCGCTCGGCGCCCCCGAGACCTCGGCATCCTGCCAGCTGGTCTCGACGCCGTCGGCATCCACCCGGCCCAGAGCCATCGCGACCGCCCGCCGGTACGGGGTCAGGCCGCCCTCGGGCCGGGGGATCAGCTCGTCGATCATGTGGTTCTTCATCACGCACTCGTTCTGCAGCGACTCGACCAGCGGCCGCGCGATCGACCGCGGCACCGGCGTGACGAGGTTGACCCAGTGCGAGGCCAGTCGCGGAGTCAGCACGGGCAGCGACGCGATCGCGCGCTGCCGCAGCCCCGCCTCGAGGGCGTATCCGTTCATCATCTGGCCGTACCGCAGCACGTCGGGACCGCCGACGTCGACCGCCGTGTTCACCGACGCGTCGACGCGCGCCGCGCCCAGCAGGTAGTGCAGCACGTCACGGATCGCGATCGGCTGAATGTGGTTGCGCACCCACTTCGGCGCGGGCATGTAGGGCAGCACGTCGGTCAGGTGCCGGATCATCTCGAACGACGCCGAACCCGACCCGATCACGACACCGGCCTGCAGCACCAGCGTCGGCACGCCGGACTCGAGGAAGATCTCGCCCACCCGCACCCGCGAGCGCAGGTGCGGCGAGAGCTCGGCATCGTCCGGATGCAGCCCGCCGAGGTACACGATCCGGCTCGCGCCGGCCGCGGCCGCGGCATCCGCCACCGACTCGGCGGCCGCCGTGTCCTTCTCTTCGAAGTCCTTGCCGCCGGTCATCGAGTGCACGAGGTAGTAGACGACGTCGACATCGCGCATGGCTGCGGCCACGGTGTCGCGATCCTGCGCCTCGCCCTCGACGATCTCGACGTCGCGTCCCCACGAGAACGACTGCGCGCGCGCCGCATCGCGGGCCAGCACACGCACCCGGTATCCGGCGTTGAGCAGCCGCGGGGTGAGCCGCCCGCCGATGTATCCGGTCGCGCCGAACACCAGCACCCGGGGTGCCGAGCCGTCGTCACGGGGAATGGCGCGCAGCGCCGGTTCGCGCCCGGTCGGGGCGGTGAGCTCGCTCATGAGACGAGAGTACGACTCGCGGTCGCGCGACGACAGAAGGGTTGACGCGGGCGGCCGCGTCTGGCATCCGGTGTCGCTCGGCCGGGGATGTCGCTCGGCTGGGGGGCCTCTCTGCCGGGGATGCCGGTCTGCCGGGGTAGGCGAACAGGCCGAGGTAGGAGCAATTCGGGCCTGAATCACCGACGCTGGTGTGTTCGCCTACCTCCGTGCGGCGGACATCAGGCGTGGCGGCCTCGCCGAGCATCCGGAATGCGCGTGAGCCGACTCATCCGCAGCCGACTCACCCGCGCCCGGCCGCCTCACCCGGCGTAGGAGAACAAGCCGAGGTAGGAGCAATCCGGGCCGGGATCACCGACGCTGGTGTGTTCGCCTACCTCGGGCACGGCGAAACCTGATCAGGCCGACGCCTGCTCGGCCTTCTTCTCGCGGCGCAGGCCGTGCAGCAGCGGCTCGGTGTATCCGCTGGGCTGCGCGGCTCCCTCGACGATCAGGCGACGGGCGGCGGTGAACGCGATCCCCGGCTGGTCGCCCTCGGCGTATGAGAGCTTCTCGTAGTTCGGATCGCCCGCGTTCTGCTCGTCGACCACGACGGCCAGGCGGCGCAGGCTGTCGTCGATCTGCGCTTCGGTGATCACGCCGTGCGTCAGCCAGTTCGCGAGCAGCTGGCTCGAGATGCGCAGGGTCGCGCGGTCTTCCATGAGGCCCACGTCGTGGATGTCGGGCACCTTCGAGACGCCGATGCCCTGGTCGATCCAGCGCACCACGTACCCGAGGATCGACTGCACGTTGTTGTCGATCTCCTGCACCACGACCTCGGGCGTCAGGTCGCCGTCGGCGGCGAGCGGCGGAGTCAGCAGCGCATCCAGCGCGTCGTCTCCGGTGGGGGTGAGGGTCTCGCGCACCGCCATCGCGTCGACCTGGTGGTAGTGCAGGGCGTGCAGGGTGCCGGCGGTCGGGGAGGGCACCCAGGCCGTGGATGCCCCCGACTGCGGGTGCGCGATCTTCTTCTCGAGCATCGCGCGCATGAGGTCGGGCTCGGCCCACATGCCCTTGCCGATCTGCGCGTGCCCGTCGAGCCCGCACTGCAGGCCGATCGAGACGTTGCGGTCTTCGTACGCCGTCATGAACGGCTGCTGCTTGATCAGCGCCTTCGGCAGGAAGGGCCCGGCGTGCAGCGAGGTGTGGATCTCGTCGCCGGTGCGGTCGAGGAAGCCGGTGTTGATGAACACGACGCGGTCGGATGCCGCGGCGATGGCCGCCTTGAGGTTCGCCGAGGTGCGGCGCTCCTCGTCCATGATGCCGATCTTCATCGTGCGCGCCGGCAGGCCCAGCAGCTGCTCGGCGCGGCCGAACAGCTCGGCGGCGAAGGCGACCTCTTCGGGGCCGTGCATCTTCGGCTTGACGATGTACATCGACCCGGTGCGCGAGTTGGTGCCCTTGTTCGGGCCCTCGAGCTCGGGCAGCGAGCCGAGCGAGGTCATGATGGCGTCGAGGATGCCCTCGAACACCTCCTCGCCGTTGCGGTCGAGCACGGCCGGGGTGCGCATGAGGTGGCCGACGTTGCGGATGAACAGCACCGCGCGACCGGGCAGGGTCAGCTCGCCGCCGTCGGCCGTGCGGTAGACGCGGTCGGCGTTCGGCACGCGGGTGAAGGTGCGGCCGTTCTTGGTGACCGACTCGCTGATCGAGCCGTCCATGAACCCGCGCCAGTTGCGGTAGCCCAGGGCCTTGTCGTCGCCGTCGACCGCCGCGACCGAGTCCTCCAGGTCGAGGATCGTCGTGATGGCCGACTCGAGGACGATGTCCTGCACGCCCGCGGCATCCGTCGTGCCGATGCGGCCCGAGCGGTCGATGACGATCTCGGCGTGCAGGCCGTGGTGCACGAGCAGCACCGCGGTCGGAGCATCCGCCTCACCGGTGTAGCCCGCGAAGCCGGCCGGGTCGGCCAGGCGGCGGTCGCCGCCCTCGGTGCGCACGATCAGGCCGCCGGCGTCGACGGCGTACCCGGTGGCGTCGCGGTGCGAGCCCTCGGTGAGCGGGGCGATCTGGTCGAGCAGCTCACGGCCGCGCTCGACGACCGCGGCGGCGCGGGTGTAGTTGAACTCCTTGCTGGGGGCCAGCTCGCCGGTCTGGTCGATCGCGTCGGTGCCGTACAGCGCGTCGTAGAGCGAGCCCCAGCGGGCGTTCGCGGCGTTGATCGCGAAGCGGGCGTTCAGCAGCGGCACCACCAGCTGCGGGCCCGACATCGAGGCGATCTCGGGGTCGACGTTCTCGGTGGTCACCGACACTTTCTCGGGCACCGGCACCAGGTAGCCGATTTCGGTGAGCAGGGCGCGATAGGCGTCCTTGTCGGGCAGGCCCGGGTTCTCGCGGTGGAAGTCGTCGATCTTCTTCTGCAGCTCGTCGCGCTTCGCAAGCAGCTCTGCATTGCGGGGGCCGAGTTCGTGGATGATCGCACTGGCGCCGGCCCAGAACTCGTCGATGTCGCGCCCGCTCTCGGCGAGCGCCGCCTCGGCGAACTCGACGATGGGAGCAGCGACCGAGAGATCGGCGCGACTGAGGTGCGAGGTCATAGTTCCATTCCTTCTGTTCGAGCGCCGATCCGGCGCAGGGTCTCCAGGGCGATCTCCGCGTCTTGAGCGGGGGTGCCGCCGGCGACACCGAGACCGCCGGCGTGCTGTTCGCCGAAGTAGATGGGCAGTCCGCCGTCAATCGTCGTCAGCAGGCCGCCCGTGCCGAGCGGCAGCGCGACGGCGACCGCTTCGGGGATCAGTGCGGTGCGACGACGGGTGGATGCCGCGGTCGCGGCCTTGCGACGGCTGGTCTCCACGCTGTGCGGCGTCGCGCCGTCGGCCATGCCGAAGGCGATCACGGTCATCGACGGGTCGGCGACAGAGACCACGGGACGCACGCCCCGCTCGGCACCGATCTGCATTGCGAGGTCGACCGCCCGTGCCGCCGTGGCATAGGTGACGGCGACGATCTGGCGAGCCGTCATGTCATTCCCCTCTAAAAGTGCAGTTCCAGATTAGGCAACAGTGCATCTTTCGGAGTGCCGATTTCATATGATGGAACTTATGGTGGGAACAGCTGAAACCCCAGACCGAGGAACCACCCCGAACGGTTCCGCGCCGGCGGGAACGGTGCAGTCCGTGGCGCGCGCGTTCTCGCTGCTCGAGGCGCTGTCGGCATCCGGAGGCGAGGCGTCGCTGGCATCCATCGCCGGACGCACGGGGTTGGCGGTGCCGACCGCGCACCGGCTGCTCGGTACGCTCAACCATCTCGGCTACGTGCGTCAGCTCGAAGACCGGCGCTACGCGCTCGGCGCCAGCCTGATCACGCTCGGCCGGCACGCCGTGCCCCCGCTCGCCGACGCCGCTCAGCCGCTGCTGCGCCGGCTCGAAGACCAGTTCCACGAGACGGCGAACTTCGCCGTGCTCGACGGCGACCTCGTGCTGTACGCGGGCCAGGTGGCGTCGCGTCAGCGCATGCGCATGTTCACCGAGATCGGCCGGCGCGTGCTGCCGCACTCGACCGGTGTGGGCAAGGCGATGCTGTCGACCATGCCCGAGCGGCAGGTGCGCGCTCTGATCACCCGCACCGGCCTTCCCCGGTTCACGCCGCAGACCATCACCGACGAAGAGGCGTTCATCGCCGATCTGCGTCGCGCGCGCGCACGCGGCTTCGCCGCCGACGACAGCGAGCAGGAGGTCGGCGTGCGGTGCATCGCCGTCTCGGTGAAGGGAATCGGCCAGCCCGCCGCCGTCTCGGTCTCGGGGCCGGCGGCGCGCATCAACGACGCGACGGTGGTCGAGGTCGTGCGGGCGCTGCGCGCCGCAGCCGAGGAGCTGGCCGTGCTCGCGTCGGAGCGCGGCGCGCCCGACCAGGGGCTCTGAGACCTTCGAAGTCGCCGTGAGCGCACCGGAACCTCTTGCTGAACGACACTCAACGACATATCGTTGAGCATCGTTCAACAACAGGAGGTCATCATGAACGGATCGTTCCCCTCCAGTGGGTTCAACTTCGGCTCCAGCAACGGCGCGGGCAATCCGCTCGCCGGCGTGTGGGAGGCCGTCGAGCAGCTGCGCACCGGATTCGAGCAGCGCACCGGCGGCTCGCGCATGGCTCGCGGAGACGTGCGCGCGGCGGTCATCTCGCTGCTCGCCGAGCGCCCCATGCACGGCTACCAGATCATCAGCGAGATCAGCGAGCGCTCGGGCGGGGCGTGGAAGCCCAGCGCCGGATCGGTCTACCCGACCCTGCAGCTGCTCGCCGACGAGGGCGTCATCACCGCCGACGAGCAGGCCGGACGCAAGACGTACTCGCTCACCGAGGCCGGGGTCGCCGAGTCGGAGGAGCTCGCCGCCAAGCCCGCGCCGTGGGAGGGTGCCGGTCAGCGCGGCAGCCGCGCGCCCGGTCACGGCAGCGGCCTGGCGAAGGCGGGCATGGAGCTCGCCAGCGCCGCCGCGCAGCTCGGTCGCAGCGGCACGCCGGAGCAGGTGAAGGAGGGCGTCGAGATCCTCGAAGACGCCCGGCGTAGGCTGTACGCGATCCTCGCCGAGGGGTGACCCCCGCAGAAGGGAGCACGGGCTTGCAGCAGACTCCCCAGCACCGGGCTCGCTATCGGTGCATCCTGCGCTTCGCGGCGCGTGCGTTCGTGCAGATCTGGTGGTTCGAGCTGGTGCTGCCCCGAGTCGGGCTGGCCCGCGTCGCCGACCGGACGCGAGAGGGGCGGATGCTGCGGCTCGCCCGTCGCTTCCGCGCGCTCGCCGTCGACCTCGGCGGACTGATGATCAAGGTCGGCCAGTTCATGTCGTCGCGCCTCGACGTGCTGCCGCCCGAGATCACCGCCGAGCTCGCCGACCTGCAGGACGAGGTGCCCGCCGAGATGTTCGACGACATCCGCGCGGCCGCTGAGGCGGAGCTCGGGATGCCCCTGCCGCACGCGTTCGCGACATTCGACCCGGTGCCGGTGGCAGCGGCGTCCCTCGGCCAGGCGCACCGCGCCACCCTCTCGGCGATCGACGCGGCCGACACCGGCCTCGACCGGGTGATCGTGAAGGTGCAGCGCCCCGGCATCGACCGGATCGTCGCGGTCGACCTCGCGGCCCTGCGCCGGGTGGCGCGCTGGGCGCAGCGGGTGCGCATCGTGGCATCCCGCGTCGACGCGCCCGCGCTCGTCGAGGAGTTCGCCCAGACCTGCCAGGAGGAGATCGACTACCTGCACGAGGCGGCGAGCGCCGAGCGCTTCGCGACGGATTTCGCCGCGGATGCCCGGGTCGGCGCGCCCGCAGTGGTCTGGGAGCGATCCACCCGCCGCGTGCTCACGCTCGAAGACGTCACCGCGATCAAGATCAGCGACACCGCCGCCCTGCGCGCGGCCGGGATCGACCCCGCGGAGGTAGCGCAGGTGTTCGCGCAGGTGATGCTCGACCAGGTCTTCACGCACTCGTTCGTGCACGCCGACCCGCACCCCGGCAACATCTTCGTCACCCCGCTGCCCGACGGCTCGTGGCGGTTGACGTTCATCGACTTCGGGATGATGGCGGAGGTGCCCGACGGCATCCGCGCCGGCCTGCGCACCCTGGTGATCGCCGTGGCCGGCCGCGACAGCCGGGGGATGATCGCCGCGGCGCAGCAGATCGGCGTGCTGCTTCCGTCGACGAACACCGCCGAGCTCGAACGCGCCCTCAGCATGCTGTTCGCGCGGTTCGGCGGGATGGGCTTCAACGAGCTGCGCGACGTCGACCCGCGCGAGCTGCAGAAGTTCGGCATGGAGTTCGGCGAGACCGTGCGGTCGCTGCCCGTGCAGTTCCCCGAGAAGCTGCTGCTGCTTCTGCGCGCCGTGTCGCTCACCTCGGGCATGTGCAGCGCACTCGACCCGGCCTTCAACATCTGGGAGCCCGTCGAGCCGTACGCCACCAAGCTGCTGCGCGACGAGAGCGGCAACTTCATGCAGGACCTCGGCGCGCAGGCGATGTCGAACATGTCGTCGATGTGGCGGCTGCCCGCCCGTGTCGACGGCGTGCTCGACCGCCTCGACTCGGGCTCGCTGACGTTCGACATCTCGAGCCTCGAGCTGCGGCTCGACCGCATCATCCGGGTCGCGTACCGCGCGGTGTCGGCCGTGCTGTTCGGCGGGATGCTGATCGGCGGCGTGCTGCTGCTCGAGCCCGCATCGGGCTGGGGTGTCGCGCTGATGTGCGTGTCGGTGCTGCCGCTGCTGCACGCCCTGTTCGGGCGCGAGCGTCGGGCGCCTCGGTCGTGACTCACCACGCAGCTGCGCGTCGTCTCGCGGTGGAATGACCCCTGTTTGGACTTGCGGAGATCACCGGTGCCCGTCCAGACTGACCACTCGAACGCGGCCGGAACGGGCCGGCGCCCAAACCGGAGGAACCAGATGCCCACGTCCCGCCCCCTCCATGTCATCGTCGTCGGTGGCGGCATCCTCGGAGCGTCCACCGCCCTTCATCTGGTGGGCGGTGGTGCGAAGGTGACACTGTTGAGCGCCGGGACTCTGGGCGACGGAGCATCGGGTCGCTCTCTGGCGTGGATCAACTCCTCCGGCATCCGTTCGCGCGACTACCACACCTTGCGCATGCTCGGCATCGATCGGTACCGCAGCTGGCAGGCCCGACGCCCAGGCAGCGAACGCTATCTGCGTTTCGAGGGAGCGTTGAAGTGGGCTGACCGGGGCGAATCGCTGCGCGACATCTTCGAGCACGAGCGCTCACGTGGCTACGACACCGTCTGGGTGACCCGTTCGGAGATCGCCGCTCGACTGCCGGATGTCCGTGCACAAGCCGTCCACGAGGAAGGCGCCATCTTCAATCCGGGCGAGGGCTGGATCGACTTGCCGCACATCATCCGGGAGCTCCTCGCGCAGGCAGTCGCCGGTGGCGCGACGGTGCTCGAGCGCGTCGGGCCTGCTGACGTCGAGCGGGATGAAGACGGCGTGCGAGGCGTTCGACTGCATGGCGGGCGTCTGGTTCGCGCGGACCGGGTGGTGCTCGCCACGGGCGCCGATGCGCCTGCTCAGCTCGCCTCCCTCGGTGTGTCGGTGCCAGATGCGACGGTGCCGGCCTGTCTCGTCGTGGCCGATCCGCTGGCCGCGCCCGTGCGCACTGTGCTGAACACTCCGCGGGTCGCCGTCCGGCCGATGCCCGACGGGGGCGTGGCGCTCGACTCCCGATGGGCCGAGGAGTCCGTCGTCCGCGGGGGGAACGGAGAATTCACAGTGCCGGAAGGAACGGTGACAGGCCTGCTTGCCGAAGCAGCAAAGGTGCTTGCCGGCGCTCCGCGTCTCACAGTTCGTCGCATCGGCCTTGGACCCAAGCCGATCCCCGGCGACGGTGAACCGGTGGTCGGCGCCGTGGAGGCGGTGCCCGGTCTCTCGGTGCTATTCACGCATTCCGGCGCCACGCTCGGCCTCATCCTCGGAGAGCTCGTGGCCGAGGAACTCCTGACCGGACGCCCCGCCCCGGTGCTGCAGCCCTTCCGCATCGATCGTTTCTCCTAGCGGTTTCGGCGGACGGTGCAGAGCCGCCGCCAAACCCGCACACCTCGCTATTGACACCGTTCCCAATTTAGGCAAGAGTATCGGTGTGGGAACGTTCCACATCCGCCTGGACGGCGAAGTGACGCAGAGAAAGCGATAGCGATGAGCGAATTGATTCCGGTCCCCGACGACTTCGAAGCGTGTGTCCAGCACGCGATCGACCAGGATGGCAAGGCCCGCTCCCTGGTCGAGCGCGCCGTGGAGCGCGGCGTCGAGCGCGTCTACCTCGTGGGATGTGGTGGTTCGCACTTCGGGACCTACCCCGCCTTCGACCTGCTAGACCGCTACGCATCCGGGATCGTCTCGCAGCGGATCACCAGCGCCGAGCTGACCTCACGTGCGCCCATCGGCCTGAACGAGAAGTCGCTCGTCGTCGCGGCGTCGCACTCGGGCAACACCCCCGAGACGGTGGCCGCAGCGACGTTCGCCAAGGAGCGCGGCGCGATCGTTGCCGGCATCTCCCGCCAGGGTGAGAACGGGCTGTCGCAGATCGGCGACGTTCACCTCGACTACCCGGACACGATCTCCATCACCGAGCCCAAGCTCGTCCACAACGAGCAGGTCGCGGCAGCGCTGCTGGACGCCTTCGGCGCCCCGGAGAAGGCGGCAGAGCTCCGCCGCGGCATCCCGGCACTTCCCGGCGCGCTGCGCGCCGTCAAGGACGAGGTCGCCGAGGCGGGCGAGCGCGTCGCCGACCTGCTGTCGGCCGCGGACGCGCCCCTGAGCTACATCGTCGGCGGCGGACCGGCGTACGGCATGGCCAAGATGATGGCGTGGTGCTACTTCCAGGAGATGAGCTGGATGAACTCGGCGGCCATCAACGCCGGCGACTTCTTCCACGGCCCGCTCGAGATGGTGCTCGAAGACACCACTGTGGTCACCCTCGTCGCTGAGGATGCCAGCCGAGAACTAGGCGAACGCGTCGTTCGCTTCGCCGAGAAGCAGACACGCAACTCCGCCGCCGTCGACACTGCGCGATTCACTCTGCCTGGCATCCCCGCCGAGTCCCGACCGGACCTAAGTGTGCTGGCTCTCATGAGTGCCGAGCGCCGTGTGCTCGATCACGTGGCCGCGCGACGGGGTCACGACACCTCCCAGCGCCGCTACATGTACAAGATCGCGTACTGAACGGCGGGCGGGAGCTTCCCATGAGAGTCCTCGGTGCCGGTGACAACGTCGCCGACAGATACCTGCATCAGGCGATGATGTATCCGGGCGGCAACGCGGTGAATGTCGCCGTGTTCGCCGCCAGGCTCGGGGCACGAGCCGGCTACCTCGGTGTGCTCGGCAACGACGCTGCGGGCCGACAGATCCTGCGCGCGTTGCGGGCGGAGCACGTCGACACCACGCTCACGCGCGTCGTGCAGGCTCCCAACGCGACAGCAGATGTCGAACTGGTCGGCAACGACCGGGTGTTCCTCCGATCCGATCGCACGACAGCGCTCTTCGAACTGGAGGACGCTCACCTGAAGGCGATGGAGGAGTACGACATCGTGCACTCCGGGTACGCGGGCACCCTGCTCAGCCGGGTGCCCGAGATGGCAGAGCGCGCACAGGTGTCGTTCGACTTCGGCAGCCGGTTCGATCCTCGCGACGCCGAGCCCTACCTCCCTCACCTGCATCTGGCGAGCTTCTCCGGCGGTCATCTCGGCGAGGAGGAGGCCGGACTGCTGGTCCGTCGCGTGCTGGACGCCGGAGCGGAATACGCTCTGGTGACACGCGGATCCGAGGGAGCGCTGCTCGGGTCCGCCGACGGCATCCTGCACCAGGAGGCCGACCGCGTGCACGTGCGCGACACGCTGGGCGCGGGCGACGCGTTCATCGCGGGCGTGCTGGTCGGCATCGGGGCGGGGCGCGATCTGCGATCGACCCTCGTCGCCGCCAGCGCGCAGGCTGCGCAGGTGTGCCAGGTGAACGGAGCGTTCGAGCGGGGCATCCCGTTCGACGCGGAGGCCGTTCGGCGTGAGCATGGAACGAATGACAACAGCAACGACGATCAGGAAGCGGTGACGGCATGAGCTTGCGCATCGGAGTGGATACCGGCGGCACCTTCACCGATGTGTGCGCCTTCGATGAGGGCACGGGGCGCGTGCACGTGCGCAAGGTCTCCAGTACGCCCGACGACCCGGGACGCGCGATCGTCGAGGGCGTCGAGGCCATCCTCGACCAGATCGGCTCCCGGACGATCGACGAGGTCGGGTACTTCGCCCACGGCACGACGGTCGGCACGAACGCTCTACTGACCGGACGAGGCGCGCGGACCGGCCTCATCACCACGCGCGGCTTCCGTGACCTGCTCGAGCTCGGACGCGGCCGCCGCCCGAGCATGTACGACCCCCAGGCGGACAAGCCCGAACCGCAGGTGCCACGGCATCTGCGCAAGGAGGTCACCGAGCGCGTGCGTCACACCGGCGCCGTCGAGACCCCGCTGGATGAGGACGACGTCCGCCGTGCGGTCCGGGAGCTGAAGGATGCCGGGGTCGAATCGATCGCGGTGTGTCTGCTGTACAGCTACCTGAACGCCGACCACGAGCGACGCATCGGCGAGATCATCAGCGAGGAGATGCCCGAGGTCTATGTCTCGCTCTCCTGTGACGTGCTCCCTGAGTTCCGGGAGTACGAGCGCCTGTCCACTGTCGTCACCAACTCCTACGTGGGTCCGGTCGTCGCGAACTACCTCGCCCGTCTGCGCGGGGTGCTCGCCGACCGCGGCCTGACCGCCGTCCCGCATGTCACGCAGAGCAACGGCGGGGTGATCCCGTTCTCGACCGCCGAGTCGCTGCCGGTCCGCCTGGTCCTTTCCGGGCCCAGCACCGGTGTCGTGGGGGCGGCGCAGATCTGCTCGGCCGCCGGTTTCGACGACATCATCACGTTCGACATGGGCGGAACCTCCTCCGACATCTCGCTCGTTCAGGAGGGACGCCCGAAGGTCACCGCGGGGATGGAGCTGGATGGGCGACCGGTGCGCTCGCCCATGCTCGACATCCACACGGTCGGCGCGGGTGGCGGCTCCCTCGCCTGGATCGACAGCGGTAACCACCTGCGGGTGGGGCCCCAGAGCGCGGGCGCCTTCCCCGGGCCTGCGTGCTACGGCAACGGCGTCGACGCCGCCGTCACCGACGCGAACGTGGTGCTGCGGATGCTCAACCCTGAGTATCTGCTCAACGGACAGATGAAGATCGACCGTTCCGCCTCGGTGGCCGCCGTCCAGCGCCTGGCCGAGCTGCTGGGACTGTCCGTGGAGGAGACCGCCCTCGGCATCCTTCGCGTGGTCACCGCCAACATGGCGCGCGCGATCCGCGTGGTCAGCGTGCAGCGCGGATACGACCCGCGCGACTACGCGCTGGTTCCCTTCGGCGGTGCCGGTCCTCTCCACGCCTCGCGTCTCGCGCGGGAACTGGGCATGCGCACGATCGTGATCCCCGAGATCCCGGGCGCGCAGTCGGCGTTGGGCCTGCTCATGACCGACGTCAAGACGGACTTCATGCGCACGCTGATCACCGCGGTGGACGACACCACGGCGGCAGCCGTGGACGACGTCTTCGACGAGCTCGCCGCTCGCGCGGCGGAGTGGTTCGTCGAAGAGGAGGTCGAAGAGAGCGGACGCACCCTGCGTCGACGCATGGACCTGCGGTACCGCGGTCAGAACTTCGAGCTCGCCGTCGAGGTTCCTGCGGGCCACCGCTTCGCTGCGGATGGGGCGGATGCCGTCATCGAGCTGTTCCACGAGGCGCACGAGCGCGTCTACGGATACCGTTCAGAGGATGCCGCTGTCGAGGTCGTCACGTTCCGACTCGAGGCCTCCGGCTCCGCGCCGCACGTGGATCTGCGACGCGACGAGATCAGTCCGTCCGACCCGGCGAAGGCCGTCGTCGAGACTCGGAGCACCTGCTTCGACCCCGTCGCCGGATACGTCGACACACCGGTCTACGACCGTGCACTGCTCACCCCCGGCGATGTCTTCACCGGGCCGGCCATCGTGGAGCAGATGGACACCACGACCGTCCTGCTGCCGTCGGACGTGTGCCGTGTGGACGAATACCGCAACCTCATCGTGGAGATCGGAGAGCAGAAGTGACCGCTATCGAATTGGATCCCGTGCTCGTCGAGGTCGTCGGGTCCGCCCTGTCGACCATCGTCGAGGAGATGAGCGAGACGCTGGTGAAGGCGGCCTTCTCGCCGAACATCAAGGAGCGCCGCGATTGCACCGCGAGCCTCTTCGATGCCGAGGGGCAGGCCATCGCCCAAGATGAGGGTGGCTCACCCCTGCACCTCGGTTCGCTCATGGGCATCGTGTCGGCGCTGCGCGAGCAGTACTCCCTCGACAAGATCCGCCCGGGCGACGTGTTCATCGGCAACGACCCGTACACCGGCGGAGGCTCGCACCTCCCCGACATCGTGCTGGCGACGCCGATCTTCATCGACGGCAAGCTCTCCGCCTGGGCGGCGACGCTGGCCCACCACGCCGATTTCGGCGATCGGGGTCACGCGCACATCTTCCAGGAGGCGATCCGCATCCCTCCGGTCCACCTGGTGCGCGAAGGGGTGCGTCAGGACGAGCTCCTTCAACTCATCCTGCTCAACTGCCAGATCCCCGAAGAGCGCATCGCCGACCTGCGTGCGCAGGAGGCGGCGCTGCGGGTGGCCGTGACGCGGTACACCGAGCTGTGCGAGCGCTACGGTGCCGACGTCGTGCGTGCCATCGGGGCGGAGCTGCTCGACTACACCGAGCGCCGGACGCGCGTCGCGATCTCCGAGTTCCCCGACGGCGAGTACACGTTCGAGGACAAGTTCGACTGCCCCGAGCTGGACGAAGAGCTCACGTTGCGGGTGCGGATCGTGGTCAGCGGCGACAGGATGCTCTTCGACTTCGCCGGCAACCCTCCCCAGGTCCGGGCGAGTGTGAACGTCGTCTGGACCGGTCTGTACGCTGCGGTGTACTACACGATCAAGACACTGATCGATTCGGATATCGCCCCCAACGCGGGGCTCTACCGACCGATCACGATCGAGGCGCCGGAGGGGTCGATCATCAACTGCTCGGCCCCCGCCGCGGTCAACGGCCGCAGCGAGACGTGTCAGCGCATCGTCGATCTGATCCAGGGGGCGCTGGCTCCCGCCGTGCCCGAGCGCGTGACCGGGGCGTCCAACGGCGCCAACACCGGGGTGCACTTCTCCGGCCGTGACAACGCACGCGGGCGCGACTTCGTGTACCTCGAGACGATCGGCGGCGGTAGCGGAGCCCGGTACAACAAGGACGGCCTGGACGGCGTCCAGGTGCACATGACGAACACCTCGAACCTGCCGGTCGAGAGCCTGGAGACCGAGTACCCGCTCATGGTCGAGGCGTACGAGTTCATCGAGGACTCCGGCGGCACCGGTGAGTACCGCGGCGGCATGGGCATTCGGCGCCGGATCCGGGCCGAAGCCGAGGACGTGCACTTCTGGCTCGACACGAGTCGTCAGAAGTCGCAGCCTTGGGGAGTGTTCGGTGGCGGTCCCGGCGCTTCGGCACGCTGCGTGCTCAGCGAGGATGCGCGGCCCATCGATCACGGCTACACGGTTCTGCAGCCTGGTCAGTGGGCGTCCATCGAGACGGCCGGCGCCGGCGGCTATGGCGATCCTTCGGCCAGAGTGGACGAAGCCCTTCAGGCCGATGTGCAGGATGGCCGCGTTTCCCCGGAGACGGCCCGCAGCTATCGGAGCTGACTCGTCGCCCGTGCGGCGGCGGCGACGGAGTCGCGCACCAGAAGCTCAGCAGTGAGCATCTGCGGGCGCGACTCCGCCGCCGCTCCCCGGATGATCCCGATCAGCGCCGTGGTCGCCGTGGCGCCCAGCCGCTGACGCGGCTGCTCCACCACGGTGACCGCGGGTTGCACCATCGTCGTCCAGTCCTGATCGTCGAACCCGATGAAGGAAAGGTCATCGGGGATCGCCACGTCCCGAGCTCGCAGCGCTCGATAGGCACCCGAACTGAGCACGGCGTCGGTGGCGTGCAGCGCCGAGGCCTCGATTCCCGTCTCCAGGAACGCCTCCACCGCCTTCTGGGCATCCGCCGTGGTGTAGCTGGAGCGGATGATCAGGCGCTCGTCGATGTCGAGCCCGGCGCGACCCAGCGCGCGGAGGTACCCCACCAAGCGCTGGGCTGAGGGTCGGAGCAGCGACAGATCGACGTCCTCCGCCGGCCGGTCGGTGAAGTCCTTCAGGGTGGAATGCACCTGAGAAGCCTCGGTGACAAGCGCGATGCGCCGGTGCCCCTCGTCGATGAGCGCCTGGACGGCGCGCTCGGACGCGTCGACGTGGTCCACCGAGACCAGCGGAAGGTGCTCGAGCCCCGGCATCCGGCGATCGAGAAGGACGATCGGCATCCCCTCCTCGCACAACCGCGTGATCGCGGCGGGGTCCGGCTGGAAGACGGGCGCGATGATCACGCCGTCCACGCGCTGCTCAGCCAGCAGTTCCAATGCGCGATCCTCGATGTCGGCGTCGTTGTCGGTGTTGCTGACGAGCACCTCGAACCCGGCAGCACGGGCGGTGTCGGCCGAACCGCGCAGCACCGCCGAGAAGAAGGGGATCGCGACGTCCGGGACGACGATGCCGATGATGTTCGTGGTGCCCGACTTCATGGCGCGAGCCAGTTGGTTCGGACGGTACCCCAGGCGATCCGCCGCCTCGAGGACCTTGGTCCGCGTCTTCTCGCTCGCCGATCCCTTCTGCGCGAGCACCCGGGCGGCCGCCGATTTCGACACCCCTGCTTCTCGCGCGACGTCGATGATCGTCACTGCTCCGTGCGCCATGCATCGCTCCTGTTCGGTCGATGGCATCGTAGCGGACGGGCCATTCGCAGCCGCCCCGACGATCACCGTCTGGTAAATCTTCCCTCATGATATTGACATCGTTCCCAACGTGCGTAAGAGTGGGACAAAACCTACCGGGAACGTTCCCAAAAAGAGCGTGTCCCACTTTTCTCCCGAACCGACGAAGACAGGAGGAGGTTCACCGCAGAACCCCGGCGAGCGGGTGAGTGAGCGCCCGAACAGCTCATGACTCCCTGGTCCCGGCACTCGGCATCGCAGCCGAGCACTACTTTCTCTTCCCCTCGGCCCCTTCGGGCCCTCAAGAGACGGATTCACGGCATGAATACTCTCAACATCCGCCCTCGGCGCGGTGCACGGCTCGGCGTCGTCGCCGGAGCCACCGCACTCGTGCTCGGCCTGGGCCTGACCGGTTGCGCCGGCGATTCGAGCGCCGGCGGCACGGATGCAGCTGTCGACCAGACCCTCACGATCGGCTTCTCCGCCGAGCCTCCCGGTTTCAAGACCGGCGTGGACCAGGGCTCCGCCAACCGCCAGCTCATCACGCTGGTGCGCCGCGGCCTGCTCTCGTACGGCCCGGACGGCGACGTCGTCCCCGCGCTCGCCTCCGACTACGAGGTCTCTGAAGACGGCCTGACCTACACCTTCACGCTTCGCGACGGGCTCGCGTTCTCCAACGGAGACCCGCTGACCGCAGCCGACGTGAAGCGCACCTACGAGTACCTCGCGGTGCCCGAGAACGGCGCCGCAGACCAGACGTCGTTCGCGAACATCGCCGCCATCGAGGCCCCGGACGACACGACGGTCGTGCTCACGCTCGCAGAGCCGCAGACGGCACTGCCCAAGATCATCGCCAACCCGCTCAACGCGATCGTTCCCGAGGAGCCGGTCGACGCGAACGGCGTTCCCGTCGGAGCCGGCCCGTTCATGGTGACCGATTACAAGAAGGGCGTCTCGTACACCCTCGAGGCCGACCCCAACTATTACGAGGCGGACTCCGTCGAGCTCGAGGAGATCGAGATGATCTTCATGGCTGACGCGCAGACCCGCGTGAAGGCTCTGGTCAGCGGCCAGGTGCAGTTCATCGACTATGTGCCGGCCACCGATTACGCGACGATCGAGAAGACGAACGGCGTCACGCTCGACACGGCCCACGGTCTCTATGGTGCGCTCCAGTTCAACCTGACCGAGGGTCCGGTCGCGATCCCCGAGGTGCGCCAGGCGATCGCATACGCCCTCGACCTGGACGCCCTCAACGAGGTCGGCACCCTCGGGTACGGCACCGCCAGCGGCGGACTGCCCATCTCGGAGGACAGCGAGTACTACGACGAAGAGCAGGCCACGCACTACGCGCAGGACCTCGACAAGGCGAAGGAGCTGCTGGCGGAGGCCGGCTTCCCCGACGGCGGCATCGACCTCACGCTGCTGACGAACTCGCAGTACTTCGGTCACAGCGAGCGCGCGCAGGTCGTCAAGAGCGACCTCGAGAAGATCGGCATCACCGCGGAGATCGAGACGGGCGACTACGCCAACATGATCGCCAAGGGCAACAACGGCTCGTACGACCTGATGATCGGCGGTCCGCCCGCGGCGATCAACGACCCGTCCTCCATCACCGGTGCGTTCATCGGCGGTCCGACCTTCGTGCGCAGCTTCGGCATCAACCAGGACCTCTACGCCGAACTGCTCGACAAGGGCGCGCAGACCCCGGACGGCCCCGAACGTGCCGAGATCTACCATGAACTGGGAGAGATCTACCTCGAGGACGTGCCGTTCGTGACGTGGGGACAGGGGACGGCGGCCTACGCCTACACCGACGCGCTCGAAGGCTTCGAGATGCTCAACGGACCGATCGTCTATTCCTCGATGTACAGCCTGGCCGGAGCGCGTCTCACCGAATGAGTCGCGCTGCGCACGGCACCCTCTGATTCGAATGGGTTCTCAATGATTCGCTACATATTGCTTCGACTCGGACTGGGTGTCGTCACCGTCTGGGGCGTCGTGACACTGGTCTTCCTGGCCGTGCGCGCCGTCCCGGGCGGCCCCGCATCGATCATCCTGCAAGGTGGCGCCGGCGGCGGGGACGTCAATCCCGCCGCCGTCGCCGCCCTGGAACAGGAGCTCGGGCTGGACCGTCCCATCCTGCTGCAGTACGTCACCTACCTCGGCGATCTGCTGCGCGGCGACCTGGGCAACTCCATCAAGTACTCCACCCCGGTGACCGAGATCATCGCGTCGCCGCTGGGCAACACCGTCACTCTCGTGTTCATCGCGCTCATCATCGGCGGCATCGTCGGCCTCGCGTTCGGCGTTCTGTCCGGCAACTGGCCGGGGAGCGTGCTCGACCGCGTGCTGTCCGGACTCATCTCGGTGGCGGTCTCGACGCCCGGCTTCGTGATCGCGATCTTCCTGTCGCTCATCGTCGGGCTGAGCCTGGGCTGGTTCCCCTCGCTGGGATACCGAGCCCCGGAGGAGGGGATCGGGCCGTTCCTGTACCACGCGTTCCTGCCCAGCCTGGCGTTGTCCTTCGGGTTCCTCGCCATCGTCGGGAGGGTCGCGCGGACCTCCATCCTCTCCGTTCGTCGTGAGGACTGGGTGCGCACGGCCCGCGGCATGGGACTCCCGCGTGCACGCGTGTTCCGCCGCCACGTCTTCCGCAATGCGATCAACCCGGTGGTCACCGTCTCGGGGCTGCAGCTGGGCGGACTGCTGGGCGCGACCGTGCTGATCGAGCAGGTCTTCAACTGGCCGGGTATCGGAAGCACGCTGCTGAATGCCATCAACGGTCGCGACTATCCGCTGGTCCAGGGCATCGTCATCCTGTTCGCCGTGGTGTTCATCCTGACCAACCTCCTCGTCGACCTCCTTTACCGATTCCTTGACCCCCGAGTGGAGGGGTGATTCCGATGAGAAGCGCCTTCCGAACGATCTGGCACAGGTCCAGCCCCGGACTCTTCATCACGAGCTGCGTGATGACCCTGGTGGTCCTGTTCATCTTCATCTACCCGCTGTTCAGCACCGTCAACCCGTTGGCGCAGGACGTCGCGGACGCCTTCGCACCGATCGGCGCCGCAGGGCATCCACTGGGAACCGACAACCTCGGGCGCGACACGTTCGCCCGCCTCGTGGTGGGTCTGCGCACCGAGATCATCGTGTGCGCATCGGGTACGCTGCTCGCCGCCCTCGTCGGCACGCTCATCGGCATCCTCGCCGCGTACTTCCGCGGCTTCGCCGATCTGCTCCTGATGCGCGTGGTGGACGTCGTGCTCGCGTTTCCGAACCTCGTCTTCGCGATGCTCATCGTCTCGCTCTACGGCGCCAGCGACCTCACCGTCGTGGCCGTCTGCGCGATCGCGTTCTTCCCCACGTTCGCGCGGCTCGCATATGGTGAGGTGCTCTCGCTGCGGCAGTCGCTGTACGTCGAGTCGGCCGAGCTGTTCGGCGGTACGCGCTGGCAGATCATCAGCGGGCCGCTCCTGCGCGGCGTCGGGCCGCTGGTGCTCGCTCAGGGCTTCCTCACGCTCGCGTTCGCCGTGGGTCTGGAGTCCGGACTCAGCTTCCTCGGTCTGGGCATCACGCCACCGCGTCCCTCGCTCGGTCTGATGATCGCGACCGGACAGCAGTACTTCATGCAGAGCCCGTGGCAGCTGCTCATCCCCAGCATCGTGCTCGTCGCGCTGCTGGTCTCACTCGGATACGTCGCGGATTGGGTTCGGGATCTCCTCGACCCTCGCGGGGTCACACGGAAGCGGCGCCCGGCACGGAAGAACGCAGCCGCGCGCCCGAACGACATCTCGCTCGGACAGGGAGTCAACGCATGAACGCGCGCGACGAGGTACTGCTCTCGGTCTCGGACCTTCGCATCGACGTCGCCGACAAGCAGCTCGTGCGGGGCGTCTCCTTCACGGTCTCGCCCGGAGAGGTCGTGGCGCTGGTCGGCGAATCCGGCGCCGGCAAGTCCATGACGGCCATGGCGATCCCCGCTCTGCTGCCGCAGGGCGTGACCCGCCACGGTTCGATCCGCTTCCAGGGCACCGAACTGGTCGGTGCCTCCGAGGGCGAGATGCGCCGCTACCGCGGCGCCGAGATCGCATGCGTCTACCAGGAGCCGATGACAGCGCTCAACCCGCTGCACACCATCGGCGACTTCTTGGCCGAAGCCATCGGTGCGCATCAGGACCACACCGGCGGACCGCGCCGTGAGCCCCAGGAGCTGCTCGACCTCGTCGGGCTGGGTGGCTACGACGACCTTCTGCAGCGCTATCCGCACCAGCTCTCCGGCGGGCAGCGCCAGCGGATCATGGCTGCGGGCGCGGTCGCCTGGAAGCCGGCGCTTCTCATCGCCGACGAGCCGACCACAGCACTCGACGTCACCACCCAGCGCAACCTGCTGGCCATGTTCCGTGAGCTCGTCCAGCGTGAGCGCATGGGGATGGTCTTCGTGACGCACGACATGGGCGTCGTCGCGGACATCGCCGACTCCGTGGTCGTGATGCGCAACGGTCAGGTCGTGGAGACCGGCGACGTCTACTCGATCTTCGAGAACCCGACGCACGAGTACACCCGCTCACTGCTGTCGGCCGCCCGGGCCCTGCACGGCGAGGATGAGCGGCAACCCGCCGTTCGCGAGCCGGACGTCGTCCAGGAGGCGGCTGTCGAGGTGGATGCCGCGGAGCCGGTGGCGTTGGAGGTCAGCGATCTGCTCGTGGAGTACCGCCGCTCGGGTCTGCGTCGCCCGCGGACCGAGGAGAACCGCCGGGCCGCCGTTCGCGGGGCGCATCTGAGTGTCGCGCGCGGCGAGACGCTGGGCATCGTCGGCGAGTCCGGTTCGGGCAAGTCCACGATCGCTCGGGCGATCCTCGGCCTCGCTCCGGTGACCGGCGGATCGGTGTCGCTGTCCGGCGTCGAACTGGTGGGGCTGCGCGGACGCCGCCGCCGCAAGGCGCTGTCCCGGCTCGGAGTCGTGTTCCAGGACCCGACGTCCTCGCTGGATCCGAGCCTTCCGCTCTGGCGGGTCGTCACCGAGCCGCTGTGGCGCAGCGGAACCGTCCGCGACAAGGGCGAGTTGCGTCGGCGCGCCGGCGAGCTGCTCGCGGACGTGGATCTGGATCCCGCGTGGATCGATCGCCGGCGCCACGAGCTCTCGGGCGGTCAGCGCCAGCGCGTGGCCATCGCGCGCGCGGTCTCGCATCGGCCGGACGTCCTCATCGCGGACGAACCGACCTCGGCGCTGGATGTGACGGTGCAGGTGACCGTCCTCGAACTGCTGGCGCGGCTGCAGCGGGAGCACAACTTCGCATGCATCTTCATCAGCCACGACCTGTACGTCGTCTCCACGATCTCCGATCGAGTTCTGGTGATGAAGGACGGGCAAGTGGTGGAGAGCGGCGCGACCGACGCCGTCATCCACGATCCCGAGAACGAGTACACGAGAACCCTGCTCGGAGCGATTCCCGTGCCCGACCCGGTCGCGCAGCGTGCGCGGCGTGGTGTGGGCAGCGTGTGATGAGCTCGGAAGCGTGAACACGAGGAGACGCCGTTGAAGAGCGAGTATGCGACCCCCGGCCGGTTCGGTCCGAAGCCGGTCGCTGTCGGCACACGGGGCATGGTGGTCAGCTCCGAGCCCATCGCCGTCGAGGCGGGTGCCGCTGTGCTGCGGGAGGGCGGGAACGCGCTCGATGCGGCTCTGGCCGTCGCGGCGACGCAGCTGATCACCGAGCCCCACATGACCTCTCTCACCGGCGGCATCTCGCTCGTCTACCGTGAGGCCGCAAGCGGGCGGGCGTCGTACCTCTCCGGCAACATCAACGCTCCGCTGGCCGAGCTTGCGGACTTCGGCGGCGCGGATCTCACCCGCGCCCGCGGTGTGCCGGTGCCCGGCTGGTGGCCGGCGTTCGCCGCCGCGCACGATCGCTTCGCAACGATGCCGGTGGGCCGACTGCTCGCTCCGGCGATCGACGCGGCGCGGGAAGGTTTCGCCGTCTCTCCCTACCTGTTCGGGGAGATGTACAACGCACGACAGAACCTCGGCCGGCATCCGCAGTCCCGCGAGATGTTCTTCCGCGACGGTTCGCTCATCGGGCCGGGACAGCCGCTCGTGCAGGAGCGCGCCGCCCGCACCCTGGAGAGGCTGCGCGACGAGGGGATGAGCTACTACCGGGGCGACTTCGCCCGCGCATTCTGCGCGGAGAGCGATGGAGACGGCGGTGTCATCACGCTCGCCGACTTCGAGGCTTACGAACCCGAGTGGGCGAACCCGGTGCGCGGCTCGTATCGCGGCTTCGAGCTCATCGGCTCGGCACCCCCGGATGACGGAGGTCTTCAGCTCGTCGAGGCGTTCAACATCCTCGAGAATCTGGATCTCGCCGCGCTCGGACCGGCCAGCTCGTCGCCGGAGACCCTCTCCGCCCTGATCGCGGTGCACAACGCCGTCTATTATGCGGCGCCGCGGGAACGGCGCTTCCGTGACGATGACCGACTCATGGACGTGTTGCTGTCGAAGGAGTACGGCCGTCAGCGCTTCGCACTGTTGAACACGCTCGCCGGCCCCCTCGGTGCGGCGCCGCCCACGCCGGGGACGATTCACCTGTCCGTCGTCGACGCGGATCACAACGTGGCCACACTGACGCACTCGCACATGGCGTCTCCCTGGGTGAACGGCCTGTACGCGGAGGGCTTCCAGCTCGCCGGCGGCGGCTCCTTCTTCCAGCGCGTGATGCCGCAGCCGGGGGAGCGGGCGACGATCTACCTCGCTCCGAGCATGGTGCTGCGCGACGGAGTGCCGGTGATCGCCTCGGGCTCCCCCTCGGTGTCGCTGGTGGCGTGCGTCCTTCAGAACCTCGTGAACCTGATGGACTTCGGCATGCCGATCGAGCAGAGTGTGGCCGAGCCACGTTTCGGCGCGCGTCCGCACGATCCGGCCCGCGGTTGGGTGCCCGGTACGACACTCGAGTCCGGGTTCTCGGCGGACGTGCTCGCTGACGTGCAGCGGTGGGCGCAACGCAATCGCCTGTGGACGCGCGAGATCGGACCGTGGAATTCGATGACCGGGAACTTCGACGGCATCACCATCGACCCGGCGACAGGCGAGATGCGCTCCTGCGGAGACCCGAGGCGTATGGGCGTCGCCGTCGCGGCCTAGGCTGATTTCCGTCCGCGTGGTCGCGCGCCCGGCGAAAGCGGGAGCGGCGGCCACGACCCGCCGCCCCCGCGGTCTGGTTTCGACTACTGCGTCACCCGTCGATGCCGCCGCGCGCGTGACGCCCGCGGAAGAAGACCGTCGTGAGCAGTGCGCCGAGCAGGGCCAGCGCCCCCGCGGCGATGAACGCCGCCGAGTACCGTTGAGTGAGCGCTTCGGCATCCCCCAGCCGGCTGGCGCCGAAAGCCGCGGCGATCGCCGAGACGACGGCGAGGCCGACCGCCGATCCCACCTGGTAGCTCGTGTTCACGATGCCGGATGCCAGCCCGCCGTCCTCCGGCGGCGCAGCTGATGATGCCGAGCACGCCGAACAGCAGGAAGAGGCTGGCGGTGACGACCGAGTACGTCGACGTGCGCTCGCGGACGCGCTTCAGCCAGCCGGCACGCAGCCAGCGCAGTTCTTCCGCGTCCGCGACATGGATCGCTTGAGTGACCATGCTTCCCTCCCGTTCGTCCCGCTCTCAGTTCTGCCGCGCTCGACGCTTCGGATTCCGATGAGGGCGCATGTGCCTGACGTTGCCATCAGGCGGCGCGCCCCCTCCCGTTCGTCGCTACCGCCCTCGAGGACACGGTTTCCCAAGCCGTCTCCCCGACGCGGCTACACCACGGAGGCATGATGTCCTGTCTCAGCTCGGCGCGGTCCCCAGTCCCCGACGAGCTGAGTCTCAGGTACGAATGCAACGTACAAAGAATCGACGACTTTGTCCCCCTTTTTGGGGACAAGATTGGCTGTGTCGCCCCGTGGGCGCATGCTCGATCGAGAAAGTTCTTGACACGGGCATCCGTCGGGCATAACGTACAACCAAATGGTTGTACGAACAGAACTCAGCGAAGCGGAGATCGACCGTGTTTTCCATGCACTCGCGATCTCGACCCGGCGCGACATCCTGCGGCGGACGATCGAGCGCGAGCATTCCGTCTCCACCCTCGCGAGCGACTACGCGATGTCGTTCGCGGCGGTGCAGAAGCACGTCGCCGTCCTCGAAGAGGCCGGCCTCATCGTCAAGCGCGCCGAGGGACGCGAGCGGCTCGTCCGCGCGAACCCCGAGATGATCGCCCGTGCGCGGGCGCTTCTCGCCCGATACGAAGAGCTGTGGCGCGCACGCATCGCCCGGCTCGATGACCTGCTGGCCGAGAAGCCGACCGACTCGGCCGGCTCGGACGAATCCAACGAAGGAGTCTGAAATGCCTGTCACCGACATCATCACCGATCACGAGAACCTGACGATGACCGTCGTCGCCGATCTCGCCGCACCCGTCGAACGCGTCTGGGGCGTGTACAGCGACCCCGAGCAGCTCGGCCGGTTCTGGGGCCCTCCCGGCTGGCCGGCCACCTTCACTTCGTGGCATCACGAGGTCGGCGGCCGCGCCACCTACACGATGCACGGACCGCGAGGCGAGAAGGCATCCGGGTACTGGGAGTTCCTCGCGATCGAGCAGCCGCACCGCTTCGAGGTGCTCGACGGGTTCGCCGACGAGCAGGGCAACCCGAACGATGACCTGCCCGCGATGCGCATGGAGTTCACCTTCGAACCCACCGCCACCGGCACCCGCATGCGCAACACCAGCCACTTCGTCTCGCTCGACGCGCTCGAGCAGGTCGTCGCCATGGGCGCCGTCGAGGGCACCCGCATGGCGCTGTCGCAGCTGGATGCCGTGCTGCAGGATCTCCGCGACTACGCCCAGGGCAAGGGCACGCAGGTCGAGATGCTCGACGACACCCACGTGCGCATCACGCGTCTCGTCGACGGCCCGCGCGATCTGGTCTGGCGCGCGCACACCGAGCCCGAGCTGATCAAGCGGTGGATGCTCGGACCCGACGGATGGGAGATGACCGTCTGCGAGGTCGGCCTGCAGGCCGGCGACCGCTACCGCAACGAGTGGGCGCCGGTCGGCGACACCGAGGGCGAGCCGTTCGGCTTCGAGGGCGAAGTGCTTCTCGTCGACGCCCCGCGCCGCGCGGTGCAGCTGGAGCGGATGTCGGGAACCGACGGCCCCGACATCCTCAACGACCTCACCCTCTACGAAGAAGACGGCGCCACTCTCATCACCGTGCTGATGGAGTTCCCCGACAAGGAGACACGCGACATGATCCTCGCCACCGGCATGGCCGACGGCATGGAGGCCTCGTACCAGCGGCTCGAGTCGGCGGTGCTCACCGTCTGACGGCACCGGACCCCCGGATCGGCCCGCTCACCCCCGGCGGGTGCTCCACAGCGCGAGCCACACGAGCACCGGCTGGAAGAACAACCGCGCGAAGCGCTTCATGTCGGTGTCGAGCCCGAACCCGTCTCGATGATGCGTCCACTGCGACACGTTGCCGGGGAAGATCACGATGAAGAACAGCGCGGTCAGCACCCCGACCAGCCGGCGCTGACGCCACGCGAACAGCAACGCCGTGCCGAGGCCGACCTCGACCAGACCGGATGCCACGACCGTCGCATCCGGATCGCCCGGCACCCAGTCGGGCACCTGCGCCTGGAACTCACGGCGCGCGACCGTGAGATGGCTGACCCCGGCGAAGGTGAGGAAGCCGCCGAGGGCGATACGAGCGAGCATGCGGGCGGGTGACGTCATGTCCCGATGGTACGCGCGCCGCCGCCCGTGTGGCCCGGATCACCCGCCACTCAGGAACCCGACAGGGCGCCGCCTACGGTGGAAGGATGCTCGATTGGACCTCGTGGACCGGAACCGCCGTCGCCGTCGGCATCGCCCTGGCGGCCGCGATCGCCGCCGTACTCGCCCCGCGCGCCATCGCGTCGGTGGTGGGTCGCAGGGCCGCCTGGATGCGCGACCTGTACCGTCGTGCCGGCCGCCCGTGGGCGGTGGTCGTGCTCATCATCGCGCTCTGGACCGCCGCGTCGGTCAGCCAGCCGGCGCGCGAGGAATGGTGGCCGGCCGTCTCGCACCTGCTGCTGATCGCCACGATCCTCGCGGGAGCCTGGCTGCTGGCCACGGTCACGTCGTTCGCGTTCGAGGGGCTGCTCACTCGTGAGAAGGTCACCTTCTCGGGCGCCGACCTGCGTCGCCGGCGCACGCAGATCCTCATCATCCAGCGGCTCACGGTCGTGCTCATCGCGGTGATCGCGGTGGGCATGGCCCTGTTCTCGTTCCCGTCGCTGCGCGTCGTGGGCACGAGCGTACTGGCATCCGCCGGCATCGTCTCGGTGATCGCCGGACTCGCGGCGCAGTCGATCTTCGGCAACCTCATCGCCGGCATCCAGATCGCCTTCACCGACTCGATCCGCGTGGGCGACGTCGTCGTGATCGAAGAGCAGTTCGGCCGGATCGGCGAGATCAACCTCTCGTACGTCGTCGTCTATCTCTGGGACGAACGGCGCCTGGTCATCCCCAGCAGCTACTTCACCACGAATGTCATCGAGACCTGGACCCGCCGGTCGGATGCCATCGTCGGCACCGTCCTGCTCGATCTCGACTGGCGGGTGCCGATGGATGCCGTGCGCGCCGAGTTCGACGCGATGCTGGAGGCCTCCGAGGCATGGGACCGGCGCAGCAGCGCCGTGGCCGTCACCGACGGGCAGGGCGGCTTCGTCACGGTGCGTTTCACCGTCTCGGCCAAGGACTCCGACGACCTGTGGACCCTGCGCTGCGCCGTGCGTGAGCACATGATGACCTGGCTGCAGCGCGAGCATCCGGATGCCCTGCCGCGCACGCGGGTCGCCCTCGAGAGCTGACGCGTCACTCGTCGCCGCTGGAGTGCAGGCCTCGCCGGGTAGAGAGCAACGTCACCTCGGGATGCTGGTCCGCCAGCATCCGCTCTGCCTGGTCCAGCACGTCACGGACGTGCGACGCGTGCGTCGCGACGACCGAGACGCCGATCAGCGCGCGACGGTGCAGGTCCTGCGCGCCCACCTCGGCGGCGGCGGCCTCGGTGCGCCGGCGGAGATCGGCGATGATCGGCCGGATGATGCTGCGCTTCTGCTTGAGCGAATGGACATCGCCGAGCACGATGTCGAACTCGATCCAGCCGATCCACATGGCGTCAGTCTGCCACGCAGGCTCAGATCAGCCGGCGCAGCGCGTCTTCGAGAGAGATGCCCTGCGCGTCGGCGCGGTCGCGCAGCCGCGCGTGCTCGGCCGCGCTGAGTGAGACGGTCAGCTCGAGCGGGTCGGACGCCTGGGTTCCTTCGGCCTGTCCTGAGCCCGTCGAAGGGCCTGTCGAAGAACCCTCGAGCCCCTCGAGCAGATCAGCTGGCTCGGCCCAGAGCGGAGCGGCGTCGGGCGTGGGTCGTGCGGGAGCTGCCGCCGAGACGGCCATCGCACCGGCGAGGGACGCGCCGGCATCCGCCGCAGACGTGAAACCGGGGCCCCGACGCGGCTCCTGCTTCTGCTGGTACGCCTTCGCGGCGGCGTTCGCGCGCTCGTCGGCTGCTTCGTTGAGCGGATGCCCGGCATGCCCCTTCACCCACGAGAACTCGACGTCGCGGCCGCGCATCGCCTCGTCGATCCCCTCGAGCAGGTCGCGGTTGAGCACCGGGGCTCCGTCGGCCTTGCGCCATCCGCGGCGCTTCCATCCCGGCATCCACTTCGTCACCGAGTCGATCACGTACCGCGAATCGCACTCGATGATGATCTTCTCGTCGACGCCGGCGGTCGCGCGCAGCAGTTCGAGCACCGCCCGCAGCTCGCCCTGGTTGTTCGTGCCGTGCGGGGAGCCGCCCGCGGCCCAGCGGTCGTCGTCGATGTACCAGGCCCAGCCGTTCGGACCCGGATTGCCGAGGGCGGAGCCGTCGGCGGCGGCGGTGATCGTCATCCTTCAACCGTAGGGCGTCGGTGAGACACCGCCCGCAGTCGGTACTCTCGAGAAGTGACCGGATTCGCGCTGAAGACCGTGATCATCGTGGTCGTGATCGCGCTGGTCGTGATCGTCGTCGCCCGATCGTTCCACCGGCAGCCCCCGAGCGCTCCTCGATCGCAGAGGTCGGGGCGGCGGATGCCCGTGCTGGCCTGGCTGGGGGCCGCCGTGCTGCTCGCGGTCGGATTCCTGCTCGCCCTGGTGTCGTTCACCTCGCGCTTCACCGACGAGCTGCTGCCCATGCGGATCGCCGCCGTGGCGGCGCTGCTGGCCGGCGGCGCCGTGCTGCTCGTCGCGTCACGGCGCGCCCGAAAGCGCTGAACTACTCGCCGGTGTCGCCGGACTCGCCGGTGTCGCTGGTGTCGGCCGCTTCGGGAGCGGGCGCCGTCACCGGGAAGACGATCGTGGAGTATTGGGCGCTGAGCCCGACATCCATCAGATCGAGCGAGGGCGCGTCATCGAGCTGCTCGGTGGGGTTCGTCTCGTCGAGCGGCTCACCGGGCAGAGCGGCCCACGCACTGGGCTCCTGCGGCTTCTGTGTGAACAGTCCCATGTCTTCATTGTCCTCCGCTCCGGCACCGCCAGCCCGATGTCAGAAGTCGGCGATCACCAGCTTCTTCATCTCGAGCATCCGCTGATACGCCCCCGGCTTCGCCAGCAGCTCGCCCATGTTCTCGGGCACGACCTGCCAGCTCACGCCGTACCGGTCGACCAGCCAGCCGCACTGCTCGGCGTCGGGCACCGCCGAGAGCGCATCCCAGAAATGATCGATCTCGGCCTGGTCCGCGCAGCGGATCTCGAGCGACACACCGGGGGTGAAGCCGAACTCGTGGCTGACGTTCGAGTCCATGAAAGAGAACCACTGCTCGCCGATGCGGAACTCGCCGAACATCACGCTGCCCGCAGCGGCGGCGCCGGTCGCCTCGGGATACTCCGCCACCGTGCCGAACGCGGTGTCGGCGAACAGCGACAGGTAGAAGTCGACCGCCTCACGAGCCCGGTTCTGCGCGTCGCCGGAGAACATCACCTGCACCATCACGAAAGGACGCGGGCCGCCGCCGGGACCGGTGAGCATGAGCTGCCAGCTGACGCCGTATCTGTCCTGCACCCAGCCGTAGTACGGGCTGAACGGGTACTCGCCGAGCGGCATGAGAGCCTGGCCGCCGTCGGACAGCGCGGCCCAGGTGCGATCGAGCTCGGCCCGGGCGGCATCGGCATCGCCGTCGAACAGCAGCGGATCGAAGTTCAGCATGAACGAGATCGACGGCGTCGGCCGGAACGTGTCGTCGGAGTTGATCATCGTGATGCGGAACCCGGCGACATCGAGG
This sequence comes from Microbacterium sp., assembly GCF_032084865.1. Lineage (GTDB taxonomy): Bacteria > Actinomycetota > Actinomycetes > Actinomycetales > Microbacteriaceae > Microbacterium. Next base: position 60,657 of record NZ_DAMDLU010000001.1, read on the forward strand.
TCGACCACCACCGGCTCACCCTCGAGACCTTTCTGGAAGTCGGGCAGCTCATCGGGATAGCGCATCGCGACGTGCGCGCTCGTTCGAGGCAGGGCTGAACTGTAGAACTCGCCCGCGTCGCCGGCGTCGCCGGCGAACCAGAGATTGGGGATGATCTTCTGAGTCATGTCACTCCTTCGTGGAATCGGTCGGGTGTCTACTCCCGGCCTGTGCCGGCGTCGGCTTCGCGCACCGCGTCGACGAGCTCACGCCATGCGCCCTCGAGCCGAGCGTCGGGAACGACCTGCTCGAGCTGCTGGTCGCGCAGGCGGGCGTGAATGCTCCACACGTAGCGGTCGGCGCCACGGGCATCCGGATCCAGCCGCTCGTCCCACGGACAGCGGTCGACGAGTTCGATCCAGGTCGGTGCCTGCTCGGGCGCCGGTTCCGCCCGCCAGCGGCGGCGGAGCCCGGCGATACCGCCGCTGCGCACCACGGCGATGACGATGCGATCCTGCGCATCGTCCGTTCCCGCACGGTCAGCGGGGGGCTCGTGCTCGTGCATCCTCGATCACTCCGACCGCGATCCATGCGTCGCGGACCGCTGACTCCACGGTAGACCCGATGGTGCTCGCCGCGGTGATCGTCTTCTCGGCGAATTCGGTGAAATCGGCCGTCGACGACAGATCGCCGGTGAGTGCGCGGTACCAGGCGAGACCCGCGCCCTCCCACGCGTGCCCGCCGATCGCTGTCGCCGCCAGCGCGAAAGCGCGGTTCGGGATGCCCGAATTGATGTGCACGCCGCCGTTGTCCTCCACGGTCTGCACGTAGTCGCGCATGTGCGCCGGCTGCGGATCCTTGCCCAGTTCGTCGTCGTCGTAGGCGGTGCCGGGCTCGAGCATCGAGCGCAGCGCCCGCCCCTGCACGGCATCCGTGAAGATGCCCTCGCCGACCAGCCACGACGCCTGATCGGCGGTCTGATCGCGCAGGTGCTGCTCGGTCAGGACACCCAGCACATCGGCGATCGACTCGTTCAGCGCGCCGGACTGATCGCGGTAGACGAGCCCCGCCGTGCTCTGGATCACACCGTGACCGAGTTCGTGTCCGATGACCGAGACCGATCGGGTGAAGCCGACGAACACCTCGCCGTCACCGTCGCCGAACACCATGCGCGAGCCGTCCCAGAAGGCGTTGTCGTAGTCCTCGCCGTAGTGCACGGTCGCGTTCAACGGTGCCCCCGCGCCGTCGAGCGAGTCGCGCTCGAACGCGTCGAGCAGCATCTGGAACGTCGCCCCGAGCCCGTCGAACGCCTCGTTCACCGTGGCGTCGGCGACCGGCGCGTCGTCTTCGGTGCGCACGATCACGCCCGGCAGGGTCTCGGTGTTCTGCGCGTCGAAGATCGTGCGGGTCGGAGCCGACGTCACCTCGGCCACGAGCGCGCCGCTCTCGTCGATCGACAGCTGGAGCGCCGCGTGGAAGGTGGGACGGCCGGCGATGAGCGTCTGCCGCGCGGCCCGGGCGGCGTGCGGGTAGCGCTCGGAGCGCGCCAGCTGTGCCAGCAGGTAACCGGGCACGATGCCCTGGTGAACGAAGGGGTACGCAGCATCGAAGGTGCTCATGTGCCGACCCTACGCCGGGGTGCCGACAACGCCCAGGGGGTCACAGCTGGGCCGCGTAGAATCGGCCCAATGACCGACCCTTCGACAGGCTCAGGGCCCCAGAGGAAAACAGGCTCAGGGACCCAGAGGAAAACAGGCTCAGGGCCCCAGAGGAAAACAGGCTCAGGGCCCCAGAGGAAAACAGGCTCAGGGACCCAGGAGGGAATCCCCGCCTCCGGCATCGACGCCGACGACCTCGCCACCACCCTGCGGGTGCTCGCCTCGCTCGATGAGGTCGATCAGCAGAATCCGGACTACCTCGCCGTCCGCCGCGCCACCGCCAACATGTTCAAAGCGGTCAAGCGCGCCAGACGCAAGGAGATCCGGGATGCCGTCGCCGAGGCCGACAGGGCTGTCGTCGCGCGCACGGCGACCGGTGCTCCCGACCGGATCGACGACGAGACCCGCGGTCTCGACCTCAGCTCGCGGGTGACCGACGCACCCAGCGCAGGCGAACTGCTCAAACCCCGCAACTGCTACATCTGCAAGCAGCCGTACACGCGGGTGGATGCTTTCTACCACCAGCTCTGCCCGGAGTGCGCGCTGTTCAGCCACGGCAAGCGCGATGCCCGCACCGACCTCGCAGGCCGACGCGCGCTGCTCACCGGCGGACGAGCGAAGATCGGCATGCACATCGCGCTGCGGCTGCTGCGCGACGGCGCGCACCTGACCATCACGACCCGCTTCCCGCGCGACGCGGTGCGCCGGTTCTCGTCGCTGCCGGATGCCTCCGACTGGCTGCACCGGCTGCGCGTCGTCGGCATCGACCTGCGCGACCCCGCGCAGGTGATCGGCCTCGCCGACTCGGTCGCGGCCCAGGGGCCGCTCGACATCCTCATCAACAACGCCGCGCAGACCGTGCGGCGCTCGCCCGGTGCGTACTCGCTGCTGGCGGATGCCGAGCTGCAGCCCCTCCCCGACGGACCGCTGCCCGAGATGGAGACCTTCGGCCACACCGCCGACCCGCACCCGCAGGCGCTGCAGGCGTCGGTCGACGCGCACCCCCTGCTGTCGGTCGCAGCCCTCGGCGGCACGGTCGCCGAGCAGGGCGGTCAGGCTCTCACCGCCGAGGACCTCGCACGTCTCGCGATGGCTCCCGGATCGTCGTCGCTGGTCAAGCACGCCGACGGCACGGCGATCGACGCGGGCGGCCTCGTGCCCGACGTCAACCGGATGAACAGCTGGGTGCAGTCGGTCGAGCAGGTCGACCCGCTCGAGATGCTCGAGGTGCAGCTGTGCAACACCACGGCGCCCTTCCTGCTGATCAGCCGGCTGCGGGCGTCGATGGCGGCGTCGACCGCGCGCCGGAAGTACATCGTCAACGTCTCGGCGATGGAGGGGCAGTTCTCGCGCCGGTACAAGGGTCCGGGGCATCCGCACACCAACATGGCCAAGGCCGCACTCAACATGCTGACCCGCACGAGCGCCGGCGAGATGCTCGAGACCGACGGCATCCTGATGACCGCCGTCGACACCGGCTGGATCACCGACGAGCGCCCGCATTTCACGAAGGTGCGCCTGGCTGAAGAGGGTTTCCACGCCCCGCTCGATCTCGTCGACGGAGCCGCTCGCGTGTACGACCCGATCGTGCAGGGCGAGGCGGGCGTCGACCTGCAGGGCGTGTTCCTGAAGGACTACCGGCCCAGTCCCTGGTGACACGACCCAGGTGGGTTCGTCGGATGTCACGCTCCTGCGCGTGACCGGTTCGTGCTAGCACGGAACGGTCATCAAACGCGGGGATCGATCACAATGCGCCCGTGAGATTGACCGGCCGGATGCCTGATCCCTACGGTCAGTTCATCAGGATGCGCCATCACGACAAAGGAGTCCCCCATGCCTGTCCACCCCTGGCACACAAGCCCACGACGAATCGCGCTGCGCGGATCTGCTGCCGTCGTCGCCGCGCTGACAGCTCTCTCGCTCGCCGCCTGCTCGACTGCTCCCTCACAGGAGCCGGCACCAGCAGGAGACGGTGAGCTGAAAGGCGAAGTGACCTTCTGGCACAGCTTCACGCAGGGGCCACGTGCCGAGTACATGGAGCGGATGGCCGAAGAGTTCGAAGCCGAGCATCCGGATGTCGACATCAAGATCGAGACGTTCAGCTGGGGCGAGTTCCAGACGAAGTGGACCACGGGCCTCGCCGCCGGGCAGGTGCCCGATCTCTCCACTGCGCTGCCGAACCAGGTCGTCAACATGATCAACGTCGGTGCGCTCGCGCCTCTCGACGACGTGATCGACGAGATCGGCCGCGACCGCTTCGCCGAAGCGGCGCTGCGCGAAGGCACCGCCGATGGGGTCTCGCACTCCATCCCCATCTACTCGCACGCCCAGGTGATGTGGTACCGCGCGGATCTGCTCGAAGCCGCGGGACTCGACGTACCCGAGACGTGGGACGAGCTCAAGGAGGCCGCCGTCGCCCTCACGACCGGCCCCGACCAGTACGGTCTCTCGGTGCCGATGGGAACCAACGACCTCATGGGCGCGCGCTTCCTCAACTTCTATCTGCAGTCCGCCGGCGAGTCACTGCTCGATGAGGACGGCCGCGCGAACCTGACGTCAGATGCCGCGATCGACGGCATCGAGTACTGGGTCGACATGTACGACAAGACCTCGCCTGAGGGAAGCGTCAACTACAACGTGCTCGATCAGGCGACGCTGTTCTACCAGGGCAAGACGGCCTTCGATTTCAACTCGGGCTTCCAGATCTCAGGCGTCGTCGGCACCTCGCCGCAGCTCGAGGGCTCGATCAAGGCGGCGCCGCTGCCGCGTCTCGAGGCGGGCGACGACCTGTACGGCGGAGAGACGTCGAACATCGCGACAGTCGTCTGGGAGAAGAGCGACGTGCAGGAGGAGGCGAAGGCGTTCCTCGAGTTCCTGTTCCAGGACGAGGACTACATCCAGTTCCTGCACTCCGTGCCCGGAGGTATGCTGCCCGCCTTGTCCGACATCGCCGAGAAGCCGGAGTACCTCGACGACGAGACGCTCACCCGCCACGCCGACAGCATCGCGGTGGTCAGTGAAGCAGTCCCGATGGGCACTGCCATCGGCATGGACGATGGCCCGCTCGTGCAGTCGGGCATCCTCACCAGCCAGGCGGTGATCGAGAAGATGTTCCAGGACATCGTCCTCAACGGCACTCCCGTGAAGGATGCCGCGAAGGCCGCCGAGGATCAGCTCAACCAGCTGTTCGTGTCGGCCGGTGTTTCGTTCTGAGACCCTCCGGGTGGCCGAGCGCTCTCCGCGCCCGGCCCCCGGGGAACCCCTCGACATGCGCAAGCCCCGCACCATCCACCTGACCGGATTGCTGTTCGTCGCTCCATCGCTGCTGGTGGTCGTGCTGCTGCTGTTCTATCCGGTGGTCTCGAGCATCTACTTCAGCTTCACCAACCGCCACCTGCTCCGCCCCGCCGTGGAGTTCGTCGGGATCGACAACTTCGTGGCGGTGCTGCAGAACGAGCAGTTCTGGAACGCGTTCCGCGTCTCGGTGCTGTGGACCGTCGTGTCGATCGTGGGGCAGCTGCTCATCGGCTTCCTGGCGGCGCTCGCGCTGAACCGCGTCCGTCACCTCACCGGCCTGTTCCGCACGCTGCTGATCATCCCGTGGGCGTTCCCCGCGATCGTCATCGCCTTCGGGTGGCGCTGGATCCTCAACGACGTCTACGGGTTCCTGCCGAACCTGCTCACCCGGCTCGGCATCACCGAATCGAACGTCAGCTTCCTGTCGAACCCCGATGCGGTGATGGCCACCGTCCTGGTGATCAACGTCTGGTTCGGCGCCCCCCTGTTCATGGTCAACATCCTCGCCGCGCTGAAGACGGTCCCGAAGGACCAGTTCGAGGCGGCGAAGGTCGACGGGGCGAACGCACTGCAGCGCTTCCGATTCATCACGATGCCGCACGTGAAGAAGGTCGTCGGACTGCTCGTCATCCTGCGCAGCATCTGGGTGTTCAACAACTTCGAGCTGCTTTTCCTGCTCACCGGAGGCGGCCCGGCCGGTCTCACCGAGACGGTGCCGATCTTCGCCTACCGCACGGGGTGGGGCTTGCAGCAGCTCGGGGTCGCCTCGACGATCACCGTCCTGCTGCTGGTGTTCCTGCTGCTGCTCGGAGCGCTCGCCTTCCGCCTGCTCGACCACTGGGACAAGAAGGACGCGTGATGAGCCAGACCCTGACGCGGCGATTCTCCGCCGCACCCGCTTACGTGTTCCTCACGATCCTCGCCGTCTTCTCGGCCTTCCCTCTGGTGTGGATCGTGCTCTCGAGCTTCAAGGGATCGACAGAGCTTGCCGACGACCCCATCGGGTTCTGGCCCGACACCTTCACGTTCGAACACTACGGTCACGTGCTGTTCGACCTCGGCATCCTGAACAATCTCGGCAACAGCCTGGTCATCGCCCTGTCGACGACGCTGGTGACGATCGTGGCCAGCACGACCTGCGCGTACGGGATCGTGCGGTTCTTCCCGCGGGTGGGTCAGAAACTGACGCAGATCCTGATCAGCACCTACATGTTCCCGCCGATCCTGCTGGCCGTGCCCTACACGCTCATCATGATCTCGCTGGGGCTCATCAACACCTATGCAGGCCTGGTGCTCGCGTACCTCTCGTTCTCGATCCCGTACGCGGTGTGGATGATGACGGCGTTCTACCAGACCGTGCCTCTCGAGATCGAGGAGGCGGCGCAGGTCGACGGCGCCGGACGGTTCCGCGTGTTCGCGACGATAGCGTCGCCGATCGTCGCCCCTGGCATCGTCGCGACCGCCATCTACACCTTCATCAACTCGTTCAACGAGTTCCTGTTCGCGCTGCTGTTCATCAACAGCAGCGATCGGATGCCGGTAGCGGTCGCGCTCTACTCCCTGAGCGGCTCTGAGGTGCTCGACTGGGGCGCGATGCTCGCGGCATCCGTCGTCGTCGTCGTGCCGTCCGTCGTCTTCTTCCTCTTCATCCAACGTCACATCGCCGCCGGCCTTTCGGAGGGGTCCGTCAAATGAACGCAACATCATCGCCTGCAGCTTCGGAAGCCACGCCGAAGGAGGTGCGCTACGGCCTGGTGGGCACCGGCTACTTCGGGTTGACGCTCGGCCGCGGCTTCCAGCGCCTGCCCGGTGCGCGCATCACGCGGGTCTACGATCCCGAGAACGCCGAGAACGCCGTCCGCGAGTTCGGTGCGGTGTCCACCGAGACCGTCGCTGAGCTCTGCGCGAGCGAAGATGTCGACGCGGTGATCGTCGCGTCGCCGAACTGGGCGCACCGCGAAGCGGTCGTGCTCGCAGCACAGGCAGGCAAGCCGGTCTTCTGCGAGAAGCCGATGGCGCTCTCGTATGGTGACTGCTCGGCCATGGTGGAAGCTGCCAGTGCGGCCGGCGTGCTTCTCATGTCGGGGCACGTCATGAACTTCATGAACGGCGTCCGCCGCGTCAAGAAGATGGTCGCCGACGGAATGCTCGGCGACATCGTCTACTGCCGCGCCGCGCGCAACGGGTGGGAGGAGCCACAGCCGTCGATCTCGTGGAAGAAGCGACGCGACCTCTCCGGCGGCCACCTGTACCACCACATCCACGAGCTCGACGTGGTGCAGTTCATCATGGGCGCGCCCGAGACCGTGACGATGGTGGGCGGCAACGTCGCGCACCGCGGTGCCGAATTCGGAGACGAGGACGACCTGCTGCTCATCACGCTCGAGTTCGGCGGCGGCGCGTTCGCGACTCTCGAGTACGGCTCTGCCTTCCGCTGGCCCGAGCACTACCTGCTCGTGCAGGGCACGCTGGGGGCTGCGCGGATCGACCTCACGAACGGCGGGGTGATCGCGCGGTACTCGGGTGTCGAGGAGCGGTTCCTTCTGCATCGCAGTGCGGAGGAGGATGCTCAGCGGGCGGAGATCTACGCGTCCAGCTCCACGGACGGCGGGATCATGTACGGAAACCCGACGAGCATCCCACCCCTGTGGCTGAGCGGCATCGTCGAGGAGGAGACGTCGTACTTCCACGGGCTGCTGACCGGTGAGGTTCCCGACCCCGAGTTCGCGGCACTCACCGACGGGTCGGCCGCGCGTCTCTCGATCGCGACGGCGGATGCGCTGACGCTGTCGCTCAGGCAGGATCGGAAGGTGCGTGTCGCCGAGGTCATCGTCGGCGCTGAACAGCGCAGACGCGAGAGCGACGGAGTACTCTCGCGAGAGCGGGACGGAGCGGCTGCTTGAGCGCAGCCGCATCGTCCATCGACCGACGAGGCGAGGTGGGCGTGGCAGTGGGAGCGATGCACCTCACCGTGCTCAATGCGGAGGTGTTCCGTTTTCCCGCGCCCTGGGTCTTCCCGCCTGCCGAGCTGCCGTACTCCATCCTGCGGCTGATCCGCTCCGGCACCGGGGAGATCGCGTTCGACGGGCTGCGAGTCTCGGTCGCGGCCGGAGACCTCGTGCTGATCCACGAGGGTGCGGTGCTCTCGTGCCGAGCCACGTCCTCTGACTTCTCGTTCGGCTCCATCCGCTTCTCGGCCTCGCTCGACGCCCACGGCTCCGTCGCGATCGACCCGGTGCTCTCCGCCTGCTCCGACGCCGGCAAGGACCCCGTCATCCGTCAGAACTTCGATGCCGTGATCGACGCGTGGGAGCGCGGTGGCGTAGGTCGCTCGCTGCTGACATCCGGCCATCTCTCCGTCGTGCTGGGGACGGCGGCCGAGATGATGGAGCGCAGAGAGATCAAAGCACCGCGCCCCCGACGACGCGGCATCCGGACACCCGCTCGCGCTCGTGACCCCCGTATCATCCGGGTCGTCGAGCACTTGCTGTCGGACCTTCGCCGCACGCCCGACGCCCGCACGCTCTGCTCGCTGGCGCACATGAGCGAGTCGACTCTGCGCCGCACCTTCAAGGACCAGACGGGCAAGACGATCATCGAGTTCCTGCGTGAGGCCCGCATCGCGTTCGCGGCGCGCCGGCTCGCGCTGACCGCCGAGCCGATCGCAGCCATCGCCGCGCAGGTCGGCATGGCAGACGCGAACTATTTCGCGCGCAGCTTCCGAGAGGTTCTCGGGATGTCACCGACCGAGTACCGCCGGCTGACAGCCGAGACCTGACGGACTGACGGCCCGACAGGCGTTACGTTCCGGGGGCCGACACGCCAGATGTCGGAGGTTCTCGCGGGATGCGTCCGACATCTGGAGTGTCGGCCCCCGGAGTGCATCGCGCGACCGGTGCCCCGGCATGAGCGGGCGCGTCGGCGGACGCGTCGCCGGATGCGTGGGACGACGCGGCACAGCATTCCCCGCCCTGCACAGGAACTCGGCTGATGTGCAGGACGGGGAGAGCGTGCCGGTATGTGCGCGGCGGTCAGATTTCAGCGCTGAGCGGTGCCAGATCGATCGCGATGACGGGTACGGCGGTGTCGGGCGCCGCAGCAGGCGTCCCGATGCGAATCTCGCCGTGAGGGTCGGCATCCTTCATCGCGGCGACTCCGAACGGCACCGTGAACGGAAGATCTTCGCCGGTGGAGAGCAGAGTGACCTTCTCGATGCGGCGCACGGGAAGCCCGCGCACGGCGAGATGCTCCAACGGCCATGCCAGCATGTGCAGGTAGATGCGGTCGCCCCGACGTGTCGAGGGGCCGCCGAACTGCCAGGGCTCGAGTCCGGGTTCGACGCCGTGCACGCTCTCACTGTGCACGGACATCCACTCCGCGAACGCTTCCAGGCGCTGCTGCTGCGATGCGGGCAGTGCGCCGCTCCCGGTCGGGCTCACGTTGAGCAGCAGATTTCCGCGGCGCGAGACGACATTGACGAGCGTCTGCAGGATCTCGCGTACCGACTTGTAGTTCTCGTCGTCGGGCACGTAGCCCCAGTTCTGGTTCATCGTCATACAGGTCTCCCAGCGCGCCTCGAGAGGCTTGTCCGGGACGAACTGCTCGGGTGTCTCGAAGTCGCCGAGGCCGGGCAGGCGGTCGTTGACGAGGATGTCGGGCTGCAGTGAGTGGATGAGAGTCTTGAGCTCATCCGGGTACCAGTCGTCGAGATCGCGTTCCCAGTGCCCGTCGAACCACAGCATGTCGATTCGCCCGTAGTTCGTCAGGAGCTCGGTGAGCTGCAGCCGCATGTACGTGATGTACCGCTCCCACTGCTCGGGCGTCGGCTTCGGCAGTTTGGCGACCGCGTACGGCTTGATGTCGTCGGTCATCGCCGGATAGTCCGGGTGAGTCCAGTCGCTGAGCGAGTAGTAGAACCCGACACGCAGACCCTCCGCCCGCATCGCGTCGGCGAACTCGCGCACGATGTCCTTGCCGTAGGGGCTGTGCTCAACCGAGTGGGTGCTGCCGGCCGTGTGGAACATCGAATACCCGCTGTGGTGGCGCGTGGTGAGGACGGCGTAGCGCATCCCGGCCTCGCGTGCGGCACGTGCGAGGGCGGGCGCGTTCCACTCGACCGGGTCGAAGGTCGCAGCGCTCGAGCGGTACTCATCGACGCCTACGACCTGCCGCCAGCGGGGGTTGTTGACGCCGTCGACCATCGGCCAGGACACCTCCAGACCCTGCTGGCTCGCGTGATCCCAGTGGATGAAGAGCCCGAAGGCGGCCTCGTCGAACCACGACCCGCCCCTGCGTGACTGGGGTGTCTCTTCGTCGGCCGCGCGGGTGACGCCCCCGCCGGTGTAGCCGGTGAATCCGTCGGTCATTTGGTCTCTCGTTTCTCGTTCTGGGTGGGTGCGGAGCTGCTTTCCGGCGCGTGCGCGCGGATCTCGTTCAGGTAGTTGTAGATCGTGTACCGGCTCACCTGCAGCGACTTCGCGAGCAGTTCAGCGGCTTCGCGGAAGCTGAAGAATCCCCGCGCCTCCAGCGATTCGACGACGCGGATCTTGTGTCGCTTCTGCATCAGCTCGACGGGCACGGCCACATCGGTGACAGCCGAGTTGATCATGGTCGAGACCAGATCGTCGGTGGTCTCGAAGAACCGCTCCTCGGTGCCCTCGTCGACACCGTCGGACGTGATGGACGAGGCCGGCAGCATCGCCGATACCAAGCCGCGCACCCGCTCCCACTCGCTGACGTCGGCATTGATGCACAGACACGCGACGGCGTGGCGTTCGTCGTCGCGAAGGAAGATCGTCGACGACATCACCGTGCGGCCGTCCGCGGTGCGGTTGGCGTAGCGCAGCAGGTGATCCGTGCGCTGCTCCCTGACGTGCTTGAGCAGCAGGTCCGTGCTGGGCCCCCCGACGCTGCGGCCGCTGGTGTGTCCGCCGATGGCGATGATCGAGTCGGGCACCTTGGTGAGGTCGTGCAGAACGACCTCGACGCCCTCTCCGAGCGCAGCGGCAAGCGGCTGAACGATGCGCCGCACCATCTCGACGCCCGCGTGCAGCGGGGTGCTGTCGGCGGTATCTGCCATGTCGTGTCCTCCTTGACGTTCATCGGCTGACCTGCGGTCCCCATACTGCGGCAAAGTGTTGAAAGGTGCAATATCTTGTGGACTGTATCAACAAGACGTTGATTAACTGAACATTCGCTGGCAGTATGGGCGCGTACTGCAGGCGCCTTCACCCGGAACGCGCCCACAAGAGATGGACATCACAATGAAGAGAAGTTCACACCTGCGCGGATTCGCGACTCTCGCGATCGCGACGACGGCGCTCGCAATGGCGGGATGCGCCTCTCCGGCCGAGCCCTCGAATTCCGACGGTGAGCACACCCTGCGCTGGGCGCTGTCCAGCAGCCCTCGGTCGCTGTTCGCGCCGCACGCTGCCCACAACGACGCATCGATCGTTCTCTCGCTGGTGCACGAGAAGCTGCTGCGCTACGACGTCGACGGCAAGCTGGTCCCTGGCCTCGCTGCCTCGTGGGAGGCGACCGACCCCCGGACGTACGTCTTCACTCTGAACGAGGAGGCCACCTTCTCGAACGGTGAGCCCGTCACCGCCGACGACGTCGCCTTCTCGCTGTCGCAGCACCAGGACCCGGCTGTCGCCTCCGAGTCAGCGAATGCCTTCGTGAACGTCGAGAGCATCGAGAAGACCGCCGACCGCGAGGTCACGGTGCGTCTGTCCAAGCCCGACTCGACAGTGCCGTACCTGATGGCCGGCGATGTCGGCTACATCGTCGACAAGGAGAGCTACGAAGCCGATCCCGACGCGTACGGAACGCCCGCCGGACTGCCCGTCGGCTCCGGCCCGTACATGGTCGAGAACTTCGTGCCCGACAGCAGCGTCACCCTGGTGCGCAACCCCGAGTACGCGGGGGATGAGCAGGGTCCCGACAAGATCTCGTTCAAGGTGCTCGCCGACGCCCAGGCGCGCATGCTCGCAATGCGCACAGGCGATATCGACGGCACGTTCGGCGTGCCCCTGGCGAACGTCTCGAACTGGGAAGACCTCGACGGCGTCGAGCTCGAGAGCGTGAACTCGATGGGCTTCAAGTCGATCACGGTCGACATGGAGCAGGCGCCATTCGACGACGTCCACGTGCGCCGTGCGATCGCTCACGCGATCGACCGGGAGGGTCTGGTCAGCGCCATTCTCGGCGGTTACGGAGTGCCGGCGTCGAGCTATGTCCCCGCCGAGATGTTCGCCGGGCTGCTGCCGGAGGACGAGATCACCGCGTTCTACGAGTCGCTGCCTGCGTACAAGTTCGATATGAAGGCCGCGAAGGCGGAGCTGGCGAAGTCGAGTGTGCCCGACGGGTTCTCGGCCGTGATGCCCGTGCCCGCCGACAGTGACGAACTCGTCTCGATCGCTCAGGTTCTCAAGGAGAGCCTGGCAGAGCTGAACATCGACCTGGAGCTCAAGCTCATGGAGGGCGGTCCGCGCATCGAGCAGCTGCTGGCGCACGGCCCCGACCTCGGCTTCCAGATGATGGGCTACGCGCCGTCGGTTCCCGACCCCGCCGCCTACCCGCAGTTCTTCATGATGAGCGAGGCCGCCGTCGAAGGCGGAGCGAACAGCTCCAACTACAAGAACCCCGCCTTCGATGCGCTGATCGACTCGTCGATCGCCGAGATCGAACCGGAGGTGCGTGCGCACAGCGTGATGGAGGCGCTGACGATGGCCGCCGAGGACGTCGCCGTGATGCCGATCTACTGGCTGGATTCCGTGGTCGCCACGAACTCCTCCAAGATCAGCTACGACACGTTCACGTGGTCGTACGCCCTGGAGAACTGGGCCGCTCAGATCTCGGCCAAGTAAGTAAGCAGAAGGCGATCTACAGCAGTGGCAACGTTGCGCACACTCTTCACAGGCATGACAGCTCGTTTCATCGGGCAGCGGGTGCTGTTCGGCGTTGCCCTGCTGATCGCCGCGAGCTTTCTCGTCTTCCTGCTCACCAAGCTGGCCCCGGGCGGCGCAGAGTACGCGATCCTGGGCGGCAAGCCCACCAGCGCCGAAGCCCTCGAAGCCGTCCGTGAGCGCTATCACCTCAACGATCCCTGGCTGGTTCAGTACTGGCGATGGCTCAGCGGGGTGCTCACGGGCGACTTCGGCCGGTCGTTCATCACCGGCGAGCGCGTGGTCGACACCATCAGCATGCGCATCGCCCCCACCCTTCAGCTGACGGGCTCGGCGGCGCTCGTCTCCGTCATTCTCGGCGTACCGCTGGGGGTGCTGGCCGGACTCACGCGCAACACCGTGTGGGACCGTGTGATCACCGCCGGCACGATCGCGCTGGTCGCCGTTCCGTCGTTCGTGCTGGCGATCTTCCTGGTGTACGTGTTCAGCGTCCAGCTCGGGTGGTTCCCGTCGTTCGGCATCGGCGAGACCGGGGCTGACCGGGCGTACCACTTGTTCCTTCCGGTGACGGCGCTGGGTGTCAGCGGGATGGGCATCATCGTGAGACTCACCCGGGCGGCGGTGATCGAAGAGCTGCAGAACGACAGCGTCATGTTCGCCCGTTCTCGGGGATTGTCCGGTCGTCGGATCCTGCTGAACTACGCCGTGCGCAACGCTCTGGTGCCGGTGGTGACGGCGGTGGGGCTGATCCTCGTCGGGCTCGTCGCCGGCGCAGTCTTCATCGAGACCGTGTTCTCGGTGCCCGGCATGGGCACCGCGCTCGTCAACGCGGTGAAGATGCGCGACATGCCCCTCATTCAGGGCGTGGTGCTGCTGATCTCCGCCTGGGTCGTCATCACACACATCCTCGTCGACATCGCGTACGTCTTCATCGACCCGCGCATCGGATTCGGAAGAGCAGGCCACTGATGGGCACAGAGATGCTGCAGACGGGACTTCGCCGCCCGACCCGAAACCAGCCGTGGACCGTCTGGTTCGCCGCCGGGTTCGTTATCCTCACGGTGCTGATGGTGTTTCTCGGACCGCTCCTGGCTCCGTATGACCCTTCCGCACAGAATCTGCTGAATGTCGGCAAGCCGCCCAGCGCCGAGCACTGGCTCGGCACCGACGGTCTGGGGCGTGACGTGCTCTCGCGCATCCTCGTCGGCACGTCGTCGGCGGTACTCGGGCCCGCCGCCGTCGCGCTCGGCGCCATGTGCATCTCGGTCGTCATCGGCATCACGAGCGGATACATGGGCGGGCGTGTCGACGCAGTCATCATGCGTGCGGTGGACTTCCTCATGGCACTGCCCAGCATGCTCGTGGCGATCGTCGTGGTCGGCATCCTCGCGGGCGGGTACTGGGCAGCCGTGGCGACGCTGGCGTTCCTGTACGTGTCGCACGATGTGCGCATCGTCCGCGGCGTGACGCTCGAGCAGCGCGGCCTGGCCTATGTATCGGCGGCGCGGGTGCTGGGCATCCCGAGGCGCACGATCATGTTCGGGCACATCTTCCGCAACATCCGCCCCTTCCTCTTCTCGTACGTCAGCCTGGACTTCTCTTATTCGCTCGTTGCGCTGGCCGGGCTCGCCTACCTCGGCCTCGGCGCTGCGCCCGGCACCCCCGAATGGGGTCGGATGCTCGCCGAGAACCAGGCGCTGATGTTCACCAACAGCGCCTCGATGCTGGCGCCGGCCGTGCTCATCGGCCTGCTCGCGGTGAGCGTGACACTGATCGGCGACCGCATCGGCGGCGAGATCTCGAAAGCGATGGTGTGAACCATGACCGAACAGACTCTGCTCGATGTCAGCGGGCTGAGCATCACGGGCCCCGCCGGACAGCTCGTGCACGACATCTCGCTCACGATCGCTCCCGGTGAGACCCTCGGGATCGTCGGGGAGTCGGGATCGGGGAAGTCCCTCACCGCGGCTGCGGTGATGGGCCTGCTGCCCGAACGGCTGCGCGCCGAAGGCTCGGTGCGCTGGAAGGGCACCGAGCTGCTCGGGAACTCGGAGAAGCAGCTTCGCGCCGTGCGGGGCACGGGGATCGCGATGATGTTGCAGGATCCGTTCACCGCTCTGCACCCCCGTATGCGCGCCGGTGCCAGCATCGTCGAGGCGCTGCGCGGCGCCGACGGGGCCCGTCTGACCCGGCGGCAGGCGCGCCAGGAGGCAGTGCGCCGTCTCGCCGAGGTCGGCATCACCGATCCCTCCGTCGCGGACCGGTTCCCTTTCCAGCTGTCTGGGGGGATGCTGCAGCGCATCGCGCTCGCCGCCACCCTCGCCCGTGACCCCGAGCTGCTCATCGCCGATGAGCCCACAACGGCCCTGGATGTGACCACCCAGGCCGAGATCCTCGATCTGATCGCGCAGATCCAGCGTGAGCGCGGCATGGCGGTGATCTTCATCACGCACGACCTGCGCATGGCCTTCAGCATCTGCGAGCGGGTCAAGGTGTTCTACGCGGGCTCGTGCATCGAGGACGCCCCGTCAGCGCAACTCGCGCAGCGACCGATGCATCCGTACTCCCTGGGGCTGATCAACTCGCTTCCCCCCGCGCACAGTCGCCCCGTGGTGCTGGAGGGCATCCCCGGCACCGTTCCGCCGGCCGCCGAGGTGCGCGATCGCTGTCGGTTCAGCAGCCGCTGCGCGTGGGCGACCGACGCGTGCCGCGACGGTGAGCCGCCGCTGCTTCCCGTCACCGAGGCCCGGCTGTCGCGCTGCATCCGTCTGCCCGAGATCAGCGCAGAGATGGCGACGCGCACTCAGCAGCCGCTCGCGCTCGAGAGCGTTCGCCAGGATCGCACCGCCGGCGCGGTGCTGACGGCGACCGGCGTGACCAAGAGCTTTCGTGGCGTCGGCCGCACAGTCACTCCCGTGCTGAAGGGGATCGACATCACGATCGGTTCCGGTGAGAGCGTCGGCCTGGTCGGCGAATCGGGGTCGGGGAAGTCGACGCTGGGGCGGTGCATCGTGGGTCTGGAACAGGCCGACGGCGGTCGCATCCTCGTCGGCGACATAGACGTCACCGACCGGTCGGCGCTGCCGCGCGCTGATCGTGCTCAGGCTTTCCGGCTTGCGCAGATGGTCTTCCAGGACCCGAAGTCCTCGCTCGATCCCACCCAGTCGATCGGCGGGGGTCTGCACCAGCTGCTCGCACGCATGAACGTGTCCCGCGCGCAGCGCGACGGCATGGCGACCGAACTCCTCGAGCGGGTCGGGCTCACCGCGGCGCACCTCGATCGCTACCCCCGGCACCTCTCGGGAGGCCAACGCCAGCGTGTCGCGATCGCCCGTGCCCTCACCGCCGAACCGCGTCTGCTCGTCTGCGACGAGCCGGTCTCGGCGCTGGACGTGTCGATCCAGGCGCAGATCCTGAATCTGTTCAACGAGATCCGTGAGCAGGGCGACGTGTCCCTGCTGTTCATCAGTCATGACCTCGCGGTCGTGCGTCAGGTCGTCGACCGGGTCTATGTGATGTTCCAGGGCGAGATCGTCGAGGAGGGCGAAGTGAACCAGGTGTTCGACAACCCCCAGCATCCCTACACGCAACGGCTGGTGTCGTCGGTGATCGGAGGGCACGCCGCATGACATCGCGTATCCGCACCCTGCTGGCCGAACGAAACATGACGCTGCAGCCCAGCACACCCCGCGGCGGCTCGTACACACCGGTGCGCGAGCTCGGCGCCGCCGCGTATACAGCCGGCCAGCTGCCCTTCATCGACGGTGAGATGCCCTGGCAGGGGCGCGTCGGCGCCGAGCTGACGATCGTCGAGGCCCAACGCGCCACAGTGCAGGCCTTCCTGAACGGTCTGAGTGCGCTGGAGAGCCATTTCGGCACGCTCGACCGGGTGCGCAACGTGCTGCAGCTGCGAGGCTATGTACGCAGCGCCGCGGGCTTCGAATCCCAGCACATCGTGCTCAACCCGCTCTCCGATCTGGTCGGTGAGCTCTTCGAGGGGCAGCCGCGCCATGTGCGCACCGCGATGGGCGTCTCCGACCTGCCCTGCGGAGCGCCGGTCGAGCTGGAAATCGTCGTCGAGGTGGCGCATGAGTGAGCGCCGACCGATCACGCTGGCCGATGTCAGCCGTGCCGCAGAGCGGCTTCGCGGAAGTGTGCACCGCACGCCTGTGCTCACCTCGACTCTGCTCGACGGCGAATACGGCGCCTCTCTGTACTTCAAATCCGAGCATCTGCAGCGTACCGGCAGCTTCAAGGTGCGCGGAGCGCTCAACGCCCTGCTGAGTCTGGACGAGACCCCTCAGGGCGTCGTCGCCTTCTCTGCGGGCAACCACGCCGCCGCCGTCGCCCTGGCCGCGCGCGAATGCGGCATTCCAGCGGTCGTGTGCATGCCCGCCACCGCCTACGCGCACAAGGTGCGCGCGGTGCAGGCATACGGCGGCGAGGTGGTGCTGTGCGACGGAGACCTGCGTGCGGAGGCCGAGCGGATCGCGCTCGATCGCGGCGCAATGCTGCTGCACCCGTTCGACGCCGCCACGACGATGGCAGGGCAGGGAACCGTCGCGCTCGAACTGCTCGATGACGCACCCCTGCTCGATGCCGTTGTCGTGCCCGTCGGCGGTGGGGGTCTGTTGGCCGGTGTCTCGACCGTGCTCGCCGAGCTCTCGCCGCGCACCCGGGTGATCGCCGCCGAGCCGCGTGCCGCCGCACTGGTGCGACGCAGCCTCGACGAGGGCCGCGCGGCG
>NZ_DAMDLU010000002.1:0-61871 GCF_032084865.1 Microbacterium sp.
CGCGGCCACGCTTCTCGACCTGCCGCGCGCGATCGTCGGCGGGGGAGTCGCGCACGCCTGGGAGCTGCTGCGTCCCGGAATCGACGAGGCGCTGCGTACCGACGCACCCGTCTCGGGCATCCCGCTGCACATCCTGCCCGCCCGCCTCGGCGGCGACGCGGTGGCGCTGGGCGCCATCGAGACCGCGCGCAGCCTGGCGCTGGCTGCGGCATCCTGACCACCTCTCGTCCGAAGGAGCGACAGTGACCGACCGACCCGAAGCCAGTGAGATCTGGATGGGCCCTCTGCCGGCCCTCGCCGAGGGCGGCCTCGCGGCGCCGCGCATCGGCATCGCCGGAATCTCCATCGAATCCAGCACCTTCTCGCCGCACGTCTCGGGCGACGAGGCGTTCACGATCCGCACCGGTGAAGAGCTGATCGGCTACTACCCCTTCCTCGATGAGGGACGCGAGCTCCGCGAGGCGGCGACATGGGTGCCGCTTTATCACGGCCGCTCGCTGCCCGGCGGCGCGGTCGACCCCGAGACGTACCGCCGCATGAAGCAGGCCATCCTCGCCGCGATCCGCGCCGAGGGTCCCTTCGACGGGTTCTTCTTCGACATCCACGGCGCGATGAGCGTGATCGGGATGCAGGATGCCGAGGGTGATCTCGCCACGGCGGTGCGCGAGGCCCTGGGGCCCGACACGCTGATCTCGACGTCGATGGACCTGCACGGCAACGTGTCGGAGGTGCTGCGCGACGAGGTCGATCTGCTCACCTGCTACCGGATGGCGCCGCACGAGGACTGGCTGAACACCAAGGAACGGGCGGTGTGGAACCTGCTCGCGCGGCTACGCGGTGAGCAGGGGACCGATCCGGTGCGCCGGCGTCCTCTCAAAGCCTGGGTTCCCGTGCCGGTGCTGCTGCCGGGCGAGAAGACCTCGACTCGCCTCGAGCCGGCGCTGAGCATCTACGCCGAGCTGCCCGGGATCGAGGCGATGGACGGGGTGATCGACGCATCGGTGTGGATCGGTTACGCGTGGGCCGACGAGCCCCGCTGCCAGGCGTATGTCGTCGTGATGGGCGACGACGAGCAGCTCATCGCGCGCGAGGCGGAGCGCGTCGCGCGCCTGTTCTGGGATGCCAGGGAGGATTTCGTCTTCGTGGCACCCACGGCGTCGCTCGATGGTGCGCTCAAGCAGGCGCTCGCCCCTGACGCCGCCCGGCCGTACGTCATCTCCGACTCGGGTGACAACCCGACCGCCGGCGGCGCCGGGGACGTCACCTGGACGCTGGGTGAGCTGCTGGCGCGCCCGGAGCTGACCGACGGTTCGCGCACCACGCTGGTCGCGTCGATCTTCGACGCCGACGCCGTCAGCGCCGCCGTCGCCGCGGGCGTCGGCGCGACGGTGACCCTCACGGTCGGAGCGCGGGTCGACGACGGTCCACGCGGTCCGCTGCAGATCAGCGGCGATGTGTTCTCGCTCACCGACGGCGACCCGGATGCCGGCACGCAGGCGGTCATCCGGGTGGGCGGGCTGCACGCCATCATCACCGAGCGCCGCAAGCCCTTCCACCATCTCGAGGACTTCCGCATGCTCGGCCTGGATCCCGAGGGTGCCGACATCGTGGTGGTGAAGATCGGCTATCTCGAGCCCGAGCTCTACCGTCTGGCCGCGGATTGGACGCTGGCCCTCACCCCTGGCGGGGTCGATCAGGACCTGCTGCGCCTGGGCCACCACCGCCTGCAGCCCGGCGTGTTCCCGTTCGACACCGCGGGAACGCCGCCCCTGACAGCACACGTGAGCCGACGCGAGGAGAGCACAGCATGCTGAATTTCGAGACCCGCACCGGCCCGGACTTCGGTGCCGACTCGCCGGCATACCCCGACACCGGCGTGCCCGAGTGGTACCGCGACGCCAAGCTGGGCTTCTTCGTGCACTGGGGCCTGTACTCGGTCCCGGCCTGGGCCGTGCAGCACGGCGAGGGCGTCAACATCCGCACCGAGGACGCCTACGCCTGGCATCAGTACGCCGAGTGGTACGGCAACACCGTGCGCATCGCGGGCAGCCCGACCTGGGAGCGCCACCAGCAGCTGTACGGCACGGGAACCTCGTACGAGGACCTCGCCGACCTGTGGGATGCTTCCGCCTTCGACGCCGACGCCTTCGTCGGCGAGCTCGTCGGCGCGGGTGCGAGATACGTCATCCCCACGACCAAGCACCACGAAGGCTTCTGCCTCTGGAACACCAGCACGACCGGGTTCAACTCGGTGCGACGCGGCCCCCGGCGCGACCTGATCGGCGAGTTCCATGACGCCACCCGCCGCGCCGGCGCGAAGTTCGGCGTGTACTATTCCGGCGCGCTGGACTGGCACGTCAGCGACTTCCCGCCGATCGAGTCGGACACCGACCTCTTCCGGTACCGCCGCAACGACGTGCACTTCGCTCGCTACTCCGCCGCTCAGCTCGATGAACTGGTGCAGCGGTTCTCACCCGACGTGCTGTGGAACGACATCGAGTGGCCGGACGGGGGCAAGGGCACAGACGACTACGCGGTTGCCGCCCTGCTGCGTCGGTATTTCGACGCCGTCCCGGACGGGGTGGTCAACGACCGGTGGGGTGTGCCGTATCACGGGTTCCTCACTCGCGAGTACTCTCACATCCCCGGCATCCTCGACACGCCGTGGGAGTCCACGCGCGGGCTCGGGTACTCCTTCGGCTTCAATCAGGCCGAGGACGAGCGGCACTCGCTCTCGGGCGCCGAGCTGATCCGGATGCTGGTCGACGTCGTGTCGAAGAACGGCAACCTCCTCATCAACGTCGGGCCCGCCGCCGATGGGTCGATCCCCGAACTGCAGCGCGAGTCGATGCGCGCGATGGGGGCATGGCTGCAGCAGAACGGCGACGCGATCTACGGCACCCGGCCCTGGGTGCGCTTCGGCGAGCCCCTCGCGCCGGTGCGATACACGTCTTCCGCAGCCGGCGTGCACGTGCACGCGATGGATCCGTCGGTCGGCGAGCTGGTGCTTCCTGTCGAACTCAGCGGCCGTGAGGGCCGCTGGGTCGACGGTTCGCTCGCGGAGGCGCATTCGCGCGCGGACGGACTGTCGGTCCTCACCATCCCCGAGGGCCTGCGCGGAGCGCCGGTCGCTGTGGCGACGATCGCATGAGCGGGCGCCTGAGCACCGCTGTCGCGCTGGAGATCGCGGTGCAGGATGCGTCCGGGGCCCGCGTGGCGCTCAGCGCCGGCGCCGACCGGGTGGAACTGTGCCAGGCGCTGGCCGGGACGGGCGGGCTGACGCCGTCAGCCGGCACGATCGACGCCGTGCTCGAAGCAGCAGGGCGCTCAGATCGCGTGGCTGTTCTCGTCCGCCCGAGGCCGGGCGGCTTCGTCTACGACGCCGACGAGATCGCCCTCGTGTCCGCTGACATCCGCGATGCGGTGCGCCGCGGCGCGGGCGCAGTGGTCGTGGGCGCGCTGACCGAGAGCGGAACCGTCGACGAGGAGGCCATGCGACGCTGGGCGGACGCTGCTGAGGGCGTAGATGTGGTGTTCCACCGTGCGATCGACACACTTGCCGACCCGGCGGCGATCATGGAACGACTGACAGAGCTCGGCGTGCACCGGGTGCTGACCAGTGGGGGAGCCGAACGCAGCATCGACGGCATACCGGCCATAGTCGACATGGCGCGCCGGGCGGTCGGCCGGATCCAGGTGATGGCGGGCGGCGGCGTGCGTCCAGACGACATAGCCGCGCTCGTACGAGCCGGCGCGGATGCTGTGCATCTGTCGGCGCGCACGGCCGCGGTAGACTCCTCGCCGGCAGGGCCGGGCGGTGGCTCCTCGGGGTTCGAGATCACGGACGGCAGGATCGTGGCATCCGCTCGCTCGGCGCTGGACGCGGCGCTGAAGCGCGTCTGAGCCAGCGCGTCAGCGTTCGGTGGGTTGCACCGGCGCATCGTCGATGATGATCGGCGGTGTGTCGTCCTGGGCCCACACCGGCGCGGGCAGCGTCACCGTTTCGCCGTCGCGGATCCGGCGCAGGGCGCCGGCGATCCCGTCGGCATTGGACGGCACAGGCAGCGCGCAGGTGCGCAGCTCGGAGGCGAACTCGAGCGTCAGCCGGGTCTTCCCGGCCTCCACTGCGTCGGCTGTCGTGCCGTACCTGATCTCGCTCCCGGTCTGGATGTCGGGGACCTGATCGCACACGTGGTACACCTTGCCGCCGTCGACCCACGTCACCTCGTCCTTGCCGAGCAGCTGGATGACCGCCGACTGGTCGGCGGTGTACTGCTCGACGGAGGGCGGGTTCGTGTCGACTCCGACGATCGTCGCGATGACGGCGAGGACGATGCCGACGGCGCCGGCGATGGTCTTCTGCCGCCCGTCCATGTCCTTGTTCAGGAAGATCATGATGATCAGGGGCAGGAAGGCCACCACGGCGATGATGGCTCCGAGCTGGTTCTGCACGAAGAAGCGCACGGTGTCGGTTCTCTTCGCCGGATCCAGACGGTTCGCCTTCTTCCACAGGATCGAGCCCCCGATCGCGAGAGCGGCGATGACGACGAGCAGCACGAGCAGAGTGATGAACGCCCACTGCGGGAAGACCGACTCTCCGCCACCTGCGACGAGCAGCCCGCTCTCCGGATCGCGCTGGAGCTCACCGTCGCCACCGGTCGTCTCGCGCTGGCGCAGCAGCCAGAAGATCGCGACGGCCTCTGCGGCGATGGCGGCCGCCCAGAGCACGGCGGCGATCACGCGCAGCATCGTCGACTTGCGCTTGGCGTCGGCCGTCGGCCGCCACGTGTGCTCGGCAGCATCGCTCCCATCGCGGGGTGCGGCGACTCGCCCGCTGTCGTCTGTCACGATCGTCCTCCCGGATGCGGTGTGAGCATGAGCCTAGTGGGCGGTGCGGATCGGCGTGGGTACGCTGGAGGGATGAATCCCGACCCCGAGGATGACGCTCTCAGCTGGGAGGGTGACGACGCGCTCGAGGCGCGCCGCCCGGAACCGCGCCGCGCACCGACCCCCGATGTCGCGCGCGGTCGTCCCACGGATCGGCGACCTGCAGATCGTGCCGCCGGAGGTGACACCGAGGTCGCATCCGCGACCGTCGACTCCCGCCGTGACGCCGACCCCGGCCACGACGCGGACGTCGATGACGAGCCGCACGGGATCGGCACCGCGACGCTCGTGCTGCTCGGCATCTTCGGCGGGGTGTACCTGCTCTACACGATCGGCTGGGCGATCGGCGGAGTCGGGATGCAGGCGAAGGCGATGTTCATGCTGCCGGCCCCGCTGTACCTCGCGAGCATGTGGATCGCCGTGCTCGCTCCCGCCCTGTGGTTCACGGCCACGCTCATGATGACCCGCGGGGGCAGGGACTGGGTGCGCATCAGCGCGCTGGTGGTCGGCGCCGCCCTGCTCGTGCCGTGGCCGTTCGTCGTCGCCGGGGGAGGGGGTTTGCTGTGAGTGAGAACATTACGGCCGCC
This sequence comes from Microbacterium sp., assembly GCF_032084865.1. GTDB lineage: Bacteria > Actinomycetota > Actinomycetes > Actinomycetales > Microbacteriaceae > Microbacterium. Next base: position 5,475 of record NZ_DAMDLU010000002.1, read on the forward strand.
GCGCCGACGGCATCCCGTCTCGTCAGTCTGGTGCGCGGGTTCACCACCGGCATCCTGGGACTCGCCTACGCATTCGTCATCTGGAATGCCACCTTCTATCTGATCGAGATGGCGCAGGCGGGCATCAGCGGGTACGGCTGGACCCTGCTGGTGATGCCGGTGATCGTTCCGATGATCGTGTTCACGGTCGCGCTGCTGCTCACCCGTCGTCGCCCACTCGGCGTGTTCATCGTCGTGATGCTCGCGGGGCTCGGCCTCAGCGCGGTGTTCTGGCTCGACACCCTGAGCTTCGCGCTGCGCAACGGCGCATCGCTGCTCAGCTGACCCCCGGCATCCTGCTCGCCGTCTCGGGCCGTCACACGGTCGGGCGCTCCGCCCACGCTGAGGTAAAGTGTGTCGCGATCGCGCCCCGACGGCGTGCGGCGCATCGGCTGACCATCGCTCGTCCTGCCCCGAAGGATATCTGTGCCGAACAACACCGCCACCAAGCCCGTCGTCCTGCTCGCAGAGGTGCTCTCGCCCGCGACGATCGAGGCACTCGGGCCCGACTTCGACGTGCGCGAGGTCGATGGAACCGATCGTGAGGCGCTGTTCGCGGCTCTCGCCGACGCCGACGCCGTGCTGGTGCGCTCCGCCACGCGCATCGATGCCGAGGCGCTCGCTCACGCGCCGAAGCTGAAGGTCGTCGCCCGGGCCGGTGTCGGGCTCGACAATGTCGACATCAAGGCCGCCACCGCCGCGGGCGTGATGGTCGTGAACGCCCCGACCTCGAACATCGTCTCGGCCGCAGAGCTCACGGTCGGGCACATCCTGAGTCTCGCCCGTCGCATCCCCGCCGCGCACGCCTCGCTTTCGAGCGGTGCGTGGAAGCGCAGCTCGTTCACCGGTGCCGAACTGTTCGAGAAGACGGTCGGCATCATCGGCCTCGGTCGTATCGGCGCGCTCGTCGCGGCGCGTCTGAACGCCTTCGACATGCGCGTGATCGCCTACGACCCCTACGTCACCGGTGCCCGCGCCCAGCAGCTGGGCGTGCAGCTGGTCACGCTCGACGAGCTCGTCGCCGAGTCGGACTTCGTCACCATCCACATGCCGAAGACGCCTGAGACGACCGGCATGATCGCTGCCGAGCAGTTCGCGGCCATGAAGCCGACCGCCTTCGTCGTCAACGTCGCCCGCGGTGGCCTGATCGACGAGGGCGACCTGCATGAGGCCCTCGTCGCCGGCGAGATCGCCGGCGCCGGCCTCGACGTGTTCACCTCCGAGCCCCCGGCCGAGGGCAGCACCGCCCAGGCGCTGCTCGGTCTGCCCAACGTCGTCGTCACCCCGCACCTCGGGGCCAGCACTGATGAGGCGCAGGAGAAGGCCGGCGTCTCGGTCGCCCGCTCGGTGCGACTCGCGCTCGGCGGCGACCTCGTGCCCGACGCGGTCAACGTCGCCGGCGGCGTCATCGACCCGTACGTGCGTCCGGGCATCCCGCTGGTCGAGAAGCTCGGTCAGATCTTCTCGGCACTCGCCCAGGCGCCGATCACCAGCCTCGACGTCGAGGTGCACGGTGAACTCAACAACTACGACGTCAGCGTGCTGCGCCTCGCCGCGCTCAAGGGCGTCTTCACCAACATCGTCAGCGAGACGGTGTCGTATGTGAACGCGCCTCTGCTCGCCGAGCAGCGCGGCATCGCCGTGCGCCTGCTGCAGGACGAGATCAGCGAGGAGTACCGCAACGTCATCACGCTGCGCGGGGCCCTCTCCGACGGCTCGCAGCTGGCCGTGTCGGGCACCCTCACCGGCCCGAAGCAGATCGAGAAGCTCGTGTCGATCAACGAGCACGCGATCGAGCTGCCCATCGAGAAGCACCACGTCGTGATGCTGTACACCGACCGCCCCGGCATCGTCGCGGTCTACGGCCAGAAGTTCGGCGACGCCGGCATCAACATCGCCGGCATGCAGATCGCGCGTCAGGCCGCGGGCGCGCAGGCGCTCAGCGTTCTGACGCTGGACTCGCCCGTCTCGGATGACCTTCTCGAGGATGTCAGCGCGGCGATCGACGCCGACCTGTTCCGCCAGATCGAGATCGCCGAGGTCTGATCCGCTCGCTGTGCCGACGCGGGGTCCGGGTCATTCCGGGGCCCGCGTCGTCGCCTCCAGCACCAGGGAGATCAGCCGATCGAGGGCGGGGCCGGTCGGCACGAACTCGCTCAGCGCGTTCTGCTCGTCGCCGGATTCGGCCAGGGAGTTGTTGAAGTAGAGCCCATCGCTGAGCAGCATGACCAGATCGAGCGCGGTCTCGTCGAATACGTGCGGTCGGATGGCGTCGGCCCAGCGCATCCGCACGTCGCGCAGCGCCCGGGATGCCGCAGTGGAGCCACCCTGCGCGAGCCGGCTCGTCGCGATCAGAGCGCGGTCGAGGTCGTCGTCCTCCATGACCGACGTGCGCACGTAATAGGCGATGACGCCGTCTTCGGCGGCGGACATCCGCTCGAGGTCGTCGTCGGTCAGCGCCGCCAGGCGGGCGACGAGTCCGGCGGCGAGGTCGTCCTTCGACGCGAAGTGGTAGAGCAGCCCGCCCTTCGACACCCCCGCTTCGCGGGCGACCGCCTCGAGGGTCGCGGCACGCTCGCCCTCGGCGATGAGGATGCTCTGATAGGCGTCGAGCACGCGTTCGCGAGCAAGCGGGGGACGTGACATCGGGTACTCCAGACGATCGGGCTTCTGTGTTACTGTACCAGCCGGACGGTTTAGAAATGCGACCGATCCATACACAGAAGAGGTGCCACCCATGTCCGTCACAGCCCCGATCCGGCTGACCCACGAAGACGGCCCGCGCGTCGGCGCGCGGGGGTGGGCGGCCCTGGCCGTGCTGATGCTGCCCGTGCTGCTGGTCTCGGTCGACAACACGGTGCTCAGCTTCGCCCTGCCCGAGATCTCGCTCGCCCTGCGCCCGACGGGCGCCGAGCAGCTCTGGGTGATCGACGCGTACTCCCTCGTGCTCGCGGGCCTGCTCGTCACCATGGGCGTCATGGGCGACCGGTTCGGCCGACGCCGGATGCTGTTCATCGGCGCCACCGGCTTCGCGGTCGTCTCCGTGCTGGCGGCCTTCGCGCCGACGGCGGGGCTGCTCATCGCGGCACGCGCGGCGCTCGGCTTCTTCGGCGCCATGCTGATGCCGTCGACGCTGTCGCTGCTGCGCTCGATCTTCCCGAATCGCGACCAGCGCAGGCTCGCGATCGCGATCTGGGCCTCGGGATTCTCGGCGGGATCGGCGCTGGGACCCGTCGTCGGGGGATTCCTGCTCGAGCACTTCGCCTGGGGCTCGGTGTTCCTCATCGCCGTCCCCATGCTCATCCCGCTGCTCATCGGCGGCTTCTGGCTGCTGCCCGAGAGCCGCGACCCGAACCCGGGACGCATCGATCCGATCGGCATCCTGCTGTCGATGGCGGCCATGATCCCCGTCGTCTACGCCATCAAGTCGTTCGCCGTCGACGGGCCGACGATCGGCGCCGCGGCCCTCGTGCTCATCGGCCTCGTGATGGGCTGGCTGTTCGTGCGTCGCCAGCTGCGTGCAGAGACGCCGATGCTCGACATGAGTCTGTTCCGGCGCGGCGGCTTCAGCGGTGCGATCCTCGTGAACCTGCTCAGCGTGATCGCGCTCGTGGGATTCCTCTACTTCGTCCCTCAGCAGCTGCAGCTCGTGCTCGGGCTGTCGCCGATGGTCGCCGGCCTCGCGCTGGTGCCCGGCATGGCCGCCATGATCGTCGCAGGGCTCAGCGTGGTGCCGATCTCGCGTCGCGTGCCGCCGCACATCGTGGTTCCCGCCGGCCTGCTGCTGTCGGTCGGCGGATACGTCATCGTCGCGTTCACCGCGCAGTGGAACAGCGTCGCCTGGCTGATCGTGGCGTTCGTCGTGCTCGGGATCGGAATAGGCGCCGCGGAGACCATCTCGAACGAGCTGATCCTCGCGCACGCTCCAGCAGAGAAGGCAGGTGCGGCCAGCGCTGTCTCCGAGACCGCGTACGAGCTCGGGGCGGTGCTCGGCACCGCCGTGCTGGGCGGCATCATCACCGCCTTCTACCGGGGCGCGCTCACGATCCCCGACGGCGTGCCCGAGGCAGCCGCCGCCCAGGCCCGCGAGACCCTCGCCGGGGCGTACGCGGCCGCGCAGGATCTGCCGACCACGCAGGCGGATGCCCTGTGGCGAGCCGCGGCGCATGCGTTCGACTCCGGCATCGTGACGACCTCTCTCATCGGGGCTCTGCTCGTGGCATCCGCCATCGCCGTCGCCGCGACCACCCTTCGTCCAGCGCGCTGACATCCGGCGTGGCGGCCGCGCGGGCGCCGCTACGCTGGAGGCAGTGTCCGCGGCGACCCGCGCCGCGGACGAGCCGTGCTCCCAAGGAGACTCATGTCGCGCGTCGTGAAGCTGGCCGTCATCCCGGGTGATGGCATCGGACGAGAGGTCATCGCCGAGGCGGAGCGCGTGCTCGACGCGGTCACAGCCGGCGGCGAGGTGACGTTCGAGAAGACGCCGTTCTCGCTCGGCGCAGACCGGTATCTCGCGACCGGCGACACTCTCACCGACGAGGATCTGGAAGCCATCCGCTCGCACGATGCGATCCTGCTCGGCGCCGTCGGAGGCACGCCGGGCGATGAGCGCCTGAAGGATGCCAACATCGAGCGCGGCCTGCTGCTGAAGCTGCGCTTCGAGCTCGACCACTACGTGAACCTGCGCCCCTCGAAGCTGTTCCCCGGAGCATCCGGCCCGCTGGCGAACCCCGGGGACATCGACTTCGTCGTCGTGCGGGAGGGCACCGAAGGACCCTATGTCGGCAACGGCGGCGCGATCCGCAAGGGCACGCCGCACGAGGTCGCGAACGAGACGAGCGTCAACACGGCGTTCGGCGTCGAGCGCGTCGTCCGCTACGCATTCGACCTCGCCGAGCGGCGACGCAAGAAGCTCACCCTCGTGCACAAGACCAACGTGCTGGTGCACGCGGGTGCGATCTGGAAGCGGATCGTCGATCAGGTGGCGTCCGAGCACCCCGACGTCACCGTCGACTACCTGCATGTCGACGCGGCCACCATCTTCCTCGTGACCGACCCGGCACGATTCGACGTGATCGTCACCGACAACCTCTTCGGCGACATCCTCACCGACCTCGCCGGTGCCGTCACCGGCGGCATCGGACTCGCCGCCTCGGGCAACATCAACCCCGACGGCGCGTTCCCCTCGATGTTCGAGCCCGTGCACGGCTCGGCGCCCGACATCGCCGGACAGCAGAAGGCCGACCCGACCGCGGCGATCCTGTCGGTCGCCCTGCTGCTCGACCACCTCGGCCTGCGCGACGAATCCGCGCGGGTGCAGCAGGCGGTCGAAGCCGACATCGCCAGCCGCGACCGCGCCCGCACCACCGCCGAGACGGGCGACGCGATCGTCGCCCGTCTGCAGGCGTAATCTGAGAGCACGCGCGCATCGCCGCCGCATCCCGACAGAGGACAGACATGACCGACACCGCCACCACGGCCAGCTCCGACACCGCTGAGCTCACGTTCGCCGTGACGAAGAACCTCGCAGCCAAGAGCCCCGCGCAGCGCGAGGAGATCCTGCAGAACCCCGGCTTCGGCACGAACTTCACCGACCACATGGTCGACATCTGCTGGTCGGAGAAGGGCGGCTGGCACCGTCCGCGCGTGCAGCCGTACGGCCCGATCTCGCTCGACCCGGCAGCGGCCGTGCTGCATTACGGGCAGGAGATCTTCGAGGGCATCAAGGCGTACCGGCACGCCGACGGCTCGGTGTACACGTTCCGGCCCGACCGCAACGCCGAACGGCTGCGCCGCAGCGCCCGTCGGCTCGCGCTGCCCGAACTGCCCACCGAGTACTTCGTGCAGTCCATCCGCGAGCTCATCGCCGTCGACGGCGCCTGGGTGCCGTCCGGCGCCGACCAGAGCCTGTATCTGCGTCCGTTCATGTTCGCCAAGGAGGCGTTCCTCGGTGTGCGCCCCGCCAAGAAGGTGGCGTACTACCTGATCGCCTCACCCGCCGGCGCCTACTTCACCGGCGGCGTGAAGCCGGTGCGCATCTGGCTGTCGAAGACGTACGCCCGCGCGGGCAGGGGTGGCACGGGGGCTGCCAAGACCGGCGGCAACTACGCTTCCAGCCTGCTGCCTCAGGCAGAGGCCGCGGCGCAGGGGTGCGACCAGGTCGTCTTCCTCGATCAGGACGGCAACGTCGAAGAGCTCGGCGGCATGAACGTCGTCTTCGTCTACAAGGACGGCCGTGTCGTGACCCCGCAGTCCGAGAGCATCCTCGAGGGCATCACGCGCGACTCGCTGCTGCAGCTCGCCGAAGACCGCGGGCTCACGGTCGAGCGTCGTGCCGTCTCGCTCGACGAGTGGCGTCAGGGCGTGGCATCCGGAGACATCGTCGAGGTGTTCGCCTGCGGCACGGCCGCCGTCGTCACCCCGATCGGCGCCCTGGTCGCGGACGACTTCGAAGACGAGCAGCCTCTCGGCGAGCTGGCCCTGTCGCTGCGCGAGGAGCTGACCGACATCCAGTACGGCCGCCGCGACGACAAGCACGGCTGGCTGGTGCGGGTCGACTGAGGCTGCCTCGCTGACGACGATTCGCAGAAGAATCTTTCAGTGAATCGTCGAAAACCGTCCACCTCGTTCGTCGTTCGGGTAGGAAAGCAGAACAAGCTGACCTGACGATGATGAGAGGACCACGCTGCGATGACCGTCCACCGACGCCCCGTGGCCGTTGCGGTGGTCATCGCGCGTACGCACCGAGAGGAATGGACACGGGTCGTGGCCGGACTCGCTCGTCGATTCGGTGACCTGGACATCGCAGAGGACATGGCGGCGGAAGCCTTTGCCACGGCTGCCGAGCGGTGGCCTACCGATGGCATCCCGCCGAAGCCGGGCGCGTGGATCGCCACCACGGCAACTCGGAAGGCGATCGACCGGCTTCGTCGAGAGGCGCGTCGGCAGGAGAAGCACGCGCAGGCCGCCCTGCTGGAAGACACATCCGCGCCCTGTCCGAGTCTGATCGATGACGATCGGCTGAGGCTGCTGTTCATCTGCTGTCATCCGGTGTTGTCCCATGAAGCGCAGGTCGCCCTCACTCTGCGAGCTGTGGGTGGGCTCACCGTCGCCGAGATCGCGCATGCCTTCCGCGTGCGCGAGACCACCATGGGGCAGCGCATCAGCCGCGCGAAAGCGAAGATCAAAGCCGCGCGCGTGCCGTTCCGATCGCCGGATGCATCCGAGGTTCGCGCCAGGGTCGACGGAGTCCTCGCGGTGCTGTACCTGATTTTCAACGAGGGGTACCTCACATCGCAGGACGGGATGCGGCCGCTCCGTCGCGACCTCACCGCCGAGGCGATCCGCCTCACCCGTCTCACTCGCGAACTCGTTCCCCAGAACGGCGAGGCGGAAGGGCTTCTGAGCATGATGCTGTTGACCGAGGCCAGGGCGAATGCCAGGCTGTCGGGCGATGGCGGGCTCGTTCGCCTGGCCACCCAGAACCGCGACGCGTGGGACCGTGCCCTGATCGATGAGGGCCTCCAGATCGTCCGTGCGGCCCTCAGGGATCACGAGCGCAGCGGCACCGATCCAGGCAGGTACCTGCTCAGCGCCGCCATCAATGCAGTGCACATCCGGGCGCCGCATGCCGCAGCCACCGACTGGGTCGAGATCGTGTCGCTTTACAGCAGGCTGGAACGCATCGACTCCAGCCCGATCGTCCAGCTCAACAAGACCATCGCCATCGCCGAAGCCGATTCGCCCGTGGCCGCGCTTCAGCTCCTCGATCGGCTCGAAGGCGAGCTGGCCGATCACCATGCCTTCCACGTCACCAAGGGGGAGCTGCTGTTCGCAACGCGGCGCCTCGCAGAGGCGCTGACGGAGATCGACCGTGCAATGGAACTGACGACCAACGCAGCAGAGCTGACTCACTTGAGAAGAAGACGTCGGCAGATGGCATCTTTCTCGCAGAACGACACCGAAGGAGACACCCATGAACAAGTACCTCATCCTCCACATGACCGATTCGACAGGCAGCCGCCTGCCCAGCGCCGACGATGAACGACTGCTGGGACAGTGGGCTGAAGAGGGCGACGGTGCCGCACGACTGCACGACGGCGGTCCTGTCGCAGCTGCCGAGGAGGCCAAGTCGGTGGCGATCCGCGATGGGCGCGTCATGATGACAGACGGCCCCTTCCCGGAATTCAAGGAATGGTTTGCAGGCTACGACGTCATCTCAGCCGACACGATCGACGAGGCAGCGGCGTTCATGGCCAAGCATCCGACCGCAGTCAATGGTCGCATCTACGTCTTGCCCATGGTCAAGCTGCCGTGGGATCAGAATTGAAACGCCGGCCGCCTACCACCACAGCAGACGATGGAGCAGACCTATGCCGCAGTACGTCGTTCTGATCTATTCCGACGACTCCGTGCACGCGCCTGATGCCACGAAGGAGCAGCTCATGGAGTGCGACGAGCACTTCGAGTCGCTGGTCTCCACCGGACGCATGCGACTCGCCTATGCTCTGACCCCTCGGAGCCACGCTCGATCACTGCGAGGCGACGGCGTCATCGAAGGGCCCTACCGTCCCGAAGGGCACGTTGTCGCCGGGTTCTACGTCCTCGAGGCAGCTGATATCGACGAGGCCGTACGTCTCGCCGGCAAGGACCCGTCGCTGCTCTCGGGAGGCGGCGTCGAAGTGCGCCTCGTCCACAGCGGCGGTGTCGTCGCTCAGCCGTGACCGACGTGCCGGAGACCGGCTCGCGCGTTGGATGGAATGCAAGACGCAGCCACCGACGGCCGAGCGCGATGGATAGGCTGACGGGGTGAAGATCGCGCGTTTCAGTCACAACGACGGCATCCGGTACGGCATCCTCGACGACGACGAGATCGTCGTGCTCGAAGGAGACCCGATGTTCGCCGGCTACCAGCCGACGGGGGATCGTGTGCGCGTGGCCGACGTCGCGCTGCTCGCCCCGGTGATCCCGCGCTCGAAGGTCGTGTGCGTCGGTCGCAACTACCACGACCACGCCGCCGAGTTCGGCAACGTCGCCCCCGAGGAGCCGCTGCTCTTCCTCAAGCCCAACACCGCCGTCGTCGGCCCCGGCGACAGCATCGTGCGCCCGACGATCTCGGAGCGCACCGAGTTCGAGGGTGAGCTCGTCGCGGTGATCGGTCGCATCGCCAAGAACGTCAGCGCCGAGAACGCTCTCGACTACGTCTTCGGCTACACGATCGGCAACGACGTGACCGCGCGCGACCTGCAGCGCAAGGACGGCCAGTGGACCCGCGGCAAGGGCTTCGACACCTTCTGCCCGCTGGGGCCCACCATCGAGACCGAGTTCGATACGGCCACCGCGCGGCTCGAGACCCGCGTGAACGGAGAGACCCGCCAGCAGGCTCCGCTGACCGACATGATCCACTCGGTCGCCGACATCATCGCGTACGCTTCTGCCGCGTTCACCCTGCTGCCCGGCGATGTGATCATGACCGGCACCCCCGCGGGAGTCGGCGAGATCGTCGCCGGCGACATCGTCGAGATCGAGATCAGCGGGATCGGCGTGCTGCGCAATCCCGTGCGCGACGCCGCGCCAGCCGCGTGAGCGCGGTGAGCACTCCGCCGCTCGAAGACCTTCGCGCCGTGCAGCGCCGCACGGTCGGCGTGCTCGCGGCCGGGCAGGTGCTCGGCGGCATCGCGTTCGGCGCGACCGTCTCGCTCGGGGCTCTTCTCGCCGCCGACCTCTCGGGCGATGACGCGCTCTCGGGTCTGGCGACCGCCTCTGTCACCCTCGGGGCCGCCGCTTTCGCGATACCGCTGGCTCGCTTCGCCGCGCGTCGCGGACGCCGGATGTCGCTGACCGCGGGCAACCTGCTCGCCCTCATCGGCATCGGCATCGTGATCACCTCGGCCGCGCTGCGCGTGTTCCCGCTGCTGCTGGTCGGCATCATCATGATCGGCATGGGCAATGCCGGCAATCTGCAGTCGCGCTTCGCCGCCACCGACCTCGCCGATCCCGCACACCGCGGCCGCGATCTGTCGATCGTCGTCTGGTCGACCACGGTCGGCGGGGTGACGGGGCCGCTGCTGCTGCCGATCGGCGAAGAGGTCGGCGCGCTGATCGGGATGCCGCCGCTCACCGGTTCGTACCTCTTCTCGCTCGTCGCGCAGGCGGCTGCGCTCGTGCTGTACGTGATCGCGCTGCGGCCCGATCCGCTGCTGACCGCCCTGCGCCTGGCCGGGTCGTCGGCCAAGGGCGCGGTTCTCGGCGCGGACATCGACCGTCCGGTCGTCGCGCGCTACGCGATCTTCGCCGTGTCGGGTTCGCATGCCGTGATGGCATCCGTTATGGCGATGACGCCCATTCACCTGAAGCACATGGCGCACAGCAGCGGGCACGGCGCGGTTCAGGAGGTCACGCTGCTGGTCGGCGTCACGATCGCGCTGCACGTGGCCGGCATGTACGGTCTGTCGCCGCTGTTCGGGATCCTCGCCGACCGGTGGGGCCGCATCCAGGTGGTGCTGCTCGGGCAGGGGGTGCTCACCGCCTCTCTGCTCACCGCCATTCTCGCCGGAGAGCATCCGGCGGGCGTGATGGTCGCACTGATCCTGCTCGGCCTCGGCTGGAGCGCGGCGACGGTCGCCGGGGCAGCGCTGCTCACCGAATCGTCGACCGTGCTCATGCGCCCGCGCCGACAGGGCGTCAGCGACTCGCTGATGAGCCTCACCGCGGCGGTCGGCGCCGCCGGTGCGGGCATCGTGCTCACGCAGTTCGGCTACGGCGGCCTCGCCACGGTCGCGCTCGCGCTGGTCATCGCCATCACGGCGCTGTCGCCCTTCGGGCGCATCCGCGAGACGGCATGAGACCGGAGCAAACAGCATGAGCTGGACGGGCACCGGCGAGGCGTTCGCCGCCTCCTACGCCGCGCTGTGCGCCGGCACCGGCGATCGGCTGCGTCAGATCGCCGGCCCCGGCCACGGCGGTACGCTGCTCGACGTCGGCGCGGGAGACGGAACCCTCGCCGCGGCGTGGACGGATGCCGGCTGGCGAGTCACCGCTGCCGAACCAGAGTCCAGCATGCGTGAGGCGGCCCGAGCCAGGCATCCGGAGCTGCGGCTCGTCGACGACGGGCTGCCGCGCCTCACGTTCGCCGACCGGGAGTTCGACGTCGTGACGGCGAATTTCGTCCTCAACCACGTGGCCGATCCGCGGGCCGCCGCTGCCGAGCTGCGCCGGGTCGCGCGCGAACTCGTGATCGCCACGACCTGGTCGGCATCGCCGACAGTGCTGTGGGCCGACGTGATCACTCATGCGGGGCTGGATCCGGCATCCGGAACACGCCTTCCCGCCGACAAGGACTTCGAGCGCTCCGCCGACGGACTCGTGCGCATGCTGACCGACGCCGGATGGCAGCCCGAGGTCAGCGAGCTCACCTGGACCTGGCACGCCGAACCCGACGCGCTCTGGCGAGCCGTCGACGGGGGAGTGGCCGGGGCCGGCGGGTACTACGCGACGCTGGCCGCTGCCGATCGCACCCGCTTCCGTGCCGCCTTCGAAGAGCTCGTCGACGAGCGGAGCGAGGGTGGCCGGATGCCGATGACGCAGACCGCAGCGATCGCCGTCGAGCGCCTCGGCTGACCGCTCTCGAGGGGGCCGGGACCCGGCATCCGCCCCGGATAGAATCGAGGGGATATGGCTACCGTGCATCCCCTCACCACCACTGCGACCGGACCCGACGTCCGTGTGCGCTTCTGCCCCTCGCCGACCGGCCTGCCGCACGTCGGCATGGTGCGCACGGCCCTCTACAACTGGGCGTACGCGCGCCACAACGGCGGCAAGCTGATCTTCCGCATCGAAGACACCGATGCCGCGCGCGACAGCGAGGAGAGCTTCCGCCAGCTCGTCGACGCGCTCACCTGGATGAAGATCGACTGGGACGAGGGCGTCGAGGTCGGCGGTCCGCACGCACCGTACCGCCAGTCCGAACGGCACGACATCTACCGCGGCGTCATCGAGAAGCTGCTGGCGACCGGGGCGCTGTACGAGAGCTACTCGACGGCCGAGGAGATCGACGCGCGCAACGAGGCCAACGGCCGCGCCAAGCAGCTCGGCTACGACAACTTCGACCGCGACCTCACCGACGAGCAGAAGGCCGCCTTCCGCGCCGAGGGTCGTCAGCCCGCGCTGCGCCTGCGCGTGCCCGATGAGGATCTCACCTACGTCGACCTCATCCGCGGCGAGGTGACCTTCCCAGCAGGCTCGTTCCCCGACTTCGTGGTCGTGCGCCCGAACGGCGTGCCGCTGTACACCTTCGTGAACCCGGTCGATGACGCGCTGATGGGCATCACCCACGTGCTGCGCGGCGAGGACCTCATGCCGTCGACCGCTCGTCAGCTCGCGCTGTACGACGCGCTGATCCAGGCCGGCGTCACCACCTTCGTGCCGCGCTTCGCGCACATGCCGCTCGTGCTCGGCGAGACCGGCAACAAGAAGCTCTCCAAGCGCGACCCGCAGGCCGACCTGTTCCTGCACCGCGAACGCGGCTTCATCCACGAGGGGCTTCTGAACTACCTGGCGCTTCTCGGCTGGTCGATCGCAGCCGACCGCGACGTGTTCTCGCTCGACGAGTTCATCGCCGCGTTCGACATCGTCGACGTCAACCCGAACCCCGCCCGCTTCGACCAGAAGAAGGCCGAGTCGATCAACGGCGACCACATCCGCATGCTCGACGAGAAGGACTTCGCCGAGCGGATGCTGCCCTACCTCGCCGCCGCCGACGTGTTCGGCGGTGAGCCGACGCACGAGCAGATCGTGCTCGCATTCCGTGCGGCTCCGCTCGTGCAGGAGCGCATGCAGCTGCTCGGCGAGTCGGCCGGCATGCTCGGCTTCCTCTTCACCGACGACGTGTCGTACGAGGCCGACGCGCTCAAGGGCCTGCCGGCGAACGCGGCCGAGGTGCTCGCTGCGTGCGCTGCGGCACTCGAGCCGGTCGAGGAGTTCACCCCGGATGCCATCCAGGCGGCGCTCTCGGCGAAGCTGGTCGATGAGCTCGGGCTCAAGCCCCGCGTCGCGTACGGCCCGCCGCGCGTCGCCCTCACCGGTCGCCGCGTCTCGCCGCCGCTGTTCGAGTCGATGGAGCTGCTGGGCAAGGACGAGTCGCTGCGGCGGCTGCGCATGCTCGCTGACTTCCTGGCGTGAGCCGGCAGGCGCCGGATGCTGTGATGCCGGCCGCCGAGACGGATGTCGTCCTCGGCGACCTCGGGGTGCTGCTGCTCGAATGCGGCACGTCGGTGACCGACGTGCGGGGATCTCTCGAGCAGGTGAGCAGGAGAGCGGCGCCCGAGACGACCCTCGAATTCGCGATCCTGCCGGAGATGGTGATGGTCAGCCGTCCCGGCGCGGCGTCGGCGACCACGACGGTGATCGGCAAGGGTGAGGCGCTGACCTTCCGTCAGTCGGCTCGCGCCAGCAGACTGGTGCGGGATCTCGAGATGGGCGCGGTGCCGCTGGCATCCGCACCGACGCGCATGGCGGCGATCCGCGCCACCCCGCGCCGGATGCCCGGTCTGCAGAGCGTGATCGGCTGCGGTCTGCTGTCTGTGTCGCTCGCGGTGCTGTTCCGCTGCCCGTGGTGGGCGACGGTGCTCGCCCTCGTCGTCGGTCTGCTGGTCGGCGCCCTGACGATGCTGATGATGAGGGTGCGTGCGGCAGCCGCGGTCGCGCCCTTCGTGTCGTCGTTCGTGTCGACCCTGCTCGTCGGGGTCGTCGCGAACGCCCTCGACCTCGGCCCGGTCCCGCTGTTCGCGGTCTGCGCGCCGGTGGCCATCCTCGTGCCTGGCGCTCTGATCACCAACGCCCTGCTCGAGCTGACCTCGACCGACATCGTGACCGGCGCATCGCGTCTGATGTACGGGCTCGTCATGCTGGCGTTCATGGCGGCCGGCCTGTACGCAGGGGCCGCGCTGACGGGACTCCGCGTCGACTCGGCGTCTGCTGCGCTGGTCGGCGAGGCTGTGCAGCTGTCGAACGAGAGTGCAGGGTGGGACGCCCTGCCGCCGCTGTGGAGTGCGTGGCTCGCCGTCATCGTGCTGGCCATCGGCATCGGGCTGGCGTTCGGGTCGGGCTTCCGGCTGACCCTCGTGTGCATCGCGGCGATGAGCGGCACCTACGCCGTGCTCGCGATGTTCAGCCCGATGGTGGGTAGCGTCGTCGCGATAGGGATCGCCGCCGCCGTGCTCTTCGTCGCCGCTCGGGTGCTCGAGCGCGTGATGCTCGCGGTACCCGCCACCGTCTCCTTCCAGCCGGCGTTCCTGCTGCTCGTGCCCGGCACCGTCGGTCTGGTGTCGCTGGCGAGCTTCGACGCGCAGGCGCTGGCATCGGCGCCGATGATGTTCCTCAGCCTGTGCATCGGCACGAAGGTCGGCGCCCTGCTGGCGGACCTCGCACGCATCACGCGGTCGACGGTCTTCCTGCGGTGGACGAAGCCGGCCCGGATGGGGGAGCTGTGACGGGGTCGGGGGCGCCACGCCCGGGCATCCCGCGCCGATTCGCCATCTGCATCCCGCTCGGGTAAGCTTGACTCTCGGTGCGAGGCTCCGGTTTCGCCCTTGGGGTATGGTGTAATTGGCAACACGGCTGATTCTGGTTCAGTTGTTCTTGGTTCGAGTCCAGGTACCCCAGCAGAGAAGAACCCCCGCTCAGGCGGGGGTTTTCTGTTTCTCCGCCGCGCGAGACTCAGCTCACCGAGACCAGCGACCGCTGCCATCCGGTCGATCCGTCCGGCGCGATCGGCGCGCTCTCCTCGACCTGCATCTGGCCGTTCTTGTTGATCGCGCGCACGGTGACGTAGTGGGTTCCGGGGGTGGCATCCCACTCCAGCATCCACTGCACCCAGGTGTCGGTGTTGATCGGAGCGGACAGCGTCGCTCGCTGCCACTCACCGTCGTCGATGCTCACCTCGACGGCTTCGATGCCCACCGTCTGCGCCCAGGCCACACCGGCGATCGGGATGCGTCCGGCCTGGACGCTCTTGCCGATCTTCGGAGTGTCGATGCGCGACGAGAACTTGATGGGGGCCTGGGCGCTGTAGCCGCGAGGCGTCCAGTACGCCTGGTCCTTCTCGAACGTGGTGACCTTGAGCTCGGTGACCCATTTCGTCGCCGACACGTACCCGTACAGTCCCGGCACCACCATGCGGACGGGGAATCCGTGTTCAAGGGGGAGCGGCTGTCCGTTCATGCCGACGGCGAGGATCGCATCGCGGCCGTCATCGGTGAGTGCCGACAGCGGCGTGCTGGCGGTGTAGCCGTCGACGCTGCGCGACAGCACCATGTCGGCATCGGTGTGCGGGCCGGCCAGCCGCAGCACGTCTCGGAGCGGCACACCCAGCCACATCGCGTTGCCGACCAGGTCGCCGCCCACGACGTTGGAGACACAGGTCAGGGTGATCGCGTACTCATCCAGTCCCATCTCCACCAGCTCGTCGAACGAGAGCTCGACCCGCTTGTCGACCATGCCGTCGATCACGAGCCGCCAGCTCGCGGGGTCCACCGTAGGCACGGTGAGGGCGGTGTCGACCCGGTAGAAATCGGCGTTGGGCGTGAACAGCGGCGAGATCCCTGGGACGTCGAGCTCGGCTCCGTCGGGGATCGTCACGGATGTCCGCGCCGGCGGCAGACGCAGCCCCTTGCGGATCGCCGCCACGGACGAGGTCGTCGCGCTCACGACGCGGGAGGTGATCCCCACGACCAGTGCGGAGGCGCCGGCGATGCCGGCGAGCGCGAAGAACCGCCGGCGGTCGACGACCACGGGGCGCCGCGCGGCATCTGCGGTGTCCCCACGCCGCGCAGCATCTGCGTCGGATCCATCCGCGCCGGATCCTTCCGCGCCGGCCGACCCGGCCGCCGAGCGCTGCCAGGCGCGAAGCCGCCTGCAGAGCAGGATCACGGCCGCGATGCCCGCGCCTGCCCCGATCACCGGCGGGAGGAAGGCCAGGGGTGCGACCCCCGCGCGCGTCGTCGTCGCCGCCGCCGACAGCGCTCCGGCGACGCCGAGCGCGATCACGCCGATCGGAGGGCGCACGAACTGCAGGATGCCGGCCGCAGCCGACGCGATCACCACCGCGAGACCCAGCCCGATCAGCAGCGCGACCTTGTCGAACTCCCCGAACGTCGAGATCGCGAACTCCTTGAAGGGCTGCGGGACGACGTCGACCACGAACGAGCCCACGGCGAGGAGCGGGCTCGCGTCGCGAGCCACCAGCAGCGCAGCCAACTCGGCGGCGGCGAGGAACACCAGCCCGCTGATCACACCCGCGACGGCGGCGAAGACGATGAACGCACCGCGTCGATTCTGTTCCGACATAGCTCCCCGATCCTCGGCTCGACCGTCAAGGTCGCTTGCTGAGTGGTTCGGAGGCAGGGCCGGATCGGATCGGATCGGATGCGCCGCAGACCTCATCGGGCACGGTGCTGTTCGGATACACTCCGAACAGGCTGCACGATCATCGCGGTCGCGCCGTACGAGATGGATGTCGAAGCCATCGTCGGGCCGAGGCCCTCCCACCCGCGATGGTCCGTGTGCGCAGTGCCGGCCACCGCCCTTCTCGAAGGAGTGACGCGCGATGTCCGACATCGGGCTCTTCTACGTCGGCGCCGTGCTGATCATCAACGGCATCATGCTGCTCGGCGGGATGACCGCGCGGGCTGCGGCCCCCCTGAACCTGTTCGTCGGCGCCATGCAGGTCTTCACCCCCACCTTCATGGTCATGAACGCGGCCGGCGATCCTGGCACGGTCCTGGCGGCCAGCGGCCTGTACCTCTTCGGATTCACCTACCTCTGGGTGGGCATCAACGCTCTGGCGGATCTGCCCGCCACAGGGCTCGGCTGGTTCTCGCTGTTCGTCGCTGTCGCCGCGGTCGGATTCGCCGAGCGGACCTGGGCCGCCGGTGGTCGCGTCTTCGCCGTGATCTGGGTGCTCTGGGCACTGCTCTGGGCGCTGTTCTTCCTGCTGCTCGCGCTCGGCAGAGACGATCTGGCCCGCTTCACCGGTGCCGTCGCGCTCGGAGAGGGCATCGCGACGGCCGCCGTTCCGGCATGGCTGTCGCTGACGGGAACGTTCGTGGACTCCGGCATCTCCGCACTCGTCCTCGCGGTGGCTGCGGCGCTCGTGCTGATCGCGCTCTACCTGCGACTGGGCAGGTCGCCGCGGAGCGCTCCGGCGCACGTGAGCGCCACCTCCTAGCATCCGTCCTCTCGGGTCGCCAGGCCCTTCGGCTACCCGCACCGCCGTCGCACACTGGTCGTCCGACGCGAGAGGAGAACGGTATGAGCACCCGCCTGAACAAGAAGGCACTCGAGCATGCCCGCAGTCTGCTGCGCACGGGCGACGTCGTGCGCGACGAGCGTGACGACTGGAGCGAGCACGCACCGAGCACCGACGTCGAGAACGCGTTCATCGACAAGCACGGCATGGACGAATTCGCGCTGTGGCACCTCGGCGAGGACACCAGCGCGACCGAGGGCACGAAGGGCCGGTACAGCTTTCCGTATGGCGACTTCCGCCGGCTGCACCGGTGCGCGGTGATCTCGGCCGAGAGCAGAGCCGGCCAGTACGATCACACGTCGATCGAGAAGGCTCTCAAAGACCTGCTCAGCGATATCGATGACGATTGAGCCTCACCCGGCGCACAGGCTGCCGCCTGCCGCAGCAGACGACACCACAGAGGAGAATCCAGATGGACTCACCGACACCGGCCCCAGAACACACCGACCCGCTGCTGACGGCCGACGCCTATCTGCTCGACGTCGACGGCACCCTCGTCGACTCGAACTACCTGCACGTCATCGCGTGGCAGCGCGCGCTGCGCGACGCAGACACCGACGCTCCGGCGGCATCGATCCACGCCGCCATCGGTCTCGACTCCGACAAGCTGCTGGATCGCATCGTCCCCGACGCCGACGATGACGTGCGCGAGCACATCCTCTCCGGTCATTCCGCGCACTACGGCGACCTGTCCGACGAGATCCGGCTGCTGCCGGGTGCGCGGGAGCTGCTGCGAGTCCTGCATGAGCGTGGCACCCGCGTGGTGCTCGCGACGTCGGCCCCGCAGGAGGAGGTCGACCGGCAGCTCGCGGCGCTCGACGCCGATCAGTGGATCGACGCGATCACGACGGCGGAGGACGTGCAGACCGCCAAGCCTGATCCGGATGTCTTCTCCGTGGCCGTCGAGCGCGCCGGCGTGGCGGCTGAGCGGTGCGTGGCGATCGGCGATGCCCGGTGGGACATGATCGCCGCCGCGAGGGCCGGCGTCGTGTCTGTCGGTGTCGAGACCGGCGGCACGGATCGCGGTGTCCTCTTCGACGCCGGTGCCGCCTCGGTGCATCAGGGCGTGCAGGAGATCGTCGAGCTGCTGGCGTGATGCCGCCGGGTCGCACTCACGTGCGGCGCCGCCGCAGCTCGTCAGTCCCGGAATCGCGTGACCCGTCTGAGGCGCTGGCGGGCGGTTCGTCGAGACGGTCGACGGGCGGTTCATCCGCAGCCTGGTACCGAGCCTGATCGACGATCGGGCCGCGCTCCGGCGTCGCGTCGCCGTGCGAGAGGGGAGTGGCGGCTGTCTGCTCGTCAGCGAGGACGTACCTGTGTATGCGGATCCGCTTGCGTGGAGGGCGCTGGTCGTTCACGACGACGGGGTGGGTCGTCAGAGCGTCGTCCTGGCTCGCGTCCCGCTCGTCGGCACGCCGACGCTCGTCGTCGTCGTGGCCGCCAGCACTCTCGTGGACGGGGCTTTCACCGTTGTAGTAGTCGTGGATGCGGTCGATGTCGTCGTCGGTCATGACGCCGTCAGCGTCGATGCGAGGGGCGTGCTTGACCGTGTCCTCGTCGTACCGAACATGAATCACCTCGCCGTCGAAGTCGGCGTCGCGCAGCGGCACGAACGACTCCGACGCGCCGAACCAGCCGGTGGTCACCCCGGCGAACAACGGCTGACCGCCGTCCGGGTCGACGTAGACGTGCTTCACCGTGCCTATCTTCGAGCCGTCCGCATCGACGACATCGGCGTCGAACAGGCTGTTGATCTTGTATGAATCGATCATGAGGTGCCTTCCTGTCAGGCGGCGGCTGGAACGGTCGTGCCCCAGCCCGCCGGCGGCTTACCGTCCGAGTCCTGCGCGGTCCACCCGGCGGTGGTAGCGCATGCCGCCGATGCCGCCGAGAATCGCGCCGCCCAGGCTGACCAGAGCCACGACGATGGCGGTGATGATGCCGGTGGTCGTCAGATCGCCTTCGTCGATCGGGATCCGCGGGAAGCTGTTCAGCTGACCGAGGACGTTGAACTGCGAGCCCGCCACGGCGGCGATGATCGCCACCACGACCGCGATGACGATCGCCCAGATCCACACCGCCAGTCCTTGCTTGGCTCCTGAGAAGCGCGCCATCCGACCGGCGACGTAGCCGCCGCAGTAGTAGGCGACGAACAGCGCGACGGCCAGTGCGATCGCGCCGACGATGGTCACCGTCTGGGCGTTCGCCCCGATCTCCTTCGCGGCCCCGTCGACGCCGCCTTCCACGACCCCGAGGCCGAGACCTGCGCCGACCGCGCTCAGAAGCGCCGTCAGCAGAAGCGCCGTTCCTGTCGCCGTGAGCCAGCCGAAGAAAGCTGAACCCCACTTGAAGCCGCCGAAGCGGGCTTGCTCGCGACCCAGCACCTCTTCGCGCTGCGTCAGTCCGCGCTCTGCGGAGACGGCTGCGGGCTCACGGTCACGAGGATCCTGATCTGATGTGCTCATCTCGACTCCTGACATCGGGCGGGCGGAGGGATCGCGCCCACGTGATCTGTTCAGAATGGGCCCTGCAGCCCGCGAGAAGGAGGGGGTTGACCTCGCGACGTGAGAGGTGCCGTCCATCGCGGCTGTGTCGTCGGGCACGGGCGGCTCCGCAAGGTGGACGGCTACGCTGACGTCATCCCGCATGCCGTCGCAACAGCCCGAGGAGCCGCGATGACCAATCTCGAGAAGGATCCGCCGCTGAGCGTTCTCGGTCCTGGTGAGCCGTGCACGTCGGTCGAGGTGCTCGCGCCGCGTGAGGTGCCGCTCGGCGGCATCCGGGCGATGACGGTCTACCGCACCCTGCCGCAGAGACGCCGATCGCTGGTCGGGGCGTGGTGCTTTCTCGATCATTACGGCCCCGACGATGTCACCGAGACGGGCGGCATGGAGGTGCCGCGGCATCCGCACACCGGCCTCGCGACGGTGTCGTGGCTGTTCACCGGCCGTATCGACCATCTCGATTCGAACGGCGTCGCCGCGGCGGTGCTGCCCGGCGAGCTGAATCTGATGATCGCGGGACAGGGGATCACCCACCAGGAGATCAGCACGCCAGAGACGACGGTGCTGCACGGGGTGCAGCTCTGGTACGCCCTGCCGGATGCCACGAGGTTCACCGAGCACGGGTTCGCGCACTACGTGCCCGAGGCCGTCGAATCCGACGGGGTGAGCGCACGGGTGTTCATCGGATCGCTGCTCGGGTCGACCTCTCCGGTCGACACCTGCACGCCCGACATGCTCGGCGCCGAGCTGACCTTCGAGCCGGGCGCTCGGGTGACGCTGCCGGTGCGCCGTGACTTCGAGCACGCCGCCCTCGCCGAGACCGGATCGATCGTCGTGAACGGCGCTGCGGTAGAGCACCGCGAGCTCGGCTACGTGCCCACCGGCGCCGACACCATGATGATCGACGCGGGAGCGGAGGGCGCGCGCGTCATCTTGCTCGGCGGTGTGCCGCTCGGTGAGCAGATCGTGATGTGGTGGAACTTCATCGGGCGCAGTCACGACGAGATCGAGCAGTTCCGCCGCCGCTACCAGGCAGAGCTGGGCTTCGCGCCGGTCGACCCTCGCGACGAGGGCAAGCCGGCGCTGTTCGGCCCGTTCCGCGAGGGCCAGCTCGCTCCGTTGCCCGCGCCGCCGCTGCCGACCGTGCGGCTGCGCCCGCGCGACTGAGTCAGCCCTGCCGGGCGCGGATCGCCGCGTTGTGCTCCCGGCGACGCTCGACGACGTGCGATCGATATTCCGGATGCTTGGGCAGCCACGCCGCGACGTACTCGCAGACCGGCACGATGCTCTTCCCCGCGGCGATGACGTCGTCGACCACGGCGCGCACCAGCGTCGACGCCAGCCCCTGCCCGCTGTACTCCTCCGACACCTCAGTGTGGTGCAGCACCCGATCGCCGCCCACATCGACGTACGACTCCTCGCCGATCTCCCTCGCCTGGGAGCCGTCGTCGCCGCGGTCGATCAGCACATACCGGGACTCGGCGGGCACATCCCGGATCTCGAAGCGCTCGTCGGTCATGACAGCACCGTGCCGTCATCGCCGCGAGGACGCACCGGGTGCTCGCTGAGGATGGAGATGCGGTTGAACATGTTGATGGTCAGGGCGACCCATTCGGCGGCGGCGAACGCCTCGTCTCCGAGAACGGCACGTGCGCCCGACAGATCCGCCTTCGCCTCCTCCGTGAGAGGCATGCGCGTTGCGGCTTCCGTGACCGCCAGCACGGCCGCCTCGCGCTCGGAGTACAGCGACGTCTCCCGCCAGGCGGGAAGCATGTCGATCTTCTGCTGGGAGATGCCCGCGCCGCGGGCCTCGCGTGTGTGCAGATCGAGACAGAACGCGCACGCGTTGATCTGCGAGGCGCGCACCTTGATGAACTCGCTCTCCTGCAGCGAGAGCCCGCTGCGCTCGGCCTCGCTCGCCACGGCGCGGGAGTACTCTCCGGCGGCCTTCCAGACGTCAGGTGCGGACTTGTCGAGATAGGGACGCATTTCTCTCCTCGGATGCGGTGACCGGCCGGGAAGCGGCTCTGAGCACCAACCTAGACTGTGCGCGCGGCATTCCCGGCGGATCGGCTCCGGCGACCGGCCCTCCTGCCGGACAGCGGATGCAGAATGGAAGACCGGGGACAGGCGACTCCTGTCCCGACACACGAGGAGACGCACATGACCAGCGGAGCGGACGACACCGGAGAGATCACCCGCCGCGACGGGGCCGAGACGGCCGTGCTCGCCGGCGGATGCTTCTGGGGCATGGAGGACCTCGTGCGCCGACAGCTGGGCGTGCTCGCGACGCGCGTCGGTTACACCGGCGGCGAGAACGACCACCCGACCTACCGCAACCACCCTGGCCACGCCGAGGCGCTCGAGATCGTCTACGACCCCGCAGAGACGACATACCGCGACATCCTCGCCTTCTTCTTCCAGATCCACGACCCGTCGACCCTGAACCGCCAGGGCAACGACATCGGCAGCAGCTACCGCTCGGCGATCTTCCCGCTCGACGCCGAGCAGGAGCGCGTCGCGCGCGAGACCATCGCCGACGTCGACGCCTCGGGACTGTGGCCCGCCCCCGCGGTCACCACCATCGAGCCCGCCGGTCCGTTCTGGGAGGCCGAGCCCGAGCATCAGGACTACCTGGTGCGCTACCCGAACGGTTACACGTGCCACTTCCCGCGGGCCGGGTGGGTGCTGCCGCGTCGCGAGGCTGAGACGACCGGCTGAGCCTGAGAGCGCGGGGCGCCTACCGGTGCGGCGCGGCGCCTGTCAAGGCGGGTGCGGTGGTGGACGCCGGATCGTACGGTCCTCGTCATGGACACCCCTGACACGCCTCCTCGTCTGCGCCGAGCGATCAGCGGGCCAATGCTGTTCGCGTTCATCCTCGGCGACGTGCTCGGCGCCGGGATCTACGCCCTCATGGGCGTGCTGTCCGAAAGTGCGGGCGGCATGCTGTGGGCGCCGCTGATCGTCGCACTGCTGCTGGCGTTGCTCACGGCGGGCTCATACGCCGAGCTGGTGACCAAGTACCCGCGCGCCGGGGGAGCAGCCGTGTTCGCCGAGCGCGCGTTCCGCAGCCCACTGCTGTCGTTCCTGGTCGGGTTCAGCATGCTCGCCGCGGGTGTGGTCAGCGCGGCCGGTCTCGCCATCGCGTTCTCGGGCGACTACCTGGCCACCTTCATCGACGTCCCGGTGATCCCGGCGGCGATGGTGTTCCTCGTTCTGGTCGCGCTGCTCAACGCCAGGGGCATCCGGGAATCGATGGGCACGAACCTCGTGATGACGGCCATCGAGCTCTCCGGCCTCGTGATCGTCATCGTCGTCGTCGCGATGTACGTCGGCGGAGGCGGGGGAGACCTCGGCCGGGCGACCCAGCTGCCCGACGGCGTCGGCATGGCGGGCGCCGTACTGGGGGGCGCGATCGTCGCCTACTACTCCTTCGTCGGCTTCGAGACCTCGGCGAACGTGATCGAAGAGGTCAAGCAGCCCAGCCGAGTGTATCCGCGGGCGCTGTTCGGAGCTCTGGTCACCGCCGGCATCGTCTACGTGCTCGTCGGCATCGCCAGCGCCGCCGCGCTGCCGACCGACGATCTGCAGGAATCGACCGGACCGCTCCTCGCGGTCGTCGAGGCCACCGGGCTGAGCGTGCCGTCGTGGCTGTTCAGCCTCATCGCGCTGATCGCGGTGGCCAACGGCGCACTGCTCACCATGATCATGGCCAGCCGACTCGCGTTCGGGATGGCCGAACAGGGTCTGCTGCCCTCGCCTCTCGGTCGCGTGCTGCCCCGCCGGCGCACGCCATGGGTGGCGATCGCGTCGACCACGGTGGTGGCGATGCTGCTGACCCTCGTCGGCGACCTCGCCACCCTCGCCGAGACCGTCGTGCTGCTGCTTCTGCTGGTGTTCATCAGCGCCAACGTGTCGGTGCTGGTGCTGCGGCGCGACAAGGTGCCGCACGAGCACTTCCGGGTGTGGACGTTCGTGCCCGTGCTCGGCGTGATCTCCTGCGGCGTGCTGCTCAGTCAGCAGAAGCCGCTCGTCTGGCTCTTCGCAGCGATCCTGCTGGCCGTCGGCGTCGTCCTCTGGCTCAGCACCCGTCGCTTCGCGGGGCAGCCCATCGCCGACGCCGCCGACGACGTGCCGGTCGAGCGCTGACGCTCACCGACGGGGGACGACGCCCGCGCCCTCGCGCAGCTCGAACACCAGCTGCGTCTCCGTCGCCCTGACGATGTCGTGCACGGTGATGCGCTCGAGCACGATGTCGCGCAGTGCGGTCGCGTCGGCGACCGCCACGTGCACGAGGAAGTCATCGGCTCCGGCGATGTGGAACACCTGGAGCACCCCTCTGGTCGCGGCGAGCGCGTCGAACAGCGCCTCGACACCGTCCCTGCTGTGATTGCCCAGTCGCACGCGGATCATCGCCTGCACCGGAGCGCCGACGCGGGCCGGGTCGATCTCGAGACGAGGGCCGGTGATCACGCCGCGGCTGCGCAGCGTGCGCAGTCGGAAGGCGCAGGTGGATGCCGGGATGCCCAGCGCCAGCGCGAGATCCTTGATCGGCGCCTGCGGGTCGTCGATCAGTGCTCCGAGGATGCGCAGATCGAGTTCGTCCACGAGGCCCTGCTGTGCTGCTGCCAACGGGCCCTCCCGAGATCGACGTCGCTTTGCTCATGGAACAACATACGCGCGCTTCACGACTGCGTGCGACAATTCGGCTGGACTCCGATGAGCGAGCAGAGCAGGATCGAAGGCATGCCCGACATGCCGCTGCATCCCGACACCGTTGCCGTCCACGCCGGACGCGCCGATTTCGGCGCCCTCGGCGTCCACGCCGCCCCGATCGATCTGTCGTCGACGAACCCGCTGCCCGACATTCTGCATGGCGGTGACTCGTACGAGTCGATGGCCACCGGCGGCCACCCGCTGCCCGACGGCGGCAACGTGTACGCCCGGCTGTGGAACCCCACGGTCGCACGCTTCGAGGAGGCGCTCTCCGAGCTCGAGCACTCCGAGGCGTCCGTCGCCTTCGGCTCCGGGATGGCGGCGATGACCGCGGCGATCCTCGCGCACACCACGGCCGTCGGCAAGCGGCACATCGTGGCCGTGCGACCGCTGTACGGCGGCACCGATCACCTGCTCGACTCCGGACTGCTCGGCGCCGAGGTGACCTTCTGCCATGAACACGAGGTGGCGGCGAGCATCCGGCCGGAAACCGGCATGGTCGTGCTCGAGACTCCGGCGAACCCGACGCTCGACCTCGTCGACATCGCCGCCGTCGTGGCGCAGTCCGACGGCATCCCGGTGCTCGTCGACAACACGTTCGCGACGCCGCTGCTGCAGAACCCACTCGACCTCGGCGCAGCCATGTCGATGCACAGCGCGACGAAGTACATCGGGGGCCACGGCGACGTCATCGCCGGCGTCATCTCGTGCAGCGAGAGCACAGCCGAAGCGCTGCGACGGGTGCGAGCCATCACGGGTGCTCTGCTGCACCCGCTGGGCGCCTATCTGCTGCACCGCGGCCTCGCCACGCTGCCGATGCGCATCCAGGCGCAGCAGAGCTCGGCCCGCGCGCTGGCGCACTCCCTCCGGGACAACCCTGCTGTCAGCGAGGTGCTGTACCCCGAGTTCGATGACGAGCGCGGCCTCATCGGCCGGCAGATGCGCGGCGGGGGAGCGATGATCTCCATCCGGCTCTCCGGCGGATATGCCGCCGCCGAGGCGCTCACCGGAGCGGTCCGGCTGTTCACGCACGCCGTCTCGCTCGGCGGAGTCGACTCGCTGATCCAGCATCCCGCCGCTCTCACCCACCGCCCGGTCGCACCGGAGGCGCGCCCGGGAGCCGACGTGGTGCGACTGTCGATCGGGCTCGAGAACGTCGACGATCTGCTCGCCGACCTCGAGCAGGCGCTGGCCAAGGCGCGGGTGCAGGCCACTGCATGAGCTGCCGGGACGTGACACGATGGATGGATGAGCTCTGCCAATCTGTCTCGCGATGAGACCGCCCGCCGTGCAGCGTCGATCACGCTGCACGAGGTGCGCGTCGAACTCGACCTCGCCGGTGCACCCGAACGCGCCCGCACCGGATTCCCGACCGCGACGACGCTGACGTTCGATGCGACCGAGGCGGAGACCTGGCTGGACTTCATCGGCGAGTCCGTCGACCGTGTCACGGTCGACGGCGACGAGCGGGAGGTGCGCTGGGACGGCGCCCGCATCCTGCTCGACGGTCTCGGCGGCTCGCATGTCGTGCGCGTCGAGGGCGTCGCGGCGTACAGCCGCTCGGGCGAGGGCATGCACCGCTTCCACGACCCGGTCGACGGCGAGACGTATCTGTACACGCAGTACGAGCCGGCCGACTCCCGTCGGGTCATGGCGTGCTTCGAGCAGCCGGATCTGAAAGCCGCGTACACGTTCCGGGTGGTCGCTCCCGCAGGCTGGCATGTGCTGTCGAACCAGTCGCCCGCGCACGTGACACCGGGCATCGGCGTGCAGACGGTGGAGTTCGCGCCCACCCTGCCCATCTCGAGCTTCATCACCTCCGTCGCCGCCGGCCCCTACGCCCGGATCGACGGCGAGTGGTCGCGCGACGACCAGCGGATCGGCCTCGGTGTGCTGTGCCGGGCGTCGCTTGCCGAGCACCTGGAGGCCGACGAGATCCTCGAGGTCACCCGGCAGGGCCTGGACTTCTTCTCGGACGCCTTCGCGTACCCGTACCCGTGGGGCAAGTACGACCAGATCTTCGTGCCGGAGTACAACCTGGGAGCGATGGAGAACCCGGGACTTGTGACCTTCACCGAGGCGTACATCACCAGGGGAGCCGCGACCGACGCGCAGCGTGGCGCGCGCGCCAACACGATCCTGCACGAGATGGCCCACATGTGGTTCGGCGATCTCGTCACCATGCGCTGGTGGGACGACCTGTGGCTCAAGGAGTCGTTCGCCGACTACATGGGCACGCACGCGTCGGCCGCCGCCACGCGCTTCACGGATGCGTGGGCGCGTTTCGCGAACAGCCGCAAGACGTGGGCGTACCGGCAGGACCAGCTGCCGACCACCCACCCGATCGTCGCCGACATCCCCGATCTCGAAGCCGCGAAGCTGAACTTCGACGGCATCACCTACGCCAAGGGCGCGTCGGTGCTCAAACAGCTCGTCGCGTTCGTCGGCGAGGATGCGTTCTTCGAGGGCGCCCGGCGCTACTTCGCGGCGCACGCGTTCGGAAACACCACGCTCGACGACCTGCTCGACGAGCTCGAGGCGGCATCCGGCCAGCCGCTGCGCGACTGGTCGCGCTCGTGGCTCGAGACCAGCGGGGTCTCGGCTCTCTGGCTCGAGACGGATGCCGACGGCAGGCGCGTCATCGTGCAGGACAGCGGCGACGTCGCCCCCCGCCCGCACCGGCTGCGCGTCGGACTGTACGACCGCATCGACGATGCACTCGCGCTGCGCGAGCGCATCGAGCTGACCGTCGAGCAGCAGCGCACCGAGGTCGAGATCCCGGATGCCGACCTCATCCTGCTCAACGACGACGACCTCACCTACGCCAAGGTGCGACTCGACGAGCGCTCGCTCGGCACCGTCGCCGCCTCGCTGTCGACCCTGTCGGACGAGCTGGCACGGGGCCTCATCTGGTCGTCGCTCTGGAACGCGACGCGTGACGGCGAGCTCGCGGCGACCCGCTACCTCGACATCGTGCGCACGCATGCACCGGCCGAGCCGAACGTCGCACTGCTGAGCGCGACACTGGCGAACGCCGCCTTCGCGATCGAGCACTACGTCGTCGACGACGAGCGTGCAGAGCGGCGCCGCTCCTGGGTCGACTCGACCTGGTCGGCCCTGCAGGACGCCGATTCCGGCAGCGACGCTCAGCTGTCGTGGGCCCGCGCCTTCGCCGCGGCCTCGTCGTTCGATGACTCCCGCGCCGCCGACGTGCGGGCCATCCTCGACGGTGACGCCCCGCAGGGGCTCCCGATCGACGCCGACCTGCGCTGGCTGCTGCTGACCGCTCTGGCCGCGACCGGGCATGCCGACGCCGAGACGATCGCCGCCGAGCGGGCCACCGACGACACGGCGGCCGGTCGCACCGCTGAGATCCGCGCTCTGGCATCACGCCCCGTCGCGGCGACGCGCGCCGCGGCGTGGGACTCCGCCTGGAGCGATCTCAGCCTGAGCAACGACCACCTCGACGCGACCATCTCCGGCTTCCGCGCCGGTGGACGCCGCGATCTCATCGCTGATTTCGACGCGGAGTACTTCACCCGGATCCGGGATGCCTGGGCCGAGCGCAGCATCGAGCTCGCGCAGCGTCTCGTGCTCGGTCTGTTCCCCGCGACAGAGAACCCGGATGCCGTGGATGCCTGGCTCGATCAGAACGCCGACGCGCCGGGCGCGCTGCGACGTCTGGTGATCGAGTCGCGCGACGATCTCGCACGCGATCTGCGGGTGCGGGCGGCCCAGCCCGGGCTCTGAGTCAGACGTCCAGACTCTGGGCGGGATCGAGCTCGAAGAACGTCCCGCCACCCTGCTCCGTCGCCCACTGCAGGCGCTGACGGTGCATGGTGCGCCCGACGGTCGACAGGGTCATGTCGTGGGTGCCGAAGCAGCGGCGAGGCGCGACGGCGAGAACGAAGTCCATCGCCTCTCCGATCTTCAGCCACGGCGCGCCGAGGGGAGCGGCGAGCGTGTCCACCTCGACGCCCTCGGGGGCAGCGTACGAGTCTCCGGGGTAGTACAGCTCATCGTTCACGAGCACGCCGAGATTCTCGATCTGCGGGATGCTCTCGTGGATCACCGCATGCACGCCGCCGAAGAATCGCAGGCTGAACACGCCTGCCGTCACCTCGTCGCCCGGCGCCACGACGGTGATGTCGTGGTCGGACGCGGCGGCGGCCACGCCCGGTGTGCTGAAGACGGGGATACCGGGAGCAGCGCGACGAACCCGGTCGAGGTGCGCCGCGGTCCAGTGATCGGGATGCTCGTGCGTGATCACGACGGCCACCACGCCGCCGAGGTCGTCGAGCGGAGTGGTGAACGACCCCGGATCGATCAGGAGGGTCTCGCCGCCCTCGTCGACTCGCAGTGCCGCGTGCTCGTACTTCGTGATGCGCATGACGGAAGTCAACTCCTCCGGGTGCGACTCCGGCAAGCCCGCGACGCGACACGCCCGTGACGCCGCAGCCGGCGCCGTCGATTTGGAATGCTCGCATCCGCCGTGACAGACTTGCACGGTTGCCACATCGGCCCTCCGGGCCGGACGGCCCCATCGTATAGCGGCCTAGTACGCCGCCCTCTCACGGCGGTAACGCGGGTTCGAATCCCGCTGGGGTCACAGCGACACAGAAGGCCCTCCGAGCGATCGGAGGGCCTTCTGCATGTCCGCGGATCGCGTCGGACGCGACCTCCGTGCGAGGCGCAGGGCTGATTTTGTGACCCAGGATCAGTCATGGCATACTTGAACGGTTGCAGTGACGGCCCCATCGTATAGCGGCCTAGTACGCCGCCCTCTCACGGCGGTAACGCGGGTTCGAATCCCGCTGGGGTCACTGACACGATGAAGGCCCTCCGGAACCCGGAGGGCCTTCATCGCATCCGGCAGCGCTCAGCCCTCGCGCCAGGCGTCGTCGGTGAGGTGCGAGCCTGCCTGCGGGCCCATCTGCAGCATCCCGCCGTCCACGCTCCACTGCGCACCCGTCACGTAACTCGCCTCTGCAGAGGCGAGGAAGGCGATCACCGTCGCGACCTCCTCGGCCTTGCCCGGTCGACCGAGCGGAACCCCGGGCCGGTGCGTGCGATCGGCGTCGGCGGACGTGCGCCCGCTCGCGGCCGTCGCGATCTCGCCGGGCGCGACGGCGTTGGCGGTGATGCCGTGCGCACCGAGCTCCTGCGCCATGGTCTTGATGAGTCCCGACAGCCCGTGCTTCGCCGCGATGTAGGCGGCCAGGCCGACACGCGGCTGGTGCGCGTGCACGCTGGTCACGGCGATGATCCGGCCTCCCGTGCCGGCGGCGACCATGCGACGTGCCGCCGTCTGCATCCCGGCGAACGCCCCGTCGAGGTTCAGCGCCACCGTCTCGCGCCACTCGCGCAGCGGCACGTCGAGAAACCGGCGCGACACGCTCGCCCCCGCGTTGTTCACGAACACGTCGAGCCCGCCGAGCGCGTCGGCGAGACCGTCGAGCACCCCCGCCACGTTGTCGAGGTCGGTCGCGTCGAAGCGCACGACGACGGCGTTGCGGCCTCGTTCGCGCACTCCGGCCGCGGTCCGCTCGGCTCCTTCTTCGTCGCTGTGCCAGGTGATGCCGACGTCCATGCCGGCATCAGCGAGCGCGAGGGCGGTGGCGGCTCCGATCCCGGAGTCGGATGCCGTGACGATCGCGTACCGAGGGAGGAAGGTGGTGGCTGTCATGGCCGCACGGTACCGGATGGGTGCACGGGCGTGGAAGAGCCTTGTGCGCCGTGCCGGCGCCGACTCAGTCCGTCGCCTGCGGACGCCGCCGGCGACGGATCAGCCACACGACGAGCAGCACGATCGCGGCGATTCCGAGCCAGGGGAGGAGGAATCCGATGACGACCACGAGACCGTTCATGCTCGCGATCAGCCCGTTCCACCCGGCAAGCAGGCCGTCGCCGAACCCCGCGGGGTCCGCCTCGGTCGCGGTCGTCTTCTCAGTCAGCTGAATCGAGAGGGTCGACAGAGTGACCTGCTCGTCAAGGGTCTTCAGCTGCTGCTCGTAGCTCTCCAGCTGCGCCTGGCGCTCGCTCAGTGCCGATTCCGCGGCGATCAGGTCGGCCACCGACCCGGACTTGCTCATGAGGTCTGTGAGACGCTCGACCGAGGTGCGGGCCGAGGCGATCCGGGCCCGCAGATCGACGGCTGTGGAGGTGACGTCGTCGCGCGAGATCGATGAGCTCACGACATCGGCATCGTCGCCTGCGGCAGCCATCACCGCGTTCAGATCGGCGGCGGGAACGCGGATGCTGATCCAGCCGGAGCCCGGCTCGCGCGGCTCTTCGGGAACGATGTCGCCCGCGCTCGGGTCGAGCCCGAGCGACGCGGACTCGACGAAGCCGCCGTGCTCGGCTGCCAGAGCCGTGATGTCGTCGGCAGCCTTCTCGGCATCGCGCACCCGCAGCGTCATCTCGGCGGTCACCACGATCTCCCGGGTGTCGTCGAGAGTCGCGAAGGGCGTGTCCGCACCCTTGCTGCCATCGTCGTCCCGGGGAGCCACCGCCCCGCCGGAGGAGGCCCAGCCGTCCACGGTGCCGTCAGCGGAGTCCGCCTCGGCATCCTGGTGCGCGCCGCCCGCATCGCGGGCCGGCGACACGGCCGCCGAGTCGCCGGCTCCGCTCGGCATCGCCGATCCGAGTCCGTTCAGCAGCGGCGGCGCGATGAGCGCGCCGGTGGCGAACGCCGCAGCCACCCCGAGCCCAGTGACCCACCGGCGTCGTCGACGATGTCCGTCAGCTGCGGGGATCGCGCTCGCACGCGGTTCGTGCGCGATCCGATCGACGATCGTGCGCTCCATCTCCGCGATGCGCTCGTCGCTCAGCGGAGGCAGTCCGCTCTTCTCGCTCATGCGTCTCTCACTTCCTTCACCGCGCCGCGAAGTCGCGAGCGCACTCGGGAGAGACGGTTGCGAACGGCGGCGTGGCTCACTCCCAGCTGCGCCGCGGCCGCCTCGTAGGCGTACCCCTCCACCGCGCACAACCGGAAGATCTCCCGATCGGTGTCGTCGAGCCGCGCCACCTCCGCCGCGATCCGCTCGGCGAGCGACGACGCGATGACCTGATCCTCGACGCTGACCGTGCCGGGAAGCGCGTCGTCGACGGCATCCGCGGTGTTCGCGCTGTCGCGGCGCAGCCGCCGCAGGCGATTCGCCGACTGGAAGCGGCAGATCGTCGCGAGCCATGGCAGCAGGGAGTCTCCGAGCAGCTCGAAGCCCGGCAGCTTCCGCCAGGCGACCACGAACGTCTCCTGCACCATGTCCTCGGCGTCGGAGGGCGAGCCCAGGATCCCGTGGGCGATCCAGTAGACCGGGCGCACGTAGGCGCGATAGATCGCCCGGAACGCATCCTGATCACCGGATGCGGCTCGAGCGGCCCACTCGCGGTCCTGCGTGCTGTTCGGCATCCTCTTCCGTTCGCTGTCGTCTGAGTGTCTCTCATATGCAGGTGTCCTGACACAGGCGACCGTCTCAGAATCCGCTACGATCGACTCAGCGAGGGGGAGTATCCCGACATCGCGCGGATCGTCATCACGAGCACCATCAAAGCTGCTCCGGCCGCGCGGCGCATGTCACACATGCGGGGGAGAGACTTTCGGTACTCACCGCACCCTCCGAAAGGCATTCAGTCCTTGATTCCCGTCTGGTTCGAAGTCACGTCCCTCATCGTGCTCACCGTGATCCTCATCGCGGACCTCCTGCTCATCCTCAAGCGACCGCACATCCCGTCCACCAGGGAATCCAGCCTCTGGGTGGCGTTCTACGTCGCACTCGCGCTGATCTTCGCCGGGACGCTGTTCTTCTTCGGCGACACGAAGTCGTCGCTCGACTTCCTCACCGGATGGGCGATGGAGTACAGCCTCTCCATCGACAACCTGTTCGTCTTCGTGCTGATCATGACGCAGTTCTCGGTGCCACGTCGCTATCAGCAGGAAGCGCTGATGGTCGGCATCATCATCGCGCTGATCCTGCGTGCGATCTTCATCCTCATCGTCGGCGCGGCCGTTGAGCACCTCAGCCCGATCTTCTACGTCTTCGGCGCGTTCCTCGTCTTCACCGCTGTGCGTCAGGCGATGCCCGACAAGGAGCAGGACGACGCGAAGACCGAGAACTTCATCGTCCGCCAGATCCGCCGCGTGATCCCGATCAGCGACGAGTACGACGGCCCGAAGCTGCGCACCGTCGTGGCCGGTCGCAAGATCTTCACGCCGATGCTCATCGTCTTCGTGTCGCTCGGCGTCACCGACCTCATGTTCGCGGTCGATTCCATCCCCGCCATCTTCGGGGTGACGACCAACCCCTTCATCGTCTTCACCGCCAATCTGTTCGCTCTGATGGGTCTGCGCCAGCTCTACTTCCTGCTCGGCGACCTGCTCGACCGGCTGCGCTACCTGCACTACGGCGTCGCGTTCATCCTCGGCTTCATCGGCGTGAAGCTGATCCTGCACGCGATGCACGAGAACGAGCTGCCGTTCATCAACGGCGGGCAGCCGATCGAGTGGGCGCCCGACATCAACAACTGGGTATCGCTCGGCGTCATCTTCGCCTCGATGGCCGTCGCCACGATCGCCAGCCTGGTCGCCTCGCGTCGGGAGAAGCGGGCCGTCGTCGAGCGCTGAGCCGATTTCGCAGTGTGAAACACAGCGCGGAACCACCCGTCGTCGCCATGTAAACTGACCGGCATGCGGCGGGTGGTTCTTCTTCTTAGCAGCCGCGACGGGACCTCGATCTAAGGCCTTCCTCGTCGCGGAGTCCATCATGGGCCGACTCTTCGAGCCATCTAAGGAACACACCGCATGACCAGCAGCACAGCGCCGCGCACCCTCGCCGAGAAGGTCTGGGACGACCACATCGTCGTCAAGGGCGAGAACGGCGAACCCGATCTTCTCTACATCGACCTCCACCTCGTGCACGAGGTCACCAGCCCGCAGGCGTTCGACGGGCTCCGGGCCGAAGGGCGTCCGCTTCGCCGGCTCGACCTGACGATCGCGACCGAAGACCACAACACCCCGACCCTCGCGATCGACAAGCCGATCGCCGACCTCACCAGCCGCACGCAGATCGAGACGCTGCGCCGCAACGCCGCCGAGTTCGGCGTGCGCCTGCACTCCCTGGGGGACGCGGAGCAGGGGATCGTCCACGTCGTCGGCCCGCAGCTCGGCCTCACCATGCCCGGGATCACCGTGGTCTGCGGCGACTCGCACACGTCCACGCACGGCGCGTTCGGCGCGATGGCGTTCGGCATCGGCACCAGCGAGGTCGAGCACGTCATGGCGACCCAGACGCTGCCGCTGAAGCCCTTCAAGACCATGGCCATCAACGTCGAGGGCACCTTGCGCCCCGGCGTCACCGCGAAGGACGTCATCCTCGCCGTCATCGCGAAGATCGGCACCGGCGGCGGGCAGGGCTACGTGCTCGAGTACCGTGGCAGCGCGATCCGCGACCTCTCGATGGAGGGCCGCATGACGATCTGCAACATGTCGATCGAGGCAGGTGCACGCGCCGGCATGGTCGCCCCCGACGAGACCACGTTCGCCTACGTCAAGGACAAGCCGCACGCGCCGCAGGGCGAGGACTGGGACGATGCGGTCGCGTACTGGCGCACCCTGCCGACCGACGAGGGCGCTATCTTCGACGCCGAGGTGTTCATCGACGCCGACGAACTCGAGCCGTTCGTCACCTGGGGCACCAACCCCGGCCAGGGCAGCTCGCTGTCGTCATCCGTTCCGGACCCGGCCGCGATCGTCGACGCCAACGAGCGCGCCGCCGCCGAGCGCGCGCTCGAGTACATGGCCCTGACCCCCGGCACCCCGTTGAAGGAAGTCAAGGTCGACGCGGTGTTCATGGGCTCGTGCACGAACAGCCGCATCGAGGATCTGCGCGCCTTCGCGTCGATCATCGACGGGAAGAAGAAGGCCGACGGCGTGCGCGTCATGGTCGTCCCCGGATCGGCCCGCGTGCGTCTCGAGGCGGAAGCAGAGGGAATCGACAAGATCGTCGAGGCGTTCGGCGCCGAATGGCGCTTCGCCGGATGCTCGATGTGCCTCGGCATGAACCCCGATCAGCTCGCCCCCGGCGAGCGCTGCGCGTCGACGTCGAACCGTAACTTCGAGGGCCGTCAGGGCAAGGGCGGTCGCACCCACCTGGTCTCGCCGCTCGTCGCCGCCGCGACCGCGATCCGAGGCACGCTGTCGAGCCCTGCAGACCTGGAAGCGAGCATCTGATGGAGAAGTTCACCACCCACACCGGCATCGCCGCTCCGCTGAAGCGCTCGAACGTCGACACCGACCAGATCATCCCCGCGGTGTTCCTGAAGCGCGTGACCAAGACCGGCTTCGAGGACGCCCTGTTCCACGGCTGGCGTCAGGATCCCGAGTTCGTGCTGAACCAGGCGCCCTACCAGGGCGCATCCGTGCTGGTCGCCGGGCCCGACTTCGGCACCGGATCCAGCCGTGAGCACGCCGTCTGGGCGCTGCGCGACTTCGGCTTCCGGGTCGTGCTCTCACCGCGATTCGCCGACATCTTCCGCGGCAACTCGGGCAAGCAGGGTCTGCTCGCCGCGACCGTCGAGGAGGCGGAGATCGAGCGGATCTGGCAGCTGATCGACGAGCAGCCGGGGCGCTCGATCACGGTCGACCTCGAGTCCCGCACCGTGACCGTGCCCGATTCGGCACCGGGGTCCGAGGCTGTCTTCCAGGCCCCCATCGGGATCGACGATTACACTAGATGGCGGCTCCTCGAAGGGCTCGATGACATCGGGCTCACGCTGCGCAACGAAGACAAGATCGCGCAGTTCGAGGCCCGTCGCGAGTCGTGGCGGCCACGCACGCTTCCGGTCCGATAGGGCGGAACACCGTGGGCCCAAGGGCCACAAGCCCTGCGGCATCCGCCGTGACAGACGCAGACATCCTGGCGAACGCCGTGACGTCCCGAAGAAGATGAGGCCCGAATGACGACATCGCCGCGAGTTGCTGTAGACGACCGGGTTCCGGCTCCCGCCGGATCCGTCCTCGCGATCCGCGGCGGCAGGCCGCTGCGCGGACGCGTCGACGTCAAGGGTGCCAAGAACCTCGCCACGAAGGCGATGGTCGCGACCCTGCTCGGCGAGACGGCGAGCACGCTGCGCGACGTCCCCGACCTCAGCGACGTCGCCGTGGTGCGCTCGCTGCTCGAGGTGCACGGCGTGACCGTCACCGAGGGCGACGAGCCCGGCTCGCTGATCCTCGACCCGAGCGACGTCGAATCGGCCCACTACGAGGAGATCGACGCGCACGCGGGTGCGTCGCGCATCCCGATCCTGTTCTGCGGGCCTCTTCTGCACCGTCTCGGTCAGGCATTCATCCCCGACCTCGGCGGATGCCGGATCGGCGACCGCCCGATCGACTTCCACCTCGACGCGCTGCGCAAGTTCGGCGCGGTCGTCGAGAAGCAGCCCAACGGCATCCGCCTCTCCGCCCCCAACGGTCTCAAGGGCGCGAACATCCACCTGCCCTACCCGAGCGTCGGCGCCACCGAGCAGGTGCTGCTCACCGCCGTGCGCGCGCAGGGCGTGACCGAGCTGCGCAACGCCGCCATCGAGCCCGAGATCATGGATCTCATCGCCGTGCTGCAGAAGATGGGCGCGATCATCTCGTACGAGCCCAACCGCGTCATCCTCATCGAGGGCGTCGACACGCTGCGAGGCTACGACCACCGCGCCATCTTCGATCGCAACGAGGCCGCGTCGTGGGCGAGCGCCGCGCTGGCCACCGACGGCGAGATCTTCGTCGCCGGGGCCAAGCAGCAGGAGATGCTCACCTTCCTCAACGTCTTCCGCAAGGCGGGCGGCTGGTTCGACGTGCAGGAGGACGGCATCCTCTTCCGTCGCGGCGGCGAGCTCAAGCCCGTCATCGTCGAGACCGACGTGCACCCGGGATTCATGACCGACTGGCAGCAGCCGCTGATCGTGGCGCTGACCCAGGCGCCGGGCCGCTCGATCGTGCACGAGACGGTCTACGAGAACCGGTTCGGCTTCACGCAGGCCCTGGTGAAGATGGGCGCCGACATCGAGGTGCACCCGCACGGGCTGCAGAACGGGCCGCGTCGCGTGCCGCGTCGAGAGCTCGAGCAGGCGGCGGTCATCACCGGACCCACGCCGCTGCACGCGGCCGACATCGTGGTTCCCGACCTGCGCGGCGGCTACAGCCATGTGATCGCCGCCCTCACCGCCGACGGTGAGTCGCAGGTCTCCGGTGTGGACATCCTCAGCCGCGGCTACGAGAAGTTCCTCGACAAGCTCCGCGCCCTCGGCGCGGACTTCGACGTCGTCCGGTGAGCTGATGGCCGCCTCGGAACGCAGCCGTCCCAGTATCTTCTGGCCCCTCGCGGCTGTCGTCATCCCGCCTGTGTCGCTGCTGGCGAAGGTCACGGTCACCGGAGCCGAGAAGCTTCCGCGCACCGGCGCCTTCGTGCTGGCCCCGAATCACTACTCCGAGTTCGACCCGCTCATCGTCGCCATGGCGGTGTACCGCTCGGGGCGTCTGCCGCGGTTCATGGCGAAGGACAGCCTGTTCCGCGTGCCCGTGCTCGGCTGGATCCTGCGCAGGACCGGGATGATCCCCGTCGCGCGCGCGTCGTCGGCATCGGGCGCGAAGCAGACGCTCACACAGTCCCGCGACCTCGTCGAGAACGGTCGCGGCGTCATCGTGTACCCCGAGGGGACTCTGACTCGCGATCCCGACATGTGGCCGATGCGCGGCAAGTCGGGCGCGGTGCGCCTCGCTCTCACCGGCGACATCCCGCTCATCCCGATGGCGCAGTGGGGCACCCAGCAGATCATGGGGCGTTACCAGAAGGGGCTCAGCCTCTGGCCGCTGCGCAAGCCCGTCCACGTGCTGATCGGCGATCCGGTGGATCTGTCCGACCTGCGCGATCGCGCAGGCGATCCCCGAGTGCTCACCATCGCGACCGAGCGTCTGATGGCAGCCATCACCGCCCTGCTCGAGCAGCTGCGCGACGAGCCGGCTCCCGAGAAGCGCTGGAATCCGGGCGAGCACGGGCAGAAGGAGACGGGACGCCTTGATTCATAAGCGCACACCGCAGCCGTCAGGCACGCGTGCCACCGTGATCGGCGCGGGCAGCTGGGGAACCACGTTCGGCAAGATCCTCTCCGACGGCGGCGCGCAGGTCACCATGTGGGCTCGCCGGCCCGAGCTCGCGCAGGAGATCGCCGAGGCCAAGCGCAACTCGAAGTACCTGCCCGGGATCAACCTGCCCCGCAGCATCGACGCGACTCATGAGCTGGCACACGCCCTCGACGGCGCTCAGCAGGTGTATCTGTCGGTGCCGAGCCAGACGCTGCGCGAGAACCTGAAGGCGCTGCGCCCGTTGATCGCCGACCGGGACATCCCGATCATCAGCCTGATGAAGGGCGTGGAGCGCTCGTCGGGCCTGCGGATGAGCCAGGTGATCGCGCAGGAGCTGCAGTGCGACCCGGACCGGATCGCCGTGGCATCCGGACCCAACCTCGCGCTCGAGATCGCGCGGGAGCAGCCCACCGCCGCGGTGATCGCCTCCGCCAGCCAGGAGACGGCGGATGCCGTGGCCCGGACCGCGCGCAACCGCTACTTCCGCTCATTCGTGAACACCGACGTGATCGGCACCGAGTTCGGCGGGGTGCTGAAGAACCTCGTCGCCGTCGCCATCGGCATCGTCGACGGCGTCGGATACGGCGAGAACACCAAGGCATCCATCATCACCCGAGGACTGGTCGAGATGACCGCCTTCGCCGTCGCGAACGGCGCCCGCCCTGAGACACTGCAGGGTCTCGCCGGCCTCGGTGACCTCATCGCGACCTGCCAGTCGCCGCTCAGCCGCAACAACACGGCCGGGCGTCTGCTGGGCCAGGGGTACAGCTTCCACGATGTGGTGAAGCAGATGAACCAGACCGCCGAAGGCCTGGCCTCGGTCGCGCCGATCCTTCAACTCGCACACGAGTCCGAAGTGCACATGCCCATCGTGGAGCAGGTGAAGATGGTGCTCGACGGGCGGATGGACCCGCGCGACATCGCACCGCACCTCACCACCGACGACGACACTCCCCAGGAGGAGACGACCAGACATGGACAAGCAGACGGTGGTGGTGCTCTTCGGCGGGCGTTCCAGCGAGCATTCGATCAGCTCCGCAACGGCGGGCGGGGTGCTGGCGGCGATTGACCGCGATCGCTACGACGTGATCCCGGTCGGGATCACCCGCGAGGGCGCTTTCGTGCTCGAGCAGGACGACCCGGCGAAGTTCGCGCTGGACGCCGCGAACATGCCGGAGGTGCTCGACAACGGCACCCGGATCCGCTGGCCGGAGGCCGGCGGTGACCGTGTGCTGCGTGTGATCGCACCCGACGGGTCGGCCGTCGACCTCGCCGCCGTCGACGTGGTGCTGCCGATCCTGCACGGCACGCACGGCGAGGACGGCACGATCCAGGGCTTCTTCGACATTCTCGAGATCCCGTATGCCGGCGGCGGAGTGCTCGACTCTGCGATGTGCATGGACAAGCACTTCATGAAGGTGGCGCTCGAGTCCGAGGGCATTCCCGTCTCACCGTGGGTGACCGTGCGGCAGCGCGCCTGGCAGAAGGACTCGGCACCGCTGCGCGCGGCGATCGCCGAGCTCGGCCTGCCGCTGTTCGTCAAGCCCGCCCGGGCGGGATCCAGCGTCGGCGTGTCGAAGGTCGAGAGCCTCGGCGAGCTCGACGCGGCTCTCGAGGTGGCCTTCGCGGAGGACGAGAAGGTGCTCGTCGAGACGGGCATCGTGGGCCGGGAGATCGAGGTCGCGATCCTCGAGACCGCCGACGGGGTGCGCGCATCGCTGCCGGGCGAGATCGTGCTCACCTCGCGTGGCTTCTACGATTTCGAGGGCAAGTACCTCGGTGGCGACGGCGTCGACGTCGTGTGCCCGGCGGAGACGACGGATGCCGAGATCGCGGCCGTGCAGCAGATCGGCGTGCGCGCGTTCGAGGCGGTGGACGGCAAAGGACTCGCGCGGGTCGACGTCTTCCTCACAGCCGACGGCGAGATCGTCGTCAACGAGCTGAACACGATGCCCGGGTTCACGCCCATCTCGATGTTCCCGAAGTGCTGGATCGCGTCGGGCCTGAGCTACGGCGAGCTGATCACCGAGCTGATCGAGGGCGGCCTGCGCCGCTGAGGCGCGCTGAGCCCCCTGGGTCCCTGAGCCTGCCGAAGGGCTACTCGGGCAGCTCGTCCGGCGCCGTGCAGGCGCCCTCGGGCTCGATCATCCGCACGCCCGACACGATGCCCGAACTGGTG
Source organism: Microbacterium sp. (assembly GCF_032084865.1). Lineage (GTDB taxonomy): Bacteria > Actinomycetota > Actinomycetes > Actinomycetales > Microbacteriaceae > Microbacterium. Next base: position 45,347 of record NZ_DAMDLU010000002.1, read on the forward strand.
AGCACGTCGTTGGCGCTGACGATCGTGGTGTCGACGAAGACCTGCACCGCGGGGTCACGGCCGTAGGTTGTCATGCGCATCCGCGGTGCCTCTGACTCGTCGACGAGCCAGTCGATGCCCTCGAGTGTGACGCACTGCAGGTCGGCGGTCGGGCCGGGAACGGCGACGCCACAGGTCAGGATGACGCTGGTCTTCCCGTCGTTCCCGTACGCCCCGGTCGCCTGCGCGTCAGTCCAGCGGCGGTCCTGCCCGGCGACGCTCTTCGGCAGGCGCACCGTCACCTCGGCGCATTCCGGGTTGTTCGCGTCGGCGGCGGGCGTGAGGGCGACGGTGCTCGAGCATCCGGTGAGGGCGAGCATCATCGCCGCACCGGTGATCAGAGCGAGACGGCGCAGCATGATTCCAGGCTACCGTTGTCGGCATGGCATCCCGCTCCGACGACGACCCGCGCATCGGCGACATCTCGGAGGGAGCGGTTCTGCGGGCGATCCTCGCGCGCACCGCACCGGCCGTGCACGCCGTGCTCGGCCCCGGCGACGACGCGGCGGTGATCGCCGCCCCGTCCGGGTCGATCGTCGCCAGCGCCGACACCCTGGTCGAAGGGCCCGACTTCCGGATCGCGTGGTCGAGCGGCTACGACCTCGGCTGGAAGTCCGCGGCCGTCAACCTCTCCGACATCGCCGCGATGGGCGCCGTTCCGACGGCGCTGCTCGTGTCGCTCGCCGTGCCGGCCGACATCCGGCTGTCGTTCATCGAGGCGATGGCCGACGGCTTCCGGGAATGCTGCGCTCAGCTCGCCCCGGGGTGCTCGGTCGTCGGCGGCGACCTCACGGTCTCCGAACGGCTGATGATCGCGGTGACCGCGCTGGGGGATCTCGGCGGGAGATCTGCCGTCACCCGTGCCGGTGCGCGTGACGGCGACGTGGTCGCCCTCGCGGGCGAACTCGGCATGGCCGCGGCGGGGCTGGGCCTGCTGTTCGCCCGCTTCCGCGACGGGGCGGCCGCGGTGCCGGTGGATCGCTCGACGCTGGATCCCGTGCAGCAGGGTGCGCTGGATCGGCAGCTCCGCCCGGTGCCTCCGCTCGCCCTCGGGCCGATCGCGGCGGATGCCGGAGCCACAGCCATGATGGACGTCTCCGACGGCCTCGCCCTGGACGCGTCACGCCTGGCGGATGCGTCGGGGGTGACGATCGCGCTCTCCGGCGCGGCGCTGGATGAGCTGGCGTTCGGCGGCGACCGCGGCCGTGCCCTGGGCGGGGGAGAGGATCACGGCCTGCTGGCGACCTTTCCTGCCGGAGCCGTGCCAGCCGGCTTCGAGCGGATCGGCACGGTGACCGCGCGCGCTGACGCGCCCGTGCTCGTCGACGGCAGGCCGGTCGCCGAGGCGGGATGGGACCCGTATCGGGATTGGGACCACGCGCGCTGAGGGTGCAGCGCGGTCAGACCCCGTGACCGGCAGGTTCCGCCCACCACACCCGTGTGTCGCCGTACGCCTTCTCTCTCATGAGAGCGAGGCCGGCGGCGTCGAGGTCGGGGGGAGTCGCGCGCTTCCCGCGTTCGATGACCACCACCGCGTCCGGTGACAGCAGCGGCGCGAGCGCGACCAGGTCCGCCGTCATCGCCGCGTCGTCCAGGTCGTACGGCGGATCGGTGAACACGAGGTCGAACGGGCCCTGCGCGCGCGAGAGGTAGGCGCGCACGGTGCTCTGGTGCACTCTCGCGGCGGGCGCAGCGCTCATCGCCTTGGCCACCACGTTCGCGTTGCGACCGACGATGGTCGCCGCCGACCGTGAGATCTCGACGAGCTCGACGCGCTGGGCGCCGCGACTCCACGCCTCGAGGCCGAGCGCGCCGCTGCCGGCGTACAGATCGAGCACCCGGGCACCGTCGATCGCATCCATCGACTCCAGCGCTCCGAAGAGCGACTCGCGAACACGGTCGCTGGTGGGGCGGGTTCCGGCACCCGGTACGTCGAGCCGTGCGCCGCGTGCCTCGCCGGCGATGATCCTCGTCACCCGATCACGATACGACAATCGGTCCCTGTCTCCGGCCCTCCGTAGACTCGAACCATGCCCTTCGAGCTCGACACGCCGCTGACGACCGCCGTCGGCACGTCCACGGCCAAGACCCTCGACAAGGCGTTCAGGATGACCACCGTCGGCGATCTGCTGGGGCACTATCCGCGGCGCTACGCGGATCGCGGCGAGCTTACGCCGATCCTCGAGCTGCCGATCGGCGAGACCGTCACCATCGTGGGCGAGGTCATCTCGGCGACGGCCCGCGAGATGCGCAACCGGCGCGGCGCCATGCTCGAGGTCGTCATCGGCGACGGCGTCGGCCAGATGTCGCTGACGTTCTTCGCGAAGAACCTCGGTCAGGCGGAATGGCGCAGGAAGGAGCTGTCGGTCGGTCGCCGCGGCATCTTCTCGGGCAAGGTCGGAGTGTTCAAAGACAGGGTGCAGTTCGCGCATCCCGACTACCAGCTCTTCGACGACGCCGAGAGCGCCTACCGCCAGGCGGATGCCCTGCAGGACGTGCCCATTCCGATCTACCCGGCGACCTCCGCCATGCAGAGCTGGCAGATCGCGAAGCTGATCGGTGTCGTGCTCGACCAGCTCGGCGACCTCCCCGACCCCCTCTCCGACGACATCCGCGCTCGCGAAGGGCTGCTCACCGCCCGCCAGGCGCTCGACGCGATCCATCGGCCGCGGCGCAAGGCCGACATCGATCCGGCCGTTCGCACGCTGCGCATGCACGAGGCTCTCGTGCTGCAGACGGCGCTGCTGCAGCAGCGCATCCAGGTACGCGCGCTGACCGCCACTCCACGGCTCGCCCGCAGCGGCGGACTGCTGGAGCGCTTCGACGCCCGGCTGCCCTTCACGCTCACTCCCGACCAGCAGCGCGTCGGTGCCGAGATCGCCGCCGACCTGAGCGCCGATCGGCCGATGAACCGGCTGATCCAGGGCGAGGTCGGGTCGGGGAAGACCCTCGTCGCGCTGCGGGCGATGCTGCAGACGGCCGAGTCCGGAGGGCAGGCTGCGCTCATCGCTCCCACCGAGGTGCTCGCCGCGCAGCACCTGCGATCGATCACGAAGATGCTCGGTCCGGATACGGCGGCCGAGCTGATGCCGACCCTGCTCACCGGGCAGATGTCCGCGCCGGCGCGGCGCAAGGCCGCCCTGCGGGTGGCATCCGGTCAGTCGCTGATCGTGATCGGCACGCACGCGCTGCTCTCCGAGAAGACCACCTTCGCCGACCTGGCGCTCGTCGTCGTCGACGAGCAGCACCGATTCGGCGTCGAGCAGCGTGAGATGCTGCGCGCCAAGGGCACCGCACCGCACGCGATCGTGCTGACGGCGACGCCCATCCCGCGGACCGTGGCGATGACCGTGTTCGGCGACCTCGACACCTCCGTCATCCGCTCGATGCCTGCCGGGCGCGCCGGCATCACGACCCATGTCGCTCCGCTGGCCGAGCATCCCGAGTGGTTCCAGCGGGTCTGGGCCCGTGCGGCCGAGGAGATCGCGGACGGCCGCCAGGTTTTCGCCGTGTGCGCGGCGATCGACACCGCGAAGGAATCCGTCGAGGCCGACGACCAGCCTCCCGCCGACGTCGAGGGCAAGGGGCCTCGGTGGGGTGTGGTTCAGCTCGATGAGCTGCTCGCCACGCATCCGGTGCTCGGCAAAGTGCGGCGCGCGGTGCTGCACGGCAAGATGCCGGCGGAGGAGAAGGATGCCGTGATGCGCGCCGTCGCGCGCGGCGAGATCGACCTGCTCATCGCGACGACGGTGATCGAGGTCGGCGTCGACGTGCCGAACGCCTCGACCATGGTCATCATGGACGCCGATCGGTTCGGCGTGTCGCAGCTGCACCAGCTGCGCGGTCGCGTGGGCCGCGGTGAGCACCCTGGCCTCTGCCTGCTCGTGACCGAGGCGGAGGGGGCATCGCTCGCGAGAGAGCGGGTCGAGGCGGTCGCCGCCACGCTCGACGGCTTCGAGCTGGCCGAGGTCGATCTCGAACTGCGCGGCGAGGGCGACGTGCTCGGCGCGGCTCAGGCGGGCGTCAAGTCGTCGCTGCGTCTGCTTCGGGTGGTGAAGGATGCCGGACTCATCGCCTACGCGCGCGACATCGCCGCCGACATCCTGAAGGACGACCCCATGCTGGTCGAGCATCCGGGTCTGCGCGTCGCGATCGCCGGTCGGGTGAGCGAGTCGGATCGGGCGGCCCTCAGCAAGAACTGAGGGTGCGGTGTCATAGGCTGAACCAGTGCTTGTACTGAGCGAACGGAGTAAGTCGAAGTGAATTCTCGGATCGCCGTCGTTCCCGGATCGTTCGACCCGCCCACGCTGGGCCACCTCGATGTCATCTCGCGTGCTGCCCGTCTCTACGACGAGCTGCACGTGCTGGTGGTGCACAACCCCGGCAAAGAGGCGATGCTGCCCATCGCGCAGCGACTCAGCCTCCTCGAGCAGTCGATCGCCGAGGCCGGCGTCGGCGGGCACATCATCGTCGGATCGTGGAGCATGGGCCTGCTCGTCGACTACGCCCGCGATGTCGACGCCGGGGTGCTGGTGAAGGGCATCCGGTCGCAGGTCGACGTCGCGTACGAGTCGCCGATGGCGATCGTGAACCGCCACCTGGCAGATATCGAGACGGTGTTCCTGCTGCCCGACCCGGCCCACGCGATGGTGTCGAGCTCGCTGGTGCGGCAGGTCGCCGCGCTGGGCGGCGACGTCTCGCCCTTCGTGCCGCCCGTGGTCGCCTCGTTCCTCGACACGGGAGCCCGCGGGCTCTGAGCCGTTCGGCCCGCACCCATGTGACGACGGGTAGCATGGCCAGGTGAAATCCCGAGTCGACGGCCCCTTCTTCCTCCCTGTCCGTGACATCGTCCGCAAGCCGGGCGAGATGCGCGAGCACCGCTTCGAAGTGACTCTCAGCGAGAAGTGGGGTGAGGGCATCGTCTCGGTCGAAGCCGGCGAGACCCTCGATCTCGATGTGCGTCTCGAGTCCGTGCACGAGGGGATCCTCGTGTCGGGAACCGCTGATTCGGAGTACTCCGGAGAGTGCGGGCGCTGCCTCACCGAGATCTCCGCGCCTGTCGAAGTCGAGTTCCAGGAGCTTTTCGCGTATCCTGGTGAGGAAGAAACTGACTTCGAGGTTCAAGACGACCACGTGGATCTTGAAACTCTCGTCAGGGATGCGGCCGTTTTGGCCCTTCCTTTTCAGCCGGTGTGTCAGCCGGATTGCCTCGGGCTCGACCCGGTCACAGGCGAGAGGCTGACCGAGAGCACCGGAACGGAGCAGGCCGCTCCCATCGATCCTCGGTGGAGCGCGCTCCAGCAGATCACAGACCAGGACGGCACGGCAGAACGCGGTGCCGCCGAGAAAGAAGAGAGCTAGTCATGGCTGGTAACCCCCCGAAGCGCAAGGTCTCCCGTTCGAACACCCGCTCGCGCCGCGCGCAGTGGAAGGCGACGCCGACCGCTCTGGTGAAGACCATCGAGAACGGTCAGGTCGTCTACAGCCGTCCTCACCAGGCGAAGGTCGTCACCGACTCGCAGGGCACCGAGCTGTTCCTCGAGTACAAGGGCCGCAAGGTCGCCGACATCTGATCGGATCGGTCATGACCGAGATTCTCACGGGGCGAGCCTCGCTGGTCGAGAAGCTCGGCGTCGATATCGATCCTGAGCTGCTGGAACGAGCGCTCACGCATCGTTCCTATGCGTACGAGCACGGCGGCATCCCGAACAACGAGCGTCTCGAGTTCCTCGGGGACTCGGTGCTCGGACTCGCGGTGACCGTCATGCTCTTCACCACGCTTCCCGACCTCGACGAGGGCGAGTTGGCCAAACGGCGCGCAAGCGTCGTCTCGACCGTCGCCCTCGCCGAGGTCGCTCGCGTCATCGGGCTCGGCGAGCACCTTCGTCTCGGACGGGGCGAGGAGCAGACCGGCGGTCGTGACAAGGATTCGATCCTCGCCGACACGATGGAAGCCGTCTTCGGCGCGACCTTCCTCTCTGCCGGTCCGGATGCCGCGACCGAGCTGGTGCTGCGGCTGACCGAGCCGCTGCTCGCCGATCCAGAGCGCTACGGTGCCGCGATGGACCCGAAGACGAGCCTGCAGGAGCTGGCGGCCCGCCTCGGGTCGCCCCCGCCGGTGTACTCCATCGAATCGACCGGTCCCGATCATGACCGCGTCTTCACGGCGACGGTGCGGGTCGGCGAGGTGTCGTGCAGCGGCGTCGGCACGAGCAAGAAGACAGCCGAGATGGCTGCCGCGCTGACGGCATGGCGTCTGCTCAGCGACCGGGTCTGATCCGGCGTGCCAGAGCTTCCCGAAGTCGAGGTCGTCCGTCACGGTCTCGCGCCCGTCGTCACCGAGGCGCGCGTGCTCTCGGTCGATGTGCTCGATGAGCGCGCGCTCACCCGGCATCCGCTCGACGCCGCCGACTTCGTCGGCCGTCTCGAGGGCCGCAGCGTGCGCGCCGCCGCACGGCGCGGCAAGTTCCTCTGGCTGCCGCTCGGCGACCGCGCGGGCGAGGCAGAAGCTCTCGTCGCGCATCTCGGCATGAGCGGGCAGATGCTGCTTCGCGATCCGGATGCTCCGCTCGAGCGTCACGAGCGCGTGCGGCTGCGCATCGAGCATCCCCGTCACGGCGTGCTGGCCGTCGTGTTCGCCGATCAGCGCACCTTCGGCTCGCTGGCCGTCGACCGGCTGCTGCCCACTCCGGATGACGCCCCGGGCGGCTACGGCACCGACGATCCGCTCGTGCCGTCGCAGGTGGCGCACATCGCGCGAGATCCGCTGGATCCCGCGTTCGATGAGCGCGACGTGATCGACCGCATCCGGCGGCGCTCCAGCGCGATCAAGCGCATCCTGCTCGACCAGTCACTGGTCAGCGGGATCGGCAACATCTACGCCGACGAGTCGCTGTGGGTGGCGCGCATCCACCCCGAGACGCACGGCACCCACATCTCGGTGCAGGCGCTGCACCGGCTGATGGGCGAGGTGCGCCTCGTGCTCGAGAAGGCCCTGGCCGAAGGCGGCACGAGCTTCGACGCACAGTACGTGAACGTGAACGGGCAGGCCGGTTACTTCGCGCACTCGCTCAACGTGTACGGACGAGGGGGAGAGGTCTGCCCGCGATGCGGCAGCCCGATCCGTCGCGAGGCGTTCATGAACCGTTCGAGTCACTACTGCCCGCGGTGTCAGCGTCGGCGCTGACCTGAGGGGTCACGCCGCCGCTCGGTCGATCGCGAACGCCAGGTGGGGCATGTCCACGCCGCGGTAGTGCTTGACGAACCGTCCGCGCACGGTCATCCCGAGTCGGATCGCGACGTTCATCGACGCGATGTTCGTGTCGCGCACCTGTGCCCACACGCGGTCCGTCCCGAGCACCGTGAACGCATGATCACGGCATCCGGTCGCCGCCTCGATCGCGTAGCCGCGGTGCCAGTGCGAGCGGGTGAAGAGGTAGCCGACCTCGATCACGTCTTCGCCGAGGATGGGCTGCCGGGTGAGCCCGCACTGGCCGATCATCTCGCCCGTTTCGCGCAGGATGACGGCCCACAGCCCGAAGCCGTCGTCGCGGTAGCGGTTTTTCTGCCGGGCCAGCCAGGCCTGCACCATGTCCTCGTCGAACGCGCCCTCGTACGCGGTCATGGTCTCGGGATCCTGCAGGATGGCGCGCAGCGCCGGCAGGTCGTCGTCGGTCAGCTCGCGCAGGTCGAGGCGTGGCGTGGTGAGGATCATCAGATCAGCTTCTTCTGCCAGGCGCCCGCATATGAGGCCGGCTGAAAGCCCATCGCCTCGTTGATGTCGAGCATCGGGCGGTTCTCCTCCGCGTTGAAGGTCGTGATCCTCGGCGACTGCGGCGCGATCCCGCGCCAGCGCAGGACGTTCGCGCACTTCACGATCTGGCCCAGGCGGTGACCGCGGTGCTCCTTGAGCACCAGCGTGCAGTACTGGTGCGTCACCCCCTCAGGATCAGTGCCGGTGACGAGCTCGTTGAACGCGGCGAGCGCGCCCGTCGCCACATGCTCCACCGCGGTCACCGAGACAGTCTGGCCGCCCTCGATGAATCGCGCGTCGCGCCGGGCGATGCGATCGGCATCCCAGATCTCCTCGTCGACCTCGAGATCCCCGCTGGGCGCGTCCGTCGACATCCGCGACAGCGCCCACGCGTACCCCGAGCGCAGCTCGGGCGGGGTGGGCACCGTCCACTCGACGAGGCGGTACTCGTCTCCTGCCACGGCCAGGGCGGCGGCGAGCATGCGCTCGATCGGTGCGAGATCTCCCTGCAGGTCGAAGGCGCTGTTGCGCTCCACCTGCTCGAGCGTGAAGCCGTCGTCGGTGAGCAGCTGCGCAACCGGCGTGCGCGACACCCGTCCCCATCCGGTCTTCGGAACCAGGGGGTCCTCGCCCGGGTCGGGGCGGTGCAGGGTCCAGGTCTGGATCACCTTGCGGCCGAGCCGACGGATCTCGGCCTCCGCCTCCGAGAGCAGCGCCCGCTCGATGCCGCGCCCCCAGTTCTCGGGCATCACCATCAGATCGATCTCCGCGCTGGTGGGCTCTGCGGTCGCGTGGCTCACGGTCACCGCGCCGACGATCTCGCCGTTCTCATGGGCCAGCAGTGTCCGCTGCAGATGGTCGGTCGTCGCCCGCCAGTGCGGCAGCATCTCCTCGGCGGTCGTGCCCAGGTCGTGCAATCCCGTGTCGCTGAGGCAGATGGCGTTGTTCAGCGCGACGAAGGTGTGGAAGTCCGCCGCATCCGGGCCGTCCAGCGTCTCCGGCACGGTCAGAGCGGTGATGGTGATTCCGTTCATGTCGGTGGTCGTGGTGGTGCTCATGTGAGGTCCTTTCTCCAGGCTCCCTCGTAGGCGATCGGCGTGAAGCCGATGGATTCGTTGATGGAGAGCATCGGCCGGTTCTCCTCGGCGTTCCAGGTGGTGACCCGAGGGGAGAGCGGATGCCTGTCACGCCAGGCCAGCAGACCCGCCGCCTTCACGAGCATCCCGAGTCGATGCCCGCGATGCTCGGAGAGCACGAGGGTGTCGAACTGGTGCGTGCTCGCGGTCTCGTCCTGACCGAGCGCGAGTTCGTTGAACGCGCAGAGCTCGCCGGTGACGACGTGCTGCGCGGCGGTGACGAGCAGGGTCCAACCGCGCTGCATCAGACGCGACTCCTCTCGGCGCACCCGCTCGGCGTCCCAGATCTCCTCCGGCATCCCCAGGTCTCCGTCGGGCACGTCGGTCGACATGCGCGACTTCATCCAGGCGTAGCCCTCGACGTGCTCGTCGGGAGTCGGCATCGTCCACTGCACGATGCGGTAGTCCGCAGCGTGGTCAGCCGCGTCATCGCGCAGGCTGCGCAGATGTTCACCGGTGCTCTCGCGCCAGGCCAGCATGCTTCCTCGTTCTACTTGCTCCAGCCGGAAACCGGTGCGCTGCAGAAAGCGTGCCGCGCGGTCGAGGGGAGCCGATCCGAATCCCGTGGGGGAGTCGAGCCGCGGCAGCCGGGTCTCGGCGTCGTGGTGTTCGGACCAGTGCAGCAGCTTGCGCACCCCGGCATCCCGCGCCATGGTCTCCATCTGCGCGTACGCGGCCGGTCCGATCCCACGGCCCCACGCGCGAAGGAGCAGGGCGACGGTGACGAACGCGGTCTCGCCACCGTCGTCATGCAGGATGTCGAGCGCGCAGCGCCCCACGGTGTCACCTCCGAGCTCGATCGCCCAGTGAAGCCGGTCGCGGTCGGGTGTGGAGGAGAGCGTCGACAGCAGCTCCGACGCGGTGAGACAGTCGTCGTCGCGACCGGTGGTCTCGATGAGCAGCTCGTTGCGAACGGCGGCGTAGGCGCACACGGCAGGGGACGGCCCCGCGTCCGCTCGGGCGGGGAGCTCGAGCGGACGCAGGGTGGCGCCTGCGGGAAGGGTGACGGACATCATCAGCCTCTCAGAGCCAGTTGCGCTGATAGCCCCACACCAGCAGGGCCATCGCCTCGGTCTCGCGGATCGGCCGGCGGTCGAGGTCCGGCACAGGCGATGGGAACTCCTCGTGACGGTCGCGCGTGCTGCGCTGCAGCAGCCACAACCCGGCACGGAAGAAGAGCCGGTCGATGAGCGTCAGACGCTGCAGACCGTCTCGATCGGGGATGCTGATGGTCTGGAGACCCTCGGTATCCGGTGGATGGATGGACGTGGATTGCTGTCGCTGATCGGACAGCAGAACGGTGCTCACGATGTGTGCGCTTTCTGTGGTGATGGCTGGGCGAACCCACCGCCGCGAACGACGGAATCGGCGCCCGGGAACGCAGCGTCTCGAGACGGCCGACACGGACCCAGTCCGAGCGGGAGCGTCAGGATGATGCTGACGGGCGAGGCCCGCGATGCGGGCGGAGGTCGCACGCCTGCGAGGCGACGACGGCGATCATCGATCTGACGCGCGAACGCGTCGGAGAGATCGGGAGAGGCGGTGTGGTTCTAGCCCTGAGAGAGGGCGAAGGTCACCGGCACGGCGGCGAATGGCGCGCAGACGGGCGACGTGGTGAAGAACCAGGCGGCGTTGTTGATCGTGATCATGGTGACCTCCTCTCGTGTGATCGGACGCCACGCTAGTGAACACTCACAGCTCCCGTCAAGCATTTTCTCCGGCGTCGGCGTGTCGCGTGCTGATCATCGTCTGTGCAGAAGCCGTCGAATACGGCGCGGAATCCGCGTCGTACCGCGTGATTCCGGTAGCGTCTGACCCGTGAACACCCTGACCCCGAAGGCGCCGGCATGCATCTGAAGAGCCTGACGCTCAAGGGCTTCAAATCGTTCGCGCAACCCACCTCCTTCGTGTTCGAACCCGGTGTGACCTGCATCGTCGGCCCGAACGGGTCTGGCAAGTCGAACGTCGTCGACGCGCTCGCCTGGGTGATGGGGGAACAGGGGGCGAAGACCCTCCGCGGCGGGAAGATGGAAGACGTCATTTTCGCCGGCACGTCGACCCGCGGGCCTCTCGGCCGCGCAGAGGTGCAGCTGACCATCGACAACAGCGACGGGGCGCTGCCCATCGACTACGCCGAGGTGACGATCAGCCGCACGCTGTTCCGCAACGGCTCGAGCGAGTACGCCATCAACGGGTCGAGCTGCCGACTGCTCGACGTGCAGGAGCTGCTCAGCGATTCGGGTCTCGGGCGCGAGATGCACGTCATCGTCGGTCAGGGACGCCTCGACACCGTGCTGCAGGCGTCGCCGGAAGACCGTCGCGGCTTCATCGAGGAAGCAGCCGGCATCCTCAAGCACCGTCGTCGCAAGGAGAAGACGGTCCGCAAGCTCGACGCGATGGAGACGAATCTCACCCGGCTCAGCGATCTCGCCGGCGAGATCCGTCGCCAGCTGAAGCCGCTGGGCAGGCAGGCCGAGATCGCCCGCGAGGCGCAGACGATCGCGGCGGTGGTGCGCGATGCCAAGGCGCGACTGTTCGCCGACGATGTGGTCGTCCTGCGCACAGCCCTCGCCGATCACACCCGCACCGAGCACGAGCGGCACACCGAGCGTCTCGTGCTCTCGGAACAGGCCGAGGGTGTGCGCGCGGGCATCCAGCGGCTCGAGCAGCAGCAGAATTCCGCCGCCGTCGACCGCGCGCGCAGCGTCTCTTTCGCTCTGGAGCAGGCGCAGGAGCGCATGCGCAGTCTGTACACGCTCGCCAACCAGCGTCTCGCACTGCTGGGCGGCGAAGACGACGACGCGGTCACCGCGATCACCGTCACGCAGGACGCCATCGACGAGGCCTCCGACGAGATCACGCGCATCTCGGAGGGCCTCGGAGACGCGCAGGACGCCGCGGTCGCCGCGAGCCGGGACGTCGTGAACGCCCGCGCCGAGCTCGACACCATCGACGTCGAGATCGCCGAGCAGAGCGCGCTGGTGTCGCGGTACGACATGCGGCTGAACACCCTGCGCGGCAACGCCGACGCAGCGGCATCGGCGCTGGCCGCCGTGCGCGGCGCGGTGCTGCGACAGGAGCAGGCACTCGAATCGGCGCACCAGCGTCGCCGTGAGGCGGCCGACGCGCGCGACGCGATCGATGAGGCGCATGCACCCGACGGCTCGGCTGCGGAGTACGCCGCCGCGTACGACCAGGCGCAGAAGGACGTCGCCGGCGCGGAATCCGAGCGCGACTCGCTGCGGGAGCGGCTGCACGAGGCAGAGCGTGAGGCCGACGCGCTGACAGCCAAGGCGGCGGCGCTCACCAGCGCGCTGTCGCTGTCGGGCGGTGCGGCCGAGATCGTGGCATCCGGAGCCGCAGGCGTCCGCGGCCTGGTGGGGGACTCCGTGCAGGTGCGGCCGGGGTTCGAAGGCGCGATCGCCGCCGTGCTCGGTCCGCTCGCCGAGGGCGTGCTGGTCGACGCCGTCGACGACGCGTTCGCGATCGTGGCGCATGGCTCACGGGGAACGGTCGACCTGGTCGTGGCCGAGGGCACGGTGGCCTCGGCGGTCGTCACCTCCGGCGTGGACGGGGCGGTCGCCGCAGCGGATGTCGTCGATGCGCCGCACGGTGTGCGGTCTCTGCTCGCCAGCGTGCTGATCGCCGACGATCTCGACGCCGCCCGCGGCGTGCGCCGGACTCTCGACGCGATGGGTGACGATCGCATGACGATCGTGACCAGAACCGGTGAGGTGGTAACGGCGCACACGCTGCGAGCCGGATCCGGCGAGACCTCACGTCTCGAGCTGATGGCCGAGCGTGACGCCGCGAGCGACCGACTGGCCGAAGTGCACACCGTCGTCGACGCGCTGCGTGAGGCCCGGGTGGACGCCACCGAGCGCGTCGAGACGGCGCGGCGGGTCGCGAAGGACGCCCTGCGCGCCCTTCGCGAGCACGACGCCGCACTGGCGAACCACGCCGAGCAGGTCAACCGCGTCACCGTGCAGCACGAGGCTGCGGTCTCCGAGTGCGAGCGGCTCGAATCAAGCCTCGCGCAGGCGCAGTCCGCCGTCGCTGATGCCGAAGAGAAGGCCGCAGCGGCGAAGGGCGAACTGCAGGCGGCCGAGTCCGAGCCGCGCCCGATGCTCGATGCCTCCGCCCGGGACGGGCTGCTCGACGCGCTGGAGACGGCGCGCGAGGGCGAGGTCCGTGCTCGGCTCGAGATCGAGACCCTGCGGGAGCGCGTGCGCGCCGCACAGGCACGTGTGGTCGCTCTCGAGCGCCAGCGCGAGCAGGAGAGGGATGCCGCGGCCGAGGCAGCCCGACGGGCTGTGATCCGTCGTGCACAGCGGGCGTCCGCATCGGCTGTCACCGAGGAGCTGCCTCGCGTGCTCGACTCGATCGACCGATCGGTGAGCGAGGCCCGGGTGGCCCTCGCCGCAGCCGAGGCCGAGCGTGCGGCGCACAACGAGGAGCTCGTCGCTCTGCGCAAACAGGAGAGCTCGCTGCGGGATCGGCTCGCCGGACTCACCGAGAGCGTCCACGGACTCGAGCTGCAGATCCACGAGAAGAAGCTGCATCTCAGCAGCCTCCTCGACCGCGTGGCATCAGAGCTTGCGCTGGACGAAGATATTCTCGTCGCGGAATATGGCCCCGATGAGATCGTTCCGCACGATCCGGGCGCTGCGCCCGACGGCGACGACGGCACCACGGGCATCCCCTTCGACCGGCGCATCCAGGAGAGGCGTCTGAAGGACGCCGAGCGCAAGCTCGCGCAGCTCGGCCGGGTGAATCCCCTCGCACTCGAGGAGTTCGCGGCGCTCGAGCAGCGGCACGCCTTCCTCACCGAGCAGCTCGCCGACCTGACCAAGACTCGCCAGGACCTGCTCACGATCATCGCCGAGCTCGACGAGCGCATGCAGACGATCTTCGCGGCCGCCTTCGAAGACACGAGGCAGGCCTTCGGGGAGGTCTTCCCGCTGCTGTTCCCCGGTGGCTCCGGAAGCATCTCGCTGACGAACCCCGACGACATGCTGACCACGGGGATCGAGGTCGCCGTGCGCCCGGTCGGCAAGAAGATCGAACGGCTCTCGCTGCTCTCCGGCGGTGAGCGGTCGCTGGCCGCCGTCGCGCTGCTGGTCGCGATCTTCAAGGCGCGGCCCAGCCCGTTCTACATCCTCGACGAGGTGGAGGCCGCACTCGACGACGCGAACCTCGGGCGACTGCTCACCGTCTTCGAGCAGCTGCGCGAGAGTTCGCAGCTGCTCGTGATCACGCACCAGAAGCGCACGATGGAGATCGCCGACGCCCTGTACGGAGTGTCCATGCGCCAGGACGGCGTCTCGGCCGTCGTCGGCCAGCGCGTGGGTGACCGCGCCGCGGCGTCCGCCTGATCCGGCCATACCGCGCGAACGCCTAGGCTGGGGGCATGGCGGAGAAGTCCTGGTCCCTCGGTCGCGCGCTGCGCGGCATGTTCGTCAAGCCCACGATCGACGAGACGACATGGGAAGACCTCGAGACAGCGCTGATCACGGCCGACTTCGGGCCCGACATCACCGAGCAGCTGATCGATGAGCTGCGTGCGAAGGTCGACCGCTACCGCACCACCGATCCGCGCGACCTGCAGCGCATGCTGCGCGAGACCCTCGAAGAGCGATTCGCCAAGTTCGACACCACGCTCAAGCTCACCGAGCGCCCGGCCGTCGTGCTCGTGGTCGGCGTGAACGGCGTCGGCAAGACCACGACGATCGGCAAGTTCACCAAGTTCCTGCGCGGTTTCGAGCGCAGCGTCGTGGTCGGCGCCGCCGACACGTTCCGTGCGGCCGCCGTCGAGCAGCTCGCGACCTGGGCGCAGCGCGGGGGAGCGGCCATCGTCCGCCCGCAGCAGGAGGGGCAGGACCCGGCATCCGTCGCCTTCCAGACGGTCGAGTACGCCAAGAACCAGGGCATCGAGATCGCGATCATCGACACCGCCGGACGCCTGCACACCAAGAGCGGGCTGATGGACGAGCTGTCGAAGGTGCGCCGCGTCATCGAGAAGCAGGCGCCGATCAGCGAGGTTCTGCTGGTGCTCGACGCGACCACCGGCCAGAACGGCGTCATGCAGGCCGAGTCCTTCCTGCAGCACGCCGGCGTCACCGGACTCGTCATCACCAAGCTCGACGGCTCGGCCAAGGGTGGCTTCGTGCTCGCCGTACAGGAGCGCACGGGCATCCCGGTGAAGCTGCTCGGTCAGGGTGAGGGCATCGACGATCTGACCGGTTTCACCCCGCACGTCTTCGTCTCGTCGCTCGTCAGCGCATGACACGACCTGGGACTACCGCCGCCGCGGAGAGGCTGGTTTCATAGCGATATGGCGATCGAACACGACTACTTCGGGGTGCTGTCCTCAGGGCCCGACGGCGCCATCTTCTGGACGGAGCGGGTCGACTTCGGTGACCAGTCGGTCACCGTCGACCTCACCGCGCCGGATCAGGACGACGTGTCGATGGCCGCTCTCGACGTGGCTGCTGCGCTGATCGCCGGGATCGAGGATCTGGATGCGACGGTGCGCGATGCCATGCTCACCGAGGTCGACGACCGCACCAGCGAGGTGACCGAGTACATCCTGCAGCAGCAGGAAGCATTCGGCGACGACCTCGACGACGTGCTGGTCGATGTCAGCGGCGATGCCGCGGTCGACATCATCCGGTCGCTGCGACTGTCGAGCATGACGATCCTCGCCGACGAGCACGGCGGGTCGGAGCCGTTCGCGGTGCTCGAGTACGCGCTCGACGCGGACGAGACCGATGAGGTGCTGCTGGTGAATCTGGCATCCGACGGGTCGGTGCAGTCGGTCACCAGCGCCGACTGAGCCTCAGACGGCCTGCGCGAATCCGAGGTCGGCGCTCTCGGCGATGTGCGCGAGGTGCGGCGGGATGTCGCGTCCCTTCGAGATCATCGACTGCGCCCACAGCCGCCCGGCGCGGTACGACGAGCGCACCAGGGGACCTGCGAGCACGCCGAGGAACCCGATGCGCTCGGCTTCGGCCTTGAACTCGACGAACTCGTCCGGCTTCACCCAGCGGGCGACCGGCAGGTGACGCGGTGTGGGACGCAGGTATTGCGTGATCGTGATGATGTCGCATCCGGCGTCGTGCAGGTCCTGCAGCGCCTGCACGACCTCCTCCGCCTCCTCGCCCATGCCGAGGATGAGATTCGACTTGGTGATGAGGCCCGCATCGTGTCCCTGCGTGATCACGCTCAGCGAGCGCTCGTACGTGAACGCGGGGCGGATGCGCTTGAAGATCCGCGGGACCGTCTCGACGTTGTGTGCGAACACCTCCGGCCGCGCGTCGAAGATCTGCCCCAGGAAGGAGGGGTCGGCGTTGTGCTCGTTCGCGAGCAGCTCGACCCCGGTGTTCGGGTTCAGGGCGTGGATCTGCCGCACGGTCTCGGCGTTCAGCCATGCGCCCGTGTCGGGCAGGTCGTCGCGCGCGACGCTGGTGACCGTGGCGTAGCGCAGGCCCATCCGCTGCACGCTCTCGGCGACCCGTCGCGGTTCGTCGGTGTCATAGGCATCCGGCTTGCCGGTGTCGATCTGGCAGAAGTCGCAGCGGCGGGTGCACTGCGACCC
>NZ_DAMDLU010000003.1:0-18716 GCF_032084865.1 Microbacterium sp.
GACCTGGCATTCCTCGCTCCCGAGCGCGCTGTCGGCACACCGATCGTGTTCGTCGACCGCCCCCCGCGCGGCATGCACGCCGACGTCGTGCTCGTCGACAACGAGCGTGGCGCCGGCGACGCGGTGCGGCACCTGGTGCGCTCCGGCCACCGCAGCATCGCGTGCATCGCGCACATCTCGGGTCGCTTCACCTCCGAGCGCCGCCAGGCGGGCTTCCGCCGCGGCGTGCGGGAATGCGGCCTGCCCGACCGGCCCGAGCTCATCGTCGAGGTCGAGGATGAGGTCGAGGCGTGCGTCGAGGCGCTGCGCGAGCTGTTCTCGCTGCCGGATCCGCCGACCGCACTGTTCACCACCAACAGCCGCACGACCAAGGCGGTCCTCGGAGCACTGCGCCTGATCGGGGCCCGCCCGGCGCTGGTCGGCTTCGACGACTTCGAGCTCGCCGAGCTGCTTTCGCCGCCGGTGACGACCATCGCCCAGGACCCCGCCATGATCGGCGCCGCCGCCGCCGATCTGCTCTTCGACCGCATCGCGGGGCTCGCCGGCCCCGAGCGGCACATCGTTCTGGGCACGCGGCTGATCACCCGCGGCTCCGGCGAGCAGCCGCCAGATGTTGCGGGGTTGTGACTGCACGCTGTTGCTTTTGGCAACGTTTTCAGTTTCTATGTCAGGAGAGCCGCGGAGCTCCGCGGGCCATAGTTCCAATGGAGGATCACATGCGCAAAGCGCTTGCAGCAGTCGCTGGTCTCGCCGCAGTCGGTCTGGCGCTCGCCGGATGCTCGGGCGGCGCAGACAGCGGCAACGCCGGCGGGTCGGATGACGACAGCCAGGTCGAGGTTTTCACCTGGTGGGCCGCCGGGTCTGAGAAGGCCGGTCTCGACGCGCTCGTCAAGGTGTTCGACGAGCAGTTCCCGAACACCGAGTTCGTCAACGCGGCCGTCGCCGGCGGCGCCGGATCGAACGCCAAGAACGCGCTCGCCTCACGCCTCAAGGCCAACAACCCGCCGGACTCGTTCCAGGCGCACGCCGGCGCTGAGCTCACCGACTACATCGAGGCCGACAAGCTCGAGGACCTCAGCTCGTTCTACAAGGACAACGGTCTGAACGACGTCTTCCCGTCGACGCTGCTCGACCGGCTGACCGTCGACGGCAAGATCTACTCGGTGCCCAGCAACATCCACCGCGCCAACGTCGTGTGGCTGAACACCTCGGTGCTCACCGACGCCGGCATCGACCCCACCAAGGCGCCCGCCGATCTGGACGCCTGGCTCGCCGACATGGAGACCCTGAAGGCGAACGGCGTCGAGACCCCGCTCTCGGTCGCCACCGACTGGACCCAGGTGCAGCTGTTCGAGAACGTGCTGCTCTCGGTGCTCGGCGCCGACGGATACTCGGGGCTGTGGGACGGCTCGACCAAGTTCGATGACGCCAAGGTGACCAAGGCGATCGACTACTACACGAAGCTGCTCTCGTTCGCCAACACCGACGGCACCGGTCAGGACTGGCCGGTCGCGACCGACATGGTCATCGACGGCACGGCCGCCTACAACGTGATGGGCGACTGGGCGCTGGCGCAGTTCGACGCCAAGGGCAAGGTCTACGGCACCGATTACACCACCTGGCCCACCCCCGGCACCGACGGAACGTTCGACTTCCTCGCCGACTCCTTCACCCTGCCGGTCGGTGCCCCGCACGCCGGTGGCGCGAAGAACTGGCTGAAGACGATCAGCTCGGCCGACGGCCAGAAGGCGTTCAACCTCGCCAAGGGCTCGATCCCCGCGCGCACCGACGCCGACCCGGCTGACTACCCGGAGTACCAGCAGGGTGCGATCGCCTCGTTCTCCGAGGACACCGTGGTCAGCTCGCTGGCGCACGGCGCTGCCGTGAAGGTGTCGTGGCTGAACGACGTCACCTCCGCGATCGGTCAGTTCGTCTCGACCAGCGATGCGAAGACGCTGCAGGACGCGCTGGTGCAGGCACAGACCAAGGCGCTCGGCTAGACAGCATCCGATCCATATGCGGGGCGGCGTGACGGCGCCGCCCCGCACCCATCTGCCGCGTCAAGGAGGACACGATGCGCAAAGGCGTTCGCAACTGGGGCCCGCCCCTGCTGCTGATCTCACCCACGATCGTGCTGCTGGGCATCTTCGTCTACATCCTCATCGGCGTGAACTTCTCGACGGCCATGACAAAGGACTCCGCGCTGAGCGCATCGGAGTTCGTCGGGCTGCAGAACTTCGTCGACCTGCTCACCGAGCCGCGCTTCCTGCACTCGCTGGCCAACCTCGGCATCTTCACCGTGTTCTTCATGGTCGGCACGATGCTGTTCGGCTTCCTCTGGGCGTGGATGCTCGACAAGGGCGTCACCGCCGAAGGCGCGTTCCGCTCGATCTATCTCTTCCCGATGGCCGTCTCGTTCGTGGCATCCGGTGTGGTGTGGCGCTGGCTGCTCAGCTCGGCGACCGGCGATCGCGCCTCCGGCCTGAACCGACTGCTCGACTCGATCGGCCTCGGCGCCCTGCAGAACGACTGGTACAACCAGCCGGGGTGGGGCATGGCAGCCATGGCCATGCCCGCGATCTGGCAGCTCGCCGGATACGTCATGGCGCTGTTCCTGGCCGGGTTCCGCGGCGTCCCCGAAGAGCTGCGCGAAGCCGCCCGCATGGACGGCGCCAGTGAATGGAAGCTGTACCGGCACGTGGTCTTCCCGCAGCTGAGCCCGGTGGCCCTGTCGGCGCTCGTCATCGTCGCGCACATGTCGCTGAAGGTGTTCGACCTGATCATGGCGATCACCGGACCGGTGTACGTCACCGAGGTGCCGGCCACCTACATGTGGGTCGCGCTCACCGGCGGCGAGTACGGCAAGGCATCCGCGATCGCGACGGTCCTGCTGCTGCTGGTGTGCATCTTCATCGTCCCCTATCTGATCTCCACGGCCCGTGCCGAGAGGAAGGTGCGTCAATGACCGTCGCAACCGGCATCGAACGCCGCACCACCCCCGCCTCGACCATCCCCACCACGCACAAGGGTCGCGCGCGGCTCGGCCGCACGGCCAAGTACGCAGCTCTGCTGCTCTTCGTCGTCATCGTGCTGATGCCGGTGTACGTGCTGGTCGTGACCAGCCTCAAGCCACCGTCCGACGTGAGCGCCGCAAACTCCTGGGCTCTGCCGTCGCTGTGGCCGTGGCAGGCCGACGCCGACGGGGCCACCGGCTTCGGCAACTGGGCCGACGCGTGGGACTACCTCTCGGCGTCGCTCGGGCGCACCTTCCTGCTGGCGATCCCCGCGGCGCTCATCTCGGCCATGCTCGGCTCGATGAACGGCTTCGTGCTCTCGCGCTGGCGGTTCCCGTACGCGAATGTGGTGTTCACGCTGATCCTGTTCGGCATGTTCATCCCGTACCAGGCGATCATGGTGCCGCTGGTGCAGATGAAGACGTCGCTGGGCATGCCGAGCAACATCGCGACGCTGCTGATCGTGCACATCATCTACGGTCTGCCGATCTGCACGCTGATCTTCCGCAACTACTACGAGGGCGTGCCCGAAGAGCTGATGGAGGCCTCGCGCGTCGACGGCGCGGGCATGCTCGCCTCGTACTGGCGCATCATCCTGCCGCTGTCGCTGCCCGGGTTCGTCGTGACGATCATCTGGCAGTTCACGTCGGCGTGGAACGACTACCTGTTCGCGCTGTTCCTCTCGGATGCCAACCAGGGGCCCGTCTCGCTGTCGCTGGTCAACCTGTCGCAGGGTGCCCAGCTGTCGAACTACGGCGCGTCGATGGCCGGCGCGCTGATCGCATCGTTGCCCACGCTGGTGGTCTACATCATCCTCGGCAAGTACTTCATCGGCGGTCTGATGAGCGGTTCCGTCAAGTCCTGAGGCGGGGGCGCGGCGCTGGCCGCGCGCCCGCAGGCATCCGATCTCGCGGCGCTGGCCGCGCACCGGATGCCCGAGGGGAGATCGTCAGCGGCGCGGCCCGCGGGGACGATCGTCGTCGTGCCAGGGGCCCTCGTACCACTCGCCGCGGTTGTCTTTCTTGCGCGGCTTGAGCAGCTGGATCGTGAAGAGCGTCAACGACGCGAGCCCGATGCTGATCAGCACCAGGAACAGCATGTCGCTCTGGTTCATCTCGATACCTCCGTGGTCAGCCTAGGCTGAGCCACACCGCGTCCGCCGCCCCCTCGGGCAGATCGGCCGGCGCGGTGATCTCGACGCCGACGCTCACGCCCGCGTCCTCCAGTCGCTGCAGCAGGTCGGGGTCGCGATCGCTCACGCGCAGCACGCGGCCGACGTGCCCGTCAGGTGCGTCGCCGAGCAGCACGAACGGCTCACGCACCACGTCGCCGTTCGCGTCGGGGATCGCGTCGCCGTGCGGGTCGAAGCGCGGGCGTCCGAGGCGCGCGTCGACGGCATCCAGCAGCCGGTCGCTGATCGTGTGCTCGAGCACTTCGGCCTCGTCGTGCACCTCGTGCCATGCGTAGCCGAACTCGCGCACCAGCCACGTCTCGATCAGCCGGTGCCGGCGCAGCATCTGCAGGGCGCGCTCGCGCCCGGCATCCGTCAGCTTCACCGCGCCGTACGGCACGTGCGAGACCAGGCCCGCTGCGGAGAGCTTCTTCACCATCTCGGTGACGCTCGACGGGGCGATGCCCAGGGCGCCGGCGAGCTGCGACGGGGTGATCGGCGCATCCTGCCACTCGGTGTGCGCGTACACCGTCTTCAGGTAGTCGTCGAAGGCGGGGGATGCCATGCTCAGCCGCCCAGCGAGATCAGCACGTTGAATGCCGCGTTGCCGGCGAAGAAGAGGATCGCGAACCCGGCGAGCGCGGCGAGCAGCGACAGCCGCCCGTCGTAGTCGTTCACGCCGCGAGTGCCGATCGCACGCGCCCGGAAGGCGAAGAACAGGGTCAGTGCGCCGAGCGCGAGCTGCACCCACGGGCCGCCGGCCGGAAGCAGATCCGGCAGCGCGATGAGCAGCACGCCCAGGGCTCCCGCTGCCAGTGCGAACCAGGTGCTGAGCTGCATCGCCCGGCGCGCCTCGGAGTCGTCGCGGTGCTTCTTGGCGGGGGAGGAGGGCATGGCTTCGAGCCTACCGGGGGCGCCTGTGCCACCGATGACCTCACATACGTACCCTCGTCGGGCGTGCGCGCATCAGCTTCGGCAGCACGCCCTGGCGCGGGCTGAACAGGTAGACCAGCGCGAAAACGGTGCCCTGCACAACCACTACCAGACCACCCGAAGCGGCATCCACCCAGTAGCTCAGGTAGATACCCGCGACAGACGAGGCGGCCGAGATCACGGGGGCGATCACGAGCATGGTGGTGAAGCGGTCGGTGAGCAGGTACGCCGTCGCGCCCGGGATGATCAGCATCGCCACCACGAGGATCACCCCCACCACCTGCAGGGCGACCACCGCAGTCAGCGCGAGCAGGCTCAGCAGCAGGGCGCCCAGCAAGCGGGGCGAGAGCCCGATCGCGAATGCGTGCGCGGGGTCGAAGGCGTACAGGGTGAGGTCGCGCCTCTTCACCAGCAGGATCACGAGCGTGATGGCGGCGAGCACCGCTATCTGCGCGAGATCGCCAGCCGAGACGCCGAGGATGTTGCCGAACACGATGTGGTTCAGATCGGTCTGGCTGGGGGTGACCGAGATCAGCACCAGGCCGAGCGCGAACAGTGTGGTGAAGACTATGCCGATGGCGGCGTCTTCCTTGACTCGGCTGGTGCCGCGGAGCAGCCCGATAAGCCCCACCGCGACGAAGCCGAACACCAGGGCGCCTATGGCGAACGGCGCGCCGAGCACGTATGCGAGCACGACGCCAGGAAGCACGGCATGGGAGACGGCGTCGCCCATCAGCGACCAGCCGATCAGCACGAGCCAGCATGACAGCAGCGCGCACACCACGGCGGCGATAGTCGTGGTGACCAGAGCGCGGATCATGAACTCGTACTGCAGCGGTTCGAGGATCAGGTCGAAGAGGTTCATGAGCCGTCCCTTCCCAGCACATCCAGTCCGAAGGCGCGCGCGAGCACATCCGGCTGCAGCGCGTCGTCGACGGCCCCGTGGAACACCAGCCGTCGCAGCAGCAGCGCTGCCGAGTCGGCCAACGAGGGGAGCGCGTGCAGGTCGTGGGTCGACACGAGCACGGTGCGGCCCTCGGCGGCGGCGTCGCGCAGCAGCCGCACGATCATGGCCTCGGAGCGCTTGTCGACGCCGGCGAACGGTTCATCCAGCAGCAGGATCCGTGCGTCCTGGGCGAGTCCCCGCGCGACGAAGGCGCGCTTGCGCTGTCCGCCCGAGAGCCGGCCGATCTGACGATCGCGGAGGTTGCTCAGCTCGACGCGCTCGAGAGCTGCGTCGACCGCCTCATGGTCGGTGCGCCGCGGGCGTCGCGTGAGACCGAGGTGACCGAACCGGCCCATCATCACCACGTCGCGCACCGAGATCGGAAACGCCCAGTCGACTTCCTCGCTCTGGGGCATGTAGGCGATGAGGCGGCGGCGACGCGCGTCGGAAGGCCTCATCCCGGCCACGGACACCGTCCCGTGTGCGGGTCGCAGCACGCCGGTGAGGCTCTTGAACAGCGTGGACTTGCCTGAGCCGTTCATGCCGACCAGGCCGGTCACCGTGCCGGTGGGAATGCGCAGCGACACGTCGTCGAGGGCGAGCACCTCGCCGTAGCGCACGGTGACGTGCGCCGCCTCGATCGCGGGTGCGCCGGACCCGGCGTCTGGGGCGGGGCGGGGGTGCGGCTCGGTCATGATGCTCGTGCGCCGGTGAGCGCCGCCGCGATGCGGTCGGCGTCGTAGCCGAGCAGGTCGAGGTAGGTGGGGACCGGGCCGTCGGCTGCCGAGAGCGAGTCGACGTAGAGCACGCCGCCGAACTTGGCATCCGTGGCCTCGACCACGCGTTGCATGGGCTTGTCTGACACGGTCGACTCGCAGAAGACGGCCGGTACGTCGTTGTCGCGCACGAACTCGATCACCGCCGCGATCTGCTGGGGCGTGGCTTGCTGTTCGGCGTTGACGGGCCAGATGTACGCCTCGGTGAGCCCTGCGTCTCGGGCGAAGTACGAGAAGGCTCCCTCGCACGTGACCAGCGCACGCTGCTGCTCGGGGATGCCGGCGAGCTCCGCGACCAGGTCATCCTGCACCCGCTGCAGCTTCGCCTTGTACGTCTCGCCGTTGGCGGCGAAGTCGTCGGCGTGCGCGGGTTCGAGTTCGCTGAAGGCGGCGACCATGTTGTCGACGTAGATCTGCGCGTTGACCGGGCTCATCCACGCGTGCGGATTCGGCTTGCCGGCGAAGGCGTCGGCGGTGATGTCGATGGGGTCGACGCCTTTCGAGACGACGACGTGCGGCACGTCGGCCGAATCGACGAACTGCTCGAACCACGCTTCGAGGCCCAGGCCGTTGTCGAGGATCAGGTCGGCGCCGGACGCCTGCGCGATGTCGCGTGGCGTCGGCTCGTACCCGTGGATCTCGGCACCGACCTTGGTGATGGACGCGACGTGCAAGTGCTCGCCGGCGACGTTCTGAGCGATGTCGGCGAGCACGGTGAAGGTGGTGAGCACGGTCGGCCGATCGGGGTCGGAACCCTTATGGCGGCCGCCGAATTCGTCCGTGCAGCCGGCGAGGGTGAAGACGAGGCAGGCGACGGCTGCGAAGGTGATGACTGAGCGCGACGAACTTTTAGGCATGCCGAAAACGTACCTTATTTTCGGCGTGCCGAAAGATCTGCCGTCCGGGTCGGGTTCAGCATCAGGTTCGTCCTCGGAGGGCGGTGGTGTGCTCGAAGATGGAGGGGTGACCGACGAAACACCCGAGCGCAGCACCCATGGGGTGGGCCCACACCCCGGCGGCCCCGAAGAGTGGCCGACTGACGATAACTACGATCCCGAGCTGCTCGCGCACGGCGACACCCGCAACGTCATCGATCGGTACCGGTACTGGCGGATGGATGCCATCGTCGCCGACCTCGACGCGCAGCGGCATGCGTTCCACGTGGCGATCGAGAACTGGCAGCACGACATGAACATCGGCTCGATCGTGCGCAGCGCCAATGCGTTCCTCGCCGACACGGTGCACATCATCGGGCGACGCCGCTGGAACAAGCGCGGCGCGATGGTCACTGACCGATATCAGCACGTCGTGCACCATCCCGACGTCGAGTCGTTCACCGCGTGGGCGGCGGGGGAGGGCATTCCGATCATCGCCGTCGACAATGTCGGCGAGGCGGTGCCGGTCGACCGTGCCGATCTGCCCGAGCGCTGCGTGCTGCTGTTCGGTCAGGAGGGTCCGGGTCTGTCGGACGACGCGCTGGCTGCGGCATCCGGGCACATCGAGATCACGCAGTACGGCTCGACCCGCTCGATCAACGCGAGCGCGGCGGCGGCCGTGGTGATGTACGAGTGGTGCCGCCGGTACGCCTGAGCGCTTCGCCTTCCCTTGAGACGCAGTCTCGCGTAAAGTGGGTCTGAGTCTCACGCGAATGGAGTGCGCCATGGCATCCGGCTACGTCCCCCCGGTCGACGATTACCGCTTCCTCTTCGGCGAGGCGTTCGGCCTCGACCTTCCCGCCCGGGCGACCGGCGGTGCGTTCAGCGCCGAGGACGCGACCGAGATCGTCGCGGGTGCCGGCGAGTTCGCGGCATCCGTTCTGGCGCCGCTCCAGACCAGCGGCGACCGCGAGGGCGCCCGCATCGAAGACGGGCAGGTGCGGCTGCCCGCCGGGTTCGCCGAGGCGTACCAGGCGTTCGTCGAGGCCGGCTGGGTCAGCGCCGAGGCGCCCGAGTCGGCGGGCGGCGACGGGCTGCCCGGCTCGATCCGCGCGGGTCTCGGCGAGATCTGGAACGCCTCCAACGCGGCGTTCGCGCTGTGCTGGCTGCTGACCGCGGGGCAGATCCACGCGCTGGATGCGGCGGCATCCGACGAGATCCGCGAGACCTACCTGGCCAAGCTCGTCTCGGGCGCCTGGACGGGCACGATGAACCTCACCGAGCCCGACGCCGGCACCGACCTCGGCGCGATCCGCACGATCGCGACGCCGCGCGGCGACGGGTCGTGGGGTGTCAGCGGCCAGAAGATCTTCATCACGTGGGGTGACCACGACGTGGCCGAGAACATCGTGCACCTCGTGCTCGCGCGCACGCCCGACGCTCCGGCCGGGGCCAGGGGGCTCTCGCTGTTCGTCGTGCCCAAGTTCCTGCCCGACGCGTCCGGAGCGCCGGGCGAGCGCAACGCCGTCACGACGGTCGCACTCGAGCACAAGCTCGGCATCCACGGCAGCCCCACCTGCGTGCTCGCCTACGAGGACGCGACCGGATACCTCGTCGGCGAGATCGGCGGCGGCCTCGCTGGCATGTTCGTGATGATGAACTCCGCGCGCGCTGGCATGGGCTTCCAGGCGACCGGGATCTCCGACCGCGCGTACCAGCAGGCCGTCGCGTATGCCGGAGGCCGGCTGCAGGGCGCGGTGCTCGACCGCCCGGCAGGCACGCCGATCGCTGAGCATCCCGACGTGCGCCGTCTGCTGCTGTCGATGCAGAGCCGTCTGTTCGCGATGCGCGCGCTGGGCGTCTATGTCGGCGACCTGTTCGACCGGGCGGCGACGGACGGCACCGGAGCGCTCGCCGAGTTCTTCGTGCCGATCCTCAAGGGGTGGGCGACGGAGGACGCCGTCGCGCTGACGAGCGATGCGATCCAGGTGCACGGCGGCATGGGCTTCATCGAGGAGACCGGCGTCGCGCAGCACTATCGGGATGCCCGGATCATGCCGATCTACGAGGGCACCACGGCGATCCAGTCGAACGACCTCATCGGCCGCAAGGTGATCCGCGACGGCGGTGCGACGGCCGAGGCGCTCTTCTCCCTTGTCGGTGAGAACGTCGAGGCGCTGCGCGCTCTGGATCACGCGGTGGCGACCCGTACCGCCGATCGCCTGGAACGCGCGGTCGACGCGGCGCGCCGCGCCACGGCATCCGTCATCGATTTCGGTGCGAGCCGCGACGCCTACGGCGTCAGCGTGCCGTACCTCATGCTGCTCGGCACTCTCGCCGGCGGATGGATGCACGGTCTCGCCGTCACCGCGGTTCTGACGCACGAGAAGCCGGATGCCGCGGACGCCGCGCGCCTGATCTCGGCCGACTTCTACGGCGCCCACCACCTGCCGCGCGTGCACATGCTCGCCGAGACGGTCGCAGCGGGCGAGGTCGCCTGACCTCTTCTCGCGCAGCATTCGCTCGACGGCGCGGGCCGTGCCCCGGCCGTGCCGTGCCGGGGAGCCGGATGTCGGTCATCCGGGCCTGAGAACCGGCGTTGGACTCCCCGCGTTGGGCAGCCGAGCTCGACGCCCGGGCGAGCCGCGAGGCGTGAGCACCCGTCTCAGCGGTCTTCGTGCCTGAGCGCCCCGCCACTCAGCAGCTCAGGCGCCCACTTTCGTCCACGCGTCGGTGCGCACCCGCCAGCCGAGGGAGCCGAGGCGCGCGAGCAGGTACACGCCGAAGAACGCAACGGCGAGCCAGACGAGTCCCGCAGAGCCGGCGATACCGGTGGCGGCGATGATCCACAGTGCAGGCAGGAAGGGCACGAGATTCAGCAGCCCGGCGACGGCGAGGTAGCGCGCGTCGTTCGCGCCCATCAGCACGCCGTCGAGCACGAAGACGATCCCGGCGACCGGCTGCGCGACCGCGAGCACGAGGAACGCGGGCTGCACGAGCGCGCCGATCTCGGCATCCCCGGTGAAGACCACGCCGATCGCCCCCGAGAGGGCGGCGATGACGCCGCCGACGATCACTCCGAACCAGGCTCCCCACGCCACCGTGCGGCGCAGCACGCGGTGCATCTGCGCGATATCGCCCGAGCCGAGGCTCCTGCCGATCATCGCCTGCGCGGCGATCGCCAGAGCGTCGAGCGCGAAGGCGGCTGTCGAGAAGATCGTGAAGGCGATCTGCCAGCCGGCGAGCTCCTGCGTGCCGATGCCGGTGGCGACGCCGACCGTCGCGAGCAGGGCGACGCGCAGGCTGACGGTGCGCAGGAACAGCCATCCGCCCGACCGGGCCGTGCCCCGGATGCCGCTGCGCTGAGCCTTCATCGACGCGCCGTGCCTGAGGGCGAGACGGCGGATGACGACCACGTACGCGGAGACCATTCCCCACTGCGCGGCGACCGTGCCGAACGCGGAGCCGGCGATGCCCCAGCCGAGTCCATAGATGAAGAGCCAGTTGAGCAGGGCGTTGGCGCCGAAGCCGAGGCCGGCGATCCACAGCGGGGTCATGGTGTCCTGCATCCCGCGCAGCAGCCCGGTGGCGGCGAACACGATGAGCATGGCGGGCAGACCCCACATCGAGATGGTGAGGTACGTCTGCGCCTCGGCGGAGACAGCGGCGGATGCCCCGAACGCGGCGACCAGTGCCGGGCTGGCGAGGGCTCCGGCGACGGCGAGGACGGCGCCCAGGCCCAGGGCGAGCCACATGCCGTCGATGCCGACCGAGACGGCGTCGCCGGGTTTCCCCGCCCCGAACCGGCGGGCGACGGCGGGGGTGGTCGAGTACGCGAGGAAGATCATCAGGCCGACGATCGTCTGCAGCACCGCGCTGGCGATGCCGAGGCCGGCGAGCGGTGCGGTGCCGAGGTGGCCGACCATCACCGAGTCGAGGATGAGGAAGGCGGGCTCGGCGACGAGGGCACCGAGGGCGGGCACGGCGAGCCGCAAGATCTCGCGGTTCAGCGACCGCGACGGATGAGACGCGGACGGCGGGGATGCAGGGGTGGCCACGTGACGAGCCTAGGGCGCGTGTCTCGACGCCCTCCGCGTCATATCGCGAACTGGCGCTTGTGAGCGCAAACATTTTTTGGCTAGGGTCGTTGCAACACAGCGTGTTTGCGGACGCACGGCATCGGCCGAGTCGATCTGCGGCACCCCGAACCCCGCGATGCAGCAGGGGTCCGCTCGATGAGGAGAGAATCGATGAGAATACGCAGACCGGCGATAGCGGCCGCCATCGCGGTCGCCGTCGCCCTGCCCCTGCTGGGCGCAGCACCGAGCCAGGCTGCGGCCGGGGACGCCCCCGAGTTCCGCTTCGTGGACTGCGCCGCGCCGGCCGGAGGCGACGGCACCGTCGAGAGCCCGCTGAACACGCTGGAGCAGGTGAACGCCCTCGAGCTGAGCGCCGGCGATCACGTGTTCTTCAAGCGCGGCTCCACGTGCGACGGCAGTCTGCAGCCCCAGGGGTCCGGCGCCGCCGGCAACCCCGTCGTGATCGATGCCTACGGTGACGCCGATGCCGAGAAGCCGCACATCCGCGGCGGTGGCGTCGAGGAGGCTGTGCTGCTGCACAACCAGGAGTACTGGGAGCTGCGCAACCTGCAGATCAGCAACATCGACGCCGACCCCGCTCAGCGGTACAAGCACGAGCGCCGTGGCGTCGTCATCGCGCTCGAGGACTTCGGGCAGGGTGACTACTACCGCGTCGTCGGTCTCGACATCCACGACGTCTACGGCCAGGGCAAGAAGGACCTGGGCGGCTCTGGAGGAATCCAACTCGAGGTGTACGCGAACGCCGACGAGTCCAAGCGCAAGAAGACGTGGTTCAACGACGTCGTGATCGAGGACAACTCGGTCGAGAACGTCAACCGCAGCGGCATCAATATGTCGACAGCATGGAAGTGCCGCCCGGAGAACGGGTGGGACGGATGCCCTCCGGCCGACCGCCAGAAGCTGGTGTGGACGCCCACGACGGGTCTGGTCATCCGCGGGAACACCGTGAAGAACGTCGGTGGCGACGGCATCGTCATCCAGATGAACCGCGACGCGCTCGTCGAGTACAACACCGTCTCCGACGTCGCCAACCGCGCGAACGGCTCCAACGCCGGCGTCTGGGCATGGAACGCCGATGGCACCGTGTTCCAGTACAACGAGGTCTTCGACGTCAAGCGCCTGCCCGACAACAACGACGGCAACGCCTTCGACGCCGACTACGGCACCACCGGCACGGTGTTCCAGTACAACTACAGCCACGACAACGCGGGCGGCATGATGCTGTACTGCGGCTGCGGCGGGCTCTCGACCAAGGTCACGTTCCGCTACAACGTCTCGGAGAACGACAGGAACCGCCTGAACTTCGTCGCCGGCGGCACCGAGAACGCGTTCTACAACAACACGATCATCGCGCCCGACGCGGCGAACTTCGTGATCAACAACACCAACGGCAACGGCACCTCGATGCTGATGGCGAACAACCTCTTCATCGCCTCGAAGGACGTCGCCGACCAGTCGCAGAACAACACCGGTGCGAACGCCATCCAGTGGCGCAACAACGCCTTCTCGGGCCCCGTCTCCGGATGGCCGGCCTCGAGCGACTCGGTGACCTTCGCCGACCGGCTCGCACTGGCCGCCGGTGAGGGCATGGATCGATTCAAGATCCGCGACGAGCGTCTCGCCGGCAAGGGCATCCCGATCGCCGAGCCCGGCACTCGGGATCTGTTCGGCAACGCGGTGCCGTCGTCCTGCCGCCCGGACATCGGCGCATTCCAGTTCAGCGGCGCAGCCGATGACTGCGGTGTCCGAGCAGCGACCATCGTCGCGGGTGCGGAGCGCGAGGTGCCGGTGGCGGCGCTGACGACCTACCGCGTCACGAGCGCGACCGGCGCGGTGTCGGTCGTGAACCCGAAGAACGTCACCACCGTTCCGGGAGCTGCGGGGGGCGCGGTGTTCCCCACCACGATGGACGCCACGACGGTGAAGCTCACCTGCGCACCGGGCGAGGACTGCACGGACGTGCGGATGATCGTGGTTCAGAACCTCGGCATCGACCCGTCCTTCGAGTCGGCCTCCAACTCCCCGTGGGGCAACTGGAACACGAACCGGGCGACCGACCACCTCATCTCGGGTGCCAAGGCGCTGCGGATCAATGGCCTGGGCTCGTCCGAGCAGCGTGTGATCAGCGTGCTTCCGAACACCGACTACACCCTGCGCGGCTGGGCGGCTTCGACGGACGGACGTCCTGTTCAGGTCGGCTTGAAGAACTTCGACGGCAACCAGACGCCGGGCGATCCCAACCAGAAGCAGGAGTTCGTCTCGGTCACCGGAGCGGAGATGACGCAGGTCAGCGTGCCGTTCAACTCCGGCAACAGCACCGTGCTGAACATCTACTGCTACCGGCCGCAGGCCGGCGGCAGCGGCTACTGCGACGACATCACGCTGACGAGTGACGTCGACCAGACGCGCGCCGCGCTGCAGCCAGCAGCGACGACCGCGCGCGAGGGCCAGAACGCCACGTTCTTCGCCTCGTTCGTCGGCGTGGACCGGGGCAACGTCTCCTGGCAGCAGGACGTCGGCGGCACCTGGACCGACGTGCCCGGTTCGGTGGGACCGGCTCTTACCCGTGAGGCCGTGGCGCTGGATGCCGACGGCGCGCGATTCCGTGCGGTCGTGCACGGCACCGGCGGTGTGGTCGCCAGCGAGCCGGCGACCCTGACGGTCGCCCCGGCGCTGGCTGCGGCATCCGTCACCACCGGTCCGGCAGATCTGAAGGTCGACGAAGGCGCCGACGCGCGGTTCGCGGTCACGTTCGCCGGCAACCCTGCTCCCGCCGTGCAGTGGCAGCGCAGCGTCGCAGTCGACTCGGGCGAGCGCGCGGCGGACGCGGGCGGCTGGCAGGACGTCGAGGGTGCGACCGGAGCTGAGCTGATGCTCACCGCCGTGCCCGCCGACCTCGACGGCGTGCAGTACCGCGCGGTCGTGACGAACGCCTTCGGCGCGGTGGTCAGTGACCCCGCGACGCTCTCCGTCAGCGCGGCGGTCACGACGCCCGGCGGCCCTGGCGACGGTGACACGGACGGCGGCGCCCCTGGCATCGGTGGCACCGGTGGAGACTCCGGCTCCTCGGCCGCGGGCGATGACAGCACGCTGGCCGCGACCGGCGGCACCGTGTCTGCCGTGCTCATCGGCTTCGCCGTGGCGCTGCTCATCGGCGGTACGGTGCTCGTGCGCCGTCGTCGCGCGACGGCCGTCGAGCTCGAGTAACCCTCTCCTACGACGCCCCGCATCCTTCCGAGGATGCGGGGCGTCGCTGTGCCATGGATGGCGAGGTGCGGTCATGGCCGCGCTGCGCTGTCGAGTATCTGCGCCGCGACGCTGACGGCCGCGTACCCTGGATCGCACGGAGGTGCCTGCCATGTCTGACGCGATGAGCGATGCCGCCCGCTACCGCGCCCGTCGCGACGCGCAGCAGGATGCCGAAGCCGAGCCCGAGACCGACGCACCGATGGTGCTCAACTCCCAGAACAAGGCGGTGTTCGTCGAGACCGCCATCCAGCTCGCGATCCGCCGCGGCGAGTTCGACAACCTGCCCGGCGCCGGCAAACCGCTCGAAGGGCTGGGTACGCACCATGATCCCGACTGGTGGATCCGCCGCAAGATCGAGAACGAGAACCTGTCGGGTCTGGGGCCGCCCGCGCTCCTGCTGCGCGTCGAGGACCGCGGGCTCGACGACGAGCTCGATCAGCTCGGCCGCGAGGAGGACGTGCGTGGCGTGCTCGAGGACTTCAACCGGCGCGTGATCGATGCTCGTCGCCAGCTGCGGGGCGGGCCGCCGGTTGTCACGCGGCCCCGCGACGTCGAAGCCGAAGTGGCGGCGTGGCGAGAGCGCCGCTCGTCGCGGCGGGCGGATGCCTCTGCCGAGGCCCCGCCTGAGACCGGAATCTCCGGCCGCCGGCGCTGGTGGGGGCGTCGCTGAGCGTCAGCCGATGACGGTGATTTGCTCGGGCGAGCGTGCCTCGATCTGCACGAAGTCCTCGTGCGGACGGATCTCGCCGGACACGCAGATCTCCCTCTGGTCGTACTCGATCGCCGGATCGAACGGGAACGCGCTGCGATGGTCGTCGAATATGACCGTGGTGAACCCGGTCGTATCGGGGTAGTCGCGTCCGAGGTTGAGGAACGTCGGCTGGCCCACACTCTTCGTCGCCGTGAAGGTGCTGACGACCGCGCCGCAGACAGTGGCGGTGCTGCCGATGTTCGCTCGTGCCTCCGACCAGTCGAGCGCACCCTCCGGCCGTTCGGATGGTGCAGCCTGCTCGACGGCGGTATCGATCGCAGCTGATCCCGAAGGCGCATCTGCGGTCTCGGGCACGGTGCACGCGCACAGCGGCAGGGCCAGCAGGAGGATCGCGAGGAGGCGGAGCTTCACAGCCTGTAAGAGTAGCGGGGTTCCGTCCCCTTCCCGGAGCGTGAACCGCCGTCTTCGCATCCCGACCCCGACCGCCTGCTCTGTCGGGGCCGGATTAGGCTGGAGCGCATGACTGACGTTCTGCCCTCCGGCCTTGCCATCAGCGAATTCAGCTCCGACATCCGTCCGCAGGACGACCTGTACCGCCACGTCAACGGCGCGTGGCTCGACGCCGCCGAGATCCCGGCCGACAAAGCGCGCTGGGGCTCGTTCCACATGCTCGCCGAGCAGGCCGAGAAGGACGTCCGCGAGATCATCGTCGAATCGCAGGATGCCGCCGAGGGCACCCTCGAGCGCAAGGTCGGCGATCTGTTCCGCAGCTTCATGGACACCGACCGCATCGCCGAGGTCGGCCTCGCTCCGCTGCAGTCCGAGTTGGCGAAGGTCGACGCGGTCGACAGCATCCCGTCGTTCCTGCAGACGGTCGGCACGCTCGACCGCGACGGCATCGCCGCGCTGATCGGCGTCTTCATCGAACCCGATCCGGGCAACCCCGAGCGCTACGTTCCGTTCGCCGTGCAGGCAGGGCTGTCGCTGCCCGACGAGAGCTACTACCGCCTCGAGAATTTCGAGGGCACCCGCGCGGCGTACCGCGCGCACCTCGAGCGCATCCTCGCCCTCGCCTCGATCGACGATGCTGCCGGCCAGGCCGACCGCGCCTTCGCCCTCGAGCACGACATCGCCGGTCATCACTGGGACAACGTCGCCTCGCGCGACGCCGTGAAGACGTACAACCTGAAGACCTGGGACGAGTTCCGGGCACTGGTCGGGGTCGACCTGACGCCGTGGCGGGATGCCGTGGCAGCAGCCAATCCGAGCGCCTTCGACGAGCTCGTCGTCTACCAGCCCAGCTTCTTCGAGGGTCTGGGCGCGCTGCTCATCGACGAGCGTCTCGACGACTGGAAGGCGTGGCTGCGCGCCAAGGTCGTGCACGGCATGGCCGCCTACCTCACCGACGACTTCGTCGACGAGAACTTCTCGTTCTACGGCACCGAGCTCACCGGCACCCCCTCGATCCGCGAGCGCTGGAAGCGTGGCGTCTCACTCGTCGAGGGCTCGCTCGGCGACGCCGTCGGCCGCATCTACGTCGAACGGCACTTCCCGGCCGAATCCAAGGCCGCGATGGATGAGCTGGTCGCCAACCTCATCGAGGCGTACCGGCAGAGCATCCGGCAGCTGGAGTGGATGAGCCCCGAGACGCGTGAGAAGGCGCTCGCCAAGCTCGACACCTTCCGCCCGAAGATCGGCCACCCCGACGTGTGGCGCGACTACGACGGCGTCGACATCGACCCAGCCGATCTGGTCGGCAACGCCCGCCGCGCGACGGTCTTCGAGCACGACCGTCAGGTCGCGAAGGTCGGCAAGCCGATCGATCGCGACGAGTGGTTCATGCCGCCGCAGATGGTCAATGCGTACTACAACCCGCTGATGAACGAGATCGTCTTCCCCGCGGCGATCCTGCAGTACCCGTTCTTCGACCCGAAGCGCGACGCGGCCGCGAACTACGGCGGCATCGGCGCGGTGATCGGGCACGAGATCGGCCACGGCTTCGACGATCAGGGCAGCCGCTACGACGGCGACGGTCGTCTGCAGGACTGGTGGACGGATGCCGATCGCGCGGCGTTCGACGAACGCACCAAGGCGCTCATCGCCCAGTACGACGCGCTCACCCCGCTCGGCCTGAGCGATGAGAACAGGGTGAACGGCGCGCTGACGATCGGCGAGAACATCGGCGACCTCGGCGGTCTCGGCATCGCGCTGAAGGCCTACGAGCTCTCGCTCGGGGGCGAGGAGGCGCCCGTGATCGACGGCTACACGGGCATCCAGCGCCTGCTGCTGTCGTGGGCGCAGGTGTGGCAGCAGAAGAGCCGCGAGGCCGAGACGATCCGTCTGCTCACGATCGACCCCCACTCGCCGAACGAGTTCCGCTGCAACCAGATCCTCAGCAACATCGACGCCTTCTATGAGGCGTTCGACGTGACCGAAGGCGACCGGCTGCACCTGCCGTCTCAGCAGCGGGTCACCATCTGGTGAGGGCCGGTTCCCCGGCCCCGGGTCGCGGGTTACGATAGCCCGGGCGCCGCCCTTCAGGCATGCGAGGTCGCGCAGTGCGCCCGGCCGCATCCCTTCTCTCGGATAGGACATCGCGCGTGGTCCCGTCACCCGCTCCCGAACCGTCCCCCGGCGTGCCCGCAGCGCGCCGGCGAGCGCAGCGCGGCACGCGGCGCGTTCCGCGTCGGGCGGCCGCCGGACGTCGCTCGTTCGCGTCGAGCCTGCGTCGTCTGGAAGAGCTGGCGCAGACCGGAGCGCAGGTCTCGGTGCACGTCGTCGAGCTCGACTCGGGCCGCGTCGTGCTGAGCGGGGACGACCACGTGCCCCTGCCGATCGCGGGGCTCGGAGTCGTTCCCGTGCTGGTCGAGACCGCCTCGGGCTTCGAGTCGCGCAGGCTCGACCCGCTGCGCATCATCGATCGGCCCGACGATCTCGTCG
>NZ_DAMDLU010000003.1:18726-49402 GCF_032084865.1 Microbacterium sp.
GCGCGCACCGGCGCTGCCGCTGGTCGATCTCGCCGTGCTGGCGGCGTCGGCAGGCGACCCCAACGCCGCAAACGCACTGCTCGAGGCCGTCGGGCACGAGCAGGTCCGGGCGCGGATGGTGTCGCTCGGGATGCCGCGCAGCGCCGTGCTCGATCTGTTCCGCGATGTGCGCGGTCCCGATGACGCTCCGCACGTCGCCGTCGGCACGACACGCGAGTTCGCGAGGCTGTTCGCCGCCCTCGTCGACTCGCGCACCGTGGACGCCGCCGTCAGCGCCCAGGTCGCCGAATGGCTCACCTTGAATCAGGACCTAAGCCTCGTGGCATCCGCGACGGGTCTCGACCCGTTCGCACATGATGACGACGAGCACGGTCTGCTGTTCCTCAACAAGACCGGCCGCGATCGCGGGGTGCGCGCCGAGGCCGAAGTGCTCGTCGGGCCGCGCACCGGCGTCGCCTACGCCCTGACCGTCTGCTTCGACGACCTGTCGATCAGCCACCGGCTGCGCGCGCACGACGCGTTCCGGGTGCTCGGCACCGACCTCATGGAATATACCCACTGATCCAGAGACCAGGTGCTGCGCGGGTCAGCCGGGCAGGGCGGGGTGCGCCTCCGCAGCCGGATTCCGGGGTATCAGGAAAGTCAGGGCGAAGCCGATCACCCCGGCGACGATCGACAGCCAGAAGCACAACTCGAAGGCCTCCCGGGTCGGGATCGCCCGGCCGCCGACCTCGATGCTCATCGCGGCGAGCACTCCACCCATCACGGCCGACGCGGTCGACGTGCCGACCGAGCGGAACAGGGCGTTGAGCCCGTTCGACGCGCCCGTCTCGTGCGCGGGGACGGCGCGCATGATGATCATCGGCATGGCGGCGAAGGAGAACCCGATGCCGATCCCGATCAGCACGTTGGCGACGACGAAGTGCCAGATCTCGGTCGACCAGATCAGCACGAACGCGAAGGCGAGCACGATCGCGGCGGTGCCGACGGTGAACAGCGGGCGAGGGCCGACGGTGCGCTCCAGCCACCCCGACAGGGGCGAGATGATCATCATCATCACGCCTGAGATGGCGACGATCATCGCCGCGGTGAACATGTCGAGTCCGAGGCCCGACCCCGTCTCGCGCGGCAGCTCGAGCATCTGCGGGAAGGTGACGTTCGACGAGAACAGCGCGAATCCCATGCCGATCGCGGCGATGTTCGTGTAGAGCACGGCGGGTCGCACGGCGACGCGGAGGTCGAGCAGCGGCTCCTTCGCCCTCAGCTGATACCAGCCCCAGACGGCCAGCACTCCGAGACCGCCGATCAGGCACGTCAGCGCGAACGGCGAGGTCCAGCCCCACTCCGCTCCGCGCGACACGAACAGCAGCAGACCGGTGAGGCCCGCCGCGAGGCCCAGCGCGCCGATCACGTCGAGGCGTCCGGGGGCGAGCAGCACATCGTCCGGAACCACGAGCACGACCAGCACCAGGCCGATCACGCCGAGCGCGGCGGCGAGCCAGAACAGACCGTGCCAGTCGGCGTTCTCGGCGACGAACGCCGCCACCGGCATCCCGACGGCCCCGCCGACCCCCATCGTCGCGCTCATCAGGGCGACCGCGGTGCCGAGCCGTTGCGGTGGCAGCACGTCGCGCATGATGGCGATGCCCAACGGCACCACCCCGGTCGTCGCGCCCTGCAGAGCCCGGCCAATGATGACGCCGATGATCGACGATGACAGCGCCGCCACGATCGAGCCCACCGCGAGCAGGGCGAGCAGGGCGATGACGACGCGGCGCTTGCCGTACATGTCGCCCAGCCGGCCCGAGATCGGTGTCGCCACCGCCGCGACCAGCAGGGTGATCGTGACCACCCAGCTGGTGTCTTCGCGCGAGGCGTTCAGCAGGCGCGGCAGGTCGGCCTGCAGGGGCACGACGAGCGTGAACATGAATGCCGAGCACAGGCCCACGAAGGCCAGCACGGCGATGATCGCCCCGCGGGGAGGGGTGCGGGAGAGCCGCTTTCTAGCCTTGTCATCCCTGTCGCTCACCGAAGAAGGCTACCGGTGCAGAGGGGGGTGACGGCGCGCGGCGACGATCCGCGCACCGTCGCGGCATCCGGATGCCGGTCAGCTGACGCCCTTCATGAGCCTCAGCACCGGCTTCACCGACACGAACAGTCCGGCGCCGACCGCGATCGCGATCAGGCCGAGCACGGTGAAGTACGGCACCTCGTTCCGCGGGTCGTAGAACTGCACGAGCCAACCCGAGATCGCCGTGCCCAGCGAGATCGAGAGGAAGAACAGCGCCACCATCTGTGTCTTGAACCGCGCGGGTGCGAGCTTCGTCGCGGCCGACAGCCCGATCGGCGACAGCAGCAGCTCGGCGACGGTGAACACGAGCAGGATGCCGACGATCGCCAGCAGCGGCGTCGAGCCCTCGCCGCCGTTGGCGAACGGCAGGAAGAGCAGGAACGCCCCTCCCATCAGCGCGGTGCCCAGCGCGAACTTCACGGGGGTCGACGGCTGGCGGGTGCCGAGGCGGGTCCACAGGGCGGCGAAGACGCCCGAGAGGATGATGATGAACACCGGGTTGATCGACTGCACCCACGACACGGGCATCTCGAAGCCGAAGATCGAGCGGTCGAGGCGCTTGTCGCTGTAGACGGTGAGCACGGTGAACTGCTGCTGGTACAGCGACCAGAACGCCACACTCGTGATGAACAGCGGCACGAACGCCCACACGCGGGAGCGCTCGATCGAGGTGATGTGACGGCTCGCGAGGATCACCGCGAAGTAGCCGATGGTCGCCACGAGTGCGCACAGGATCACGATGCTCGCGAGGTTGTCGGCGCGGATGACGCCGATGAGCACGAGCATGGCGATCACGGCGATTGCCGCCACCCCGATGCCGGCGAACAGCGGGTAGCGGCCGCGCGGCAGCGGGTTCGGCACCTCGCGAGCGGCGGCCGGCAGCTCCTTGCGGCCGAAGCTGTACTGGATGAGGCCGGCCGTCATCCCCACCGCGGCGAGGCCGAAGCCCCAGTGGAACCCGACCGACTTCTGCAGCAGGCCCGTGAGCAGAGGGCCGAAGAACGAGCCGAGGTTGATGCCGAGATAGAAGAGTGAGAATCCGGCATCCCGTCGGGTGTCGTCCTCCGAGTACAGGGTGCCGACGACCGCCGTCGCATTCGCCTTCAGCCCGCCCGAGCCGAGCGCGACGAGCACGAGGCCGATCGCCACACCGGCGATGCCGGGGATCAGCGCCAGCGCCAGATGACCCGCGACGATCACGATCGCGCTGCC
This sequence comes from Microbacterium sp., assembly GCF_032084865.1. Taxonomy (GTDB): domain Bacteria; phylum Actinomycetota; class Actinomycetes; order Actinomycetales; family Microbacteriaceae; genus Microbacterium. The sequence goes on from NZ_DAMDLU010000003.1 coordinate 22,010, forward strand.
GAACAGCACACGCTCCGATCCGAACAGCCGATCGGCGAGCCACGCGCCGAGGATGGTCGAAAGGTACACCGACCCGCCGTACGCGCCGACGATGCCGCCGGCGACCGCCTCGTCGAGCCCCAGCCCGCCCTTCGTGGCGCTGAAGTACAGGTAGATCAGCAGGATGCCCTGCATGCCGTAGAAGCTGAACCGCTCCCACATCTCGACGCCGAACAGGTGGGCCAGGGCGCGCGGCTGACCGAGGAACTGCTTCTGCGGCGGGGTGTCGGTCTCAGACTCTGGAGATGGCATCTCTCCAGATTACGCTTCGGCGCTCAGCGCGACGGGGCGATCAGCGAGCCGTCCGCCGCGCTCGCAGCAGGCCGATGACCCCGGCGACGAGGATGACCGCCGCGACGATCAGGCCGGTCACCCCGATGGCAGCGCTCTGCGGCTCGCCGCCGATGCGTCCGACCGCGAGCCAGGCCAGCCCCCACGAGGTGGCGAGAGCAGGAGCGAGGCGGCGGGTGACGAGCGCGCTCGCCGCGCCGATGACGGCGACCACCACCAGCACGCCGATGCCCCAGGCATCCGCCTGCTCGCCGAGATCGGCGGGCAGCGTCTGCGTGAGCCAGGCGGCGGTGTTCGCGACGGTGGCGATCGTCACCCAGCCGAAGTGCAGTCCCTGCACACCGTCGAAGAGGGTCAGATCGAGCGGTCCGGATGCCCGGTCGCGGCCGAGCATGACGATGATGCGAGCCAGCACGGCGAGCAGAGCCGCGATGACGATGACGGTGACCACGAGGCTCAGGTAGCGGGCGGTCACCAGCCACAGGCCGTTGAGCACCATCGAGCCCGCGACCCACCAGCCGATCGCACGCTGGCGGCTGCTGTCGCGCTGTGCGGGCAGGGCCTGCCAGATCGTGTACGCCGCGAGGCCGAGATAGATGAGCGTCCAGATCGCGAACGCCGGGCCTGCCGGGGCGAGATACGAGCCCTCGGCCGACAGCGCGCCGTTCTGCAGCTCGGCGACCGACTCTCCGCCGAACGCCCCGCCGCCGACGGCCGCGCCGATGATCATGAACACCGCCGCGGCGATGATCGTCGACTGTCGCAGGATGTCGCGCCCGGTGCTGTTCATGGCCACGACCCTACTCGCGATCGACGCCCGGGTACGCTGGCGGCATGAGCAACGTTCCTCCGCCGCCGCCCGGAGCCTACGCGGCCGCGCCGCAGCCGATGAGCCCGTCCGACGAGAAGATGTGGTCGACTCTGGTGCACGTCGGGGGCATCCTGTTCCAGTTCCTTCCGGCGCTGATCGGCTTCCTCGTGCTGAAGGACCGCGGCCCGTTCGTGCGAGCGCACACCGCCAACGCCCTGAACTTCCAGCTGACGCTGCTCATCGCCTACTTCGTCGGCAGCCTGCTGACCATCGTGCTCGTCGGATTCCTCATCCTCCTCGCCGCCTGGGTGCTGAACATCGTCTTCAGCATCATCGCCGCGGTGAAGGCCAACGGCGGCTGGCCGTACGAGTACCCGATGACCATCCGCTTCGTCCGCTGACCCGGCGGCCACGCGACCGCAGCGTTTCCGCAATCGCGTCGAGAGGGGCAGACTGGCATCGTGCGCACGATTCGAGACCTCGACACCGTTGAACTGATCATCGATGCCCAGGAGCTGCTGGATTCGATCCGCGGCGAGAACCGCGTCATCGACGCCGGCACGCTGCGCGCGCTGCAGCACTCGGGCAACTACGTCGTCGGGCTCTTCGACGACAGCGAGGGCGAGGAGCGCATGGTCGGCGCCTCGATCGCCTTCTTCGGCGAGCCCGCGCGGCGCATGATGCACTCGCACATCACCGCCCTGCTGCCCGAGTACCGGGGCCGCGGCTGGGGCCGCGAGCTCAAGGAGCACCAGCGCCAGTGGGCGTTCTCGCGCGAGGTCGGTCGCATCACCTGGACGTACGACCCGCTCGTCGCCCGCAACGCGCACTTCTTCCTCACCGTGCTGGGCGCGCGGGTCAGCGGCTACTCGGTGAACCGCTACGGCATCTTCGGCGGCGGCGACGCGGGTGACGAGAGCGACCGGCTCGACGTGCAGTGGGCCCTGGCCGACATCGCCAAGCCGCCGGCATCCGACGCCGTCGTCGCCACGCTCGAGATCCCCTCGGATGTCGAGGCGATGCGCGTCGACGACCCCGCCGCCGCGCATGAATGGCGCCTGCGCCTGCGCGGCGAGATGGAGCAGCTGCTCGGCCGCGGCCTGCGCATCGCCGGCTTCGACACCGAGCGCGGCTACCTGTTCACCGAGTAGGCGGCAGCACGAACCCCCCGGTCTCACCAGGGTTGACCGCGACCTCCCAGCGGAATCCGTCGGGATCGGCGAAGTAGCCCGAGTACCCGCCCCACTCGCGTCGGGTGGCTTCCGTCACGGCCGCGCCGAGCGCCGCCGCCTCGGCGAGCACGGCGTCGACCTCGGCCTCGGTCGCGAGATTGTGCGACAGGGTGATCGGTGCGATTCCGGATGCCGGCGCCTGCCCGATCTCGGCGGCGAAGCCGTCGACGCTCCACAGCGACAGGATCACCCGGTCGGCGACCGGCAGCATGATCACGTCGTCGGCGTCGAAGATCGGCTGCCAGCCCAGCCCGTCGACGTAGAACGCTCGGGTGCGGGGCACGTCGGCCACGGCGAGGGTGATGAAGCTCACACGCTGTTCCATGGCATCAGCATCCCACCGGGCACAGACATGCCGGAAGGTCGTCGCGGGTAGGATTGGGATGCCCGTGTTCACGGGCTTCTCACCCGCAGCATCCGACCATTGGAGCCACCGTGGCCGAACAGTCCCGTCTTGACAAGGTCATCGCCCTCGCCCGCCACCGCGGGTTCGTGTTCCAAGCGGGTGAGATCTACGGCGGTTCGCGTTCGGCCTGGGACTACGGCCCGCTCGGCACCGAGCTGAAGGAGAACATCCGTCGGCAGTGGTGGCAGACGTTCGTGCGCGGTCGTGGCGACATGGTCGGCCTCGACTCGAGCATCATCCTGCCCAAGCGCGTGTGGGAGGCCTCGGGCCACGTCGCGACCTTCACCGACCCGCTCGTCGAGTGCCTGCAGTGCCACAAGCGTCACCGTGAAGACCACCTCATCGAGAACTACGAGGCGAAGAAGGGCCGGCTGCCCGAGAACGGCATGGCCGACATCGTCTGCCCCGACTGCGGCACCCGCGGCAGGTGGACCGAGCCGAAGTCGTTCTCAGGTCTCGTGAAGACCTACCTCGGGGTCGTCGACGACGAGTCGGGCCTGCACTTCATGCGCCCTGAGACCGCGCAGGGCATCTTCGTGAACTTCGCGAACGTGCTGACCGCATCGCGCAAGAAGCCGCCGTTCGGCATCGGCCAGGTCGGCAAGGCGTTCCGCAACGAGATCACCCCCGGCAACTTCATCTTCCGCACTCGCGAGTTCGAGCAGATGGAGATCGAGTTCTTCGTGCCGCCGGCCGAGGCGCAGGAGTGGTTCGACCACTGGGTGCAGGCGTGCTGGAACTGGTTCATCGACCTCGGCATCGACCCCGAGAACATGCGCCAGTTCGATGTGCCCGATGACGAGCGCGCGCACTACTCGGCCGCCACGATCGACTTCGAGTACAAGTTCGGCTTCCCGGGCAAGGAGTGGGGCGAGCTGATGGGCGTCGCCAACCGCACCGACTACGACCTGTCGAGCCACACCGCGGCGTCGGGCCAGAGCCTGACCTACTTCGACCAGGCATCCGGCGAGCGCTACACCCCGTACGTGATCGAGCCGTCGTTCGGCCTGACCCGCTCGATGATGGCCTTCCTCGTCGACGCGTACGAAGAGGAGGAGGTGCCCAACGCCAAGGGCGGCACCGATACCCGCACCGTGCTCAGGCTCGACCCGCGCCTCGCACCCGTCAAGGTCGCCGTGCTGCCGCTCTCGCGCAACGAGCGCCTCTCGCCCCTCGCCCGCGAGGTTGCCGACACTCTGCGCGGCTCGTGGACCGTCGACTTCGACGACGCGGGCGCCATCGGCCGCCGTTACCGCCGCCAGGACGAGGTCGGCACCCCGTTCTGCGTCACCGTCGACTTCGACTCCCTCGACGACAACGCCGTCACGGTGCGCGACCGCGACACGATGGCTCAGGAGCGCGTGCCGCTCGACGGCCTCGAGACCTACCTGGCCGAGCGCCTGCGCGGCGCCTGAGGTCTGTTCGGCGAACGCCTCGATTCACCTGGTGGATCGGGGCGTTCGTCGTCTGTGGGCAGCGTGTCGGAAACGTCAGACCGGATGCTCGTGGTGCGGCGTGTCCGTGCACGACGCGCCGTCGGCGCGCCGGATCGTCTGAGATCTCCGACGTCTACAGGCACCGATGTCACGTGGGCGGCTGTGGATAACGCCCGCGGGGTGCGACGCGACCGACGTAGCGTCGCGACCATGGTTCATGCATCGCAGAAGACGACGGATGCCGGGTGGGATGTCGCTCGTCTGAGGACGAGCGTCGCCGTCGGCCTCATCCTGACGGTCAGCGGGGCTGTGGCCCTGTTCGTCGAGATCGACCAACAGGATCTCTGGGTCGGGGCCGGCGCGCTTGCCGCGACGATCGTCGCCGCCGCAGGGTTGGGGCGTCACGCGTCGCTCATCGGCAGGCGCTCGCTGCCCCGGGTCTCGCTCATCGTGGTGGGCACATCGTTCCTGGTCATGACACCGGTCGTCCTCCTGCTGTCGGGCGTCGTGATGGTGATCCCGCTGGCGACGGGTGCGAGGAGCCCGGTGGTCTCGGACATCATCCTGTGGGGCGGGGTCGTCCTCGCCGCAGGGCCCGTGATCCTCTGCGCTGTCCTCGCCGGGCTGCACCTCGGTCGCGGTGGACGCGTTCCCCCACCGTGGGGGTGGTTGGCGCTGCCAGCACTGGTCGTGAGCGTCGTGGGCACGGCGATCAAAGCGGGCATCGCGGCCGGGGCGATGATGGCCTGGATGAATCCCTGGACCGATCTGTACGCCACCATCACCTCGGTGCAGGCCATCGGCGCGGTCGTGCTCGGCGCCGTGAGTCTTCTCGTCGCCTTGCGGTCGTCGGCTTCGTTCGCCGCAGGCGCCTCGGGTTCAGGCTGAGGCCCGCCGCGCGGGAGGGTCCGCTGGGGCAGGGCCCGTCGGGAATGTCAGACCGGATGCCTGTGATGCGGCGTGTCCGTGCATGACGCGCCGTCGGCAGGCGGAATCGTCTGAGATCTCCGACACCGGGCCGGGGTGTTGGCAGGCGCGTTCGCGGAGGAGCGCTGGCTAGAGTGAGCGCATGGGGGCGACGCCGGATGCTGGATCGGATGCTGACGACCGCGACGCCCGGGCGAGGCGCCGCACCTGGGTGATCGGCGGCGCGCTGCTGGTGGTGTCTGCCCTGGTCGTCGTGCCGCGGGCGCTGCTGTATCAGGCCGGGATCATCGGGCCGTCGCCCGGCTGGGTCCACTACGTGGGGGACTGGCTGTGGGCGATCGGCGTGCTGATCCTCGTGATCGGGCTGGGCCGTGCCGGCAGCATCACCGGACGCAGGCCGTTCAGCACGGTCGTCGTGATCCTGCAGGTGATCGTCGCCTCGCCGGCCGCCTCGCTGTGGCTGTCGACCTTGGTGCTCGACGACCCGCAGAACCTGCATGCGCAGGAGGACTCCTGGTCGGCGATCTTCCTGCCCTACTACGTGACGGTCTTCGTGCTGACGTTCATCGCGGCGCTGTCGATCGGCCTGGCCCGGGCGGTGCCCGAACCCTGGTGCTGGGCACCCTCGGGGGCGCTTCTCGTGGCGATCGCCTTCGGCTCGGTGGGACTCGGCGGAGTTCACGGGCTCGCCGGCTTCACCGTCGTCTACCTGCCGGCGATCACCACGGCGCTCCTCGGCGTGCTGGCCATCGTGCTCGGCATCCGCGCCGTCGGGCAGCGTGAGGCGCCTCCCGAGACGACGAGACCCCTCCCGGATTCCCGGGAGGGGTATCGATAGCTCAGCGCGTGCTCAGAAGTCTTCGCCCTCGGCCTGCGACGGGTGACGGTCGAACCAGTAGGGGCGGCCGATGTGCAGCAGTGCGTCGGTGTCGATGAGGTCGTTCTCGCGGTCCATTGTGCGGCTCCTTCGCGCGTGACGGATGGATGTGAATCCAGCATCCGATACTGTTCGTCACTCTTGCGATGGAATACGGGTGAAAGAATCGCGGAATCTTCTCCTGGGGTTAACGAAGGTGCGCTCTCCTCCTGAGTGCGAGCGCGTCAGGCGCGCGTGATGCGCATCGTGCGCACCTCGAACGGCTTCAGAGCGAGCTCACCGCCCGTGCGGGCGTCGTCGAGGTCGTCTTCGATCAGCGACACCTCGCGGATGCCGGTGTGCTCGAACGCCACAGAGACGGAACCGGTCGTGCGGCGGCCGAGCGACTCGTACACCCGCACGATCACATCGCCCGAGCGGTCGTCGGCGAGCTTCACCGACGAGACGATGATGCCCGTGCCGGTCACCGACACCAGCGGCTCCACCTCGTTCGCACCGCGGACGAGGGTGGCGGTGGCGTTGAGCTTGATGCCCTCGGCGGTGGCGATCTCGGCATCCGCCCCGATCACCAGACCCACCTCGATCTGGTGGTGACCGTGGTCGGTGTCGGGATCGGGGAAGCGCGGAGCGCGCAGCAGCGACAGGCGCACGGTCGTGGTGACGTCGTCGCCGTCGACGTCGCGTGAGGTGTCGTAACCGTAGATCGAGTCGTTCACGAGCGCGACGCCGAAACCGTCGTCCTCCTGGGCGAGCACGAAGCGGTGCATCGAGGTCTCGAACTTCGCGGCCTCCCAGCTGGTGTTCACGTGCGTGACACGGCGCTGGAATCCGAACTGGGTCTCGGCGAGGGTCTCCCGGGCGAACACGTCGAGCGGGAACGCGAGCTTGAGCAGCTTCTCGGTCTCGTTCCAGTCGATCTCGTTGCGGAGGTGCACCGTGCGAGAGCCCGCCGGCAGGATGATCGTCTGGTCGATCGTCGACTGCGAGAACGCGCGGCTGACCTTCACGACGGCCGTGCCGTCGACCGTGTACGCCTCGATCGACGAGACCTGCGTGAGGTCGTCGACGCGGTTCTTGTAGTAGCGGTCGATGTCCCAGGCATCCCACATGTTCGGGAAGTCCTGGTGCAGCTGGAACAGGTTCGCCGGCTTCCCTGCCGGGATGGCGTCGCGGCCGGTGGCCTTGTCGATCGCCGAGGTGATCAGGCCTTCGGCCGAGACGGTGACGCGCACGAGATCGTTCTCGAGCTGGACGGCTCCGTCGGGGCCCTTCGACAGGCTCAGGGACCCGGTGTCTGGCGCATCCAGGGACCCAGGGGCTGCTGAGCCCGTCGAAGCATCGCCCGCGAACACCGCGCCCAGCGCCGTCCGCCCGCCGACCGAGGTCGGAGTGAACACGAGCGTGCGCTCGCCCTCGCCCGCGAGCGCAGCGCGTGCCGCGGACGACAGCTCCTCGGCATCCGACAGCACGTTCGTCAGCACCTCGACGGCCTCGCGGTGCACCCACGCGATCGACGTGCCGGGCAGGATGTCGTGGAACTCGTGCAGCAGCACGAGCTGCCACAGCCGGTCGAACTCGTCGTAGTCGTACTCGGCGCCCAGCCGCACGGCGGCGGTCGCCGCCCACAGCTCGGCCTCGATGAGCGCCTGCTCGGCCCAGCGGTGCAGCGCCTTGGTGGCGTGCTGGCTGGTGAGCGTGCCGCGGTGCAGTTCGAGGTACAGCTCGCCGACCCAGACCGCCGGGTCGGTCAGCTCGGCCTTGGCGTCGTCGAAGAAGGCATCCGGATGCTTCCATTCGACCCTCGCCGACCCCTCTAGATCGGCCAGGCGCGTTGCCTTGCCGGTCATCTCGCGGGTCGTGCCGCCGCCGCCGTCACCCCAGCCGACCGGCGCGATCGACATGGTCGCGACCCGGTTCTCCTTGAACTGGCGCGACGCCTTGGCGACCTCCATGCCCGACAGCTGCGAGTTGTAGGTGTCCATCGACGGGAAGTGCGTGAACATGCGTGACCCGTCGATGCCCTCCCACAGGAAGCTGTGGTGCGGGAAGACGTTGCGCTGGTTCCACGAGATCTTCTGCGTGAAGAACCACTCGAAACCGGCCCGGCGCATCAGCTGCGGCAGGGCGGGGGAGTAGCCGAAGCTGTCGGGCAGCCATACGCCCTTCGACCGGATGCCGAACTCGCGCTCGAAGAAGCGCTGGCCGTGCGAGAACTGGCGCACCAGCGACTCGCCCGTGGGCATGACGGTATCGGATTCGACCCACATGCCGCCCAGGGGAAGGAAGCGACCGGCCTTCACCGCGTCGCGAACCCGCTCGAAGACCTCGGGGCGGTGCTCCTTGATCCACGCGTACTGCTGGGCGCTCGACATGCCATAGAGGAAGTCGGGCTGGTCGTCGATGAGCGCGGTCATCGACGAGGTGGTGCGGGCGACCTTGCGGATCGTCTCGCGCACGGGCCACAGCCATGCCGAGTCGATGTGCGCGTGGCCGATCGCGGCGATGCGGTGCGCGCTGGCGTCGGCGGGTGATGCGAGCACCTCGGTCAGCTGCGCGCGGGCGTCGCCCGCCGTCTCGACGATGCGCTGCAGGTCGAGCACGTCGAGGGCGTTGTCGAGCGCCTGGAGGATGCGCATGCGGCGGGGGCTCGTCTCGGGCAGCTCGGCCTGCAGCTCGATCAGCACCTCGAGGTCGAGCGAGAGGTCGAACACCTCGGGCTCGAAGACCGCGAGGTCCATGTGACGCACCCGGTACAGCGGCTCGGGGGACGACGTGCGGATGTCGCCCTCCTGCGTGGGCAGGAACGGGTGGTAGTCGAGCAGCACCGGGTTGGCGGCGCCCTCGAGGAAGAGTTCGACGGAGTGCCCGGCGACCGCGTCGACCGGCACCCACTGGTTGCGCGGGTTGATGCTCTTCACCGGCGTGCCGTCTGCGCGATAGACCAGCGCCTCGCACTGGAACCCGGGCATGTTGATGTCGAAGCCGAGGTCGATGAGGGCCTCGACCTTCTTGCCGCCCCACTCGGCGGGCACCTCGCCGCGCACGCGGAACCAGGTGGTAGCCCAGGCCGGGCCCCACAGGCTGCCGGCGGTGAACGGCTGGAAGTCGAGGGCGAGCCCGTCGGTCGGCGCGATGGGCTCGCCGGGCAGCTGGTGCACGGCGATCTCGAGCGGCACCCGGGCGGAGTGGACGGCGGGGCGGATCCGCTCGAGCAGCACGCGGTTCACGCGTCCGACGGTGAGGGAGGTCTCTTCGTGCACGGGGCGCTCCTTCGCGATGGGAGAATGGGGGGCGATCAGCCGCGGGGGCCAGAGGGTCGATCGCTACTAAAACGATCTAGTACGGTGAGTCTATGCCACGGTCCAAGCGTGTCACCATCGCGGATATCGCACGGCAGGCGGGAGTCTCGCCCGGAGCTGTGTCGTTCGCGCTGAACGGCCGCCCCGGCGTCAGCGAAGAGACCCGGCAGCGCATTCTCGCCATCGCCGACCAGCACGACTGGCGGCCCAGCTCGACCGCACGAGCACTCGTCGGCGCACGCGCCGGCGTCATCGGCTTCGCGGTCAACCGCCCCGCGCGCACCCTCGGCAGCGAGGCGTTCTTCACCGATCTCATCGCCGGGGTGCAGTCAGCACTGGCGGGCCGGCGCATCGGCATGCAGCTGGCGGTGGTGCCGAGCATCGACGACGAGATGGACACCTACCGGCGCTGGCGACGGGCCAACCAGGTCGACGGCGTGCTGGTGCTCGACCCGCGCATCGACGACCCGCGCCACGAGCTGTTCTCGTCGCTGGGGCTCCCGGCGATCATGATCGGCGGCGAGCCGTCGGAAGACGAAGGACCCGCGACGATCTGGCTGGATGACACGGAAGCGGCCCGCACGGTGTTCGGCTTCCTCTTCGAGCTGGGCCACCGCCGCATCGTCTACGTCTCCGGCCCCTCCGAACACGAGCACGTGCGACTGCGCGGCGGTGTGCTGCAGGCCATGTCACCGCAGGGCGTCGCCGGCGAGATCATCGAGACCGACTACTCGCCGGCGCAGGTCACGGCGGCTGTGCACGCGCTGCTCGACCGCGGCGAGCGGCCGTCTGCCATCGTCTTCGACAACGACGTGATGGCCATCGCGGGGCTGCGGGTCGCTCAGCAGACGGGCGTTCGGGTGCCTGAGCAGCTGTCGGTGGCATCGTTCGACGACTCCGCGGTCACGAGCCTCGTGCACCCGTCGATCACGTGTCTCACCCGCGACACCTTCGGCTTCGGCGAGCAGGCCGCCGCGTTCCTGCTCGACCAGATCGAGGCATCCGGGCCCCTGCCGGACCGCACCGGGCCGCCTCCCACGCTGACCGTGCGCGAGAGCACCGGTCGCGTGCCGTCGTGACCTCGGCTCAGTCCACCACGGTGTTGTTCGACGAGTAGGTCGCGACCGGCTGCGACAGGTCGGGATGCACCAGCTCGGTGATGCCGCGGGATGCCAGCACTGCGGCATCCGCCGCCTGCCTCGACGTCACGAACGTGGCGTCGACGCCGCTCTCGCATGCCTGCACCCACGCCTCGAAGATCGGGCCGCCGGGCGCAAGCGCTCCGCGGCTGACCGGAGTGTCGTCCTCGTCGACCTCGATGACGATCCCGAGCTCGCGCGGCACGCTCGCACCGCGCCGGCGCAGCTCGGGGATGATCTCGGCGAACCGGCGGCCGATCGGCTTCGCCGCACCAGACTGGTCGATCAGGCCGAGGGAGTACTCCAGCTCGGGGAAGTCGACGAGCGCGCGGCTGACGTCGTGCGAGCACCACCAGGTCACTCCCCAGAGGTTCTCGGTTCGAGCGGCGTTTCGCACGGTCGCCTCGAGGAAGCCGGGCGTCTCGTCGTCGGTCAGGCAGTTCGAGGGCGCTCCGACCTCCTGCAGCCACGTGCGCCGGTGCGGGTCGGTCGCGAACGCGCGCGACACCTCGATCATGTACTCGGCGTGGCGGTCGGATGCCGCGGATCGGCCGCCGTACCGCTGCGCGGTGCCGTTGAAGATCCACGAGTGCACCGTCGTCATCGCCCCGAGACGGGCGGCGTGGGCGGGCGTGAACCCGTGGCCGTCGAGGTACCAGGCGGCGTCGTACTCGCTGTGCACGTGCTCCTGGTGGGGCGCGGCGGACTGCGCCGCGTCGAGCAGCGTGGTGATCCAGTTCGCGGCCTCAGCCGTGGTCACCGGCCAGGGGGAGGGGTGCACCGACGCCGAGAACTGATTCGTCTCGTTGCCGGTGGTGAAGCCGAGGAAGTTCTTCGCGTCGCCGAGCGCATCGGCGAGACGCTCGACCAGCGCGACCTGCCCGCTGAGAGCGTCGGGGTGCGTGAACATGTTCTTGTCGTGCCAGGTGTACAGCCACGACGGGATGAAGTCGAAGCTCGACAGGTGGCCCTGGATGACGTCGACGCTGACGTCGAGCCCGAACTCCGCTCCGACATCGACGACCGAGCGCACGTCGGCCACCGCCTCGGCACGGATCAGTGAGCGGTTCGGCTGCAGCACCGTCCACAGCGGGAAGATCCGCACGTGATCGAGGCCGAGGTCGGCCAGGCCGGCGAAGTCGCGGCGCACGTCGTCGAGGTTCAACGAGAGCCAGGAGTGCATCCAGTTCGTGGCCGGCGTGTAGTTGGCGCCGAAACGCAGCGGTGCATGTGGGGCGGGGGTGGCAGGAGTCATCGGGTCGATCCTCTTGAGGCGGGCTGGCGGGAGTGCGGTGCTCGGCGCGGAGTCATCGCGCTGCCGCCCGATCGACATATCCCGCCAGACGCTCCTCGATCGCGGCGAACTGCTCGTGCGTGAGCATGCTGCCGCCGTTCCACGCGCGCTCGGCCATCGCGCACAGGGGCCCGCGAATCGTGGTGCGCACCTCATCGACGCTCTGCGCCTCGGGCCGGTCGCACCAGATCGAGAACGACGCGCCTCGCAGCTGCGGAGGGTACGGCGCCGCCAGCTCCTGGCGGGCCCCGCCGGGCAGCGAGGGGAACAGCCCGGGATGCCAATCGGCCGCCCAGATGCGCTCGCTGGTGGGATACACGTAGCCGGCGTTCTCTCCGAGCACGTGGTAGAGCAGGGCATCGTTGAAGTTCACGAGCTCGTGCCCGGCGCGCACCGCCTCGGCGAGCGGTCGCATCGCCGCGTGCCAGTTGGTCCACCAGGTCAGCACGATGTCGGGCGACAGCGTGGTGGCGTTGCCGCGCAGCATCCCGTCATTCCACACCCGCGGGGAGAATCCGCGCGCGCGCACGTGCGCGGCGGCGAGGTTGACGAACTCGGTGAGGAGGTCGAATCCGGATGCCGCCGGGCCGAAGCGCTCCCGAGCGGCCTCGCGCAGGCTCGGGTACGCGTCGATGTCGGCGAAGTCGACGAACTCGTCGCCGCCGAGGTGCCAGTGGGTGCTGTGCGGGAAGAGCGGGATCAGATCGTCGATCAGGCTCAGGGCGAAGTCGACCGCGTGGGAGTCGGTGATGTCGAGCGCGCGTTCGCTCAGCGCCCCGCCCGGCGGCATCCGATGCTCGGGATGCTGCGCCAGCACGTGCTCGAGGTGACCCGGCAGGTCCAGTGAGGGGATGAGATCGATGTGCAGCGATCGGGCCAGATCGGCGAGCGCGAGCGCCTGCTCGCGCGTGACGTGCTCGTCCGAGACGATCTCGGGGTGCGCCGCCGAGCCGATGCGGAAGCCCTCGTTCTCGGAGACGTGCCACTGCAGCACGTTGATCCCGATGTCGGCGATGTCGTGCAGCAGCTGCGCGACCCACTCGGCGGGGAAGTGCTTGCGCGCCGCATCGAGGTGCAGACCGCGCTCGGCCACAGCCGGAGCGGAGCGCACCACGGCGTGCGGCACGTCGTCGTGCGCCCGCAGGTTGTGCAGCAGCTGCCGGGTGGCGCGGAAGGCGCCGACGGGGGCGTCCGCGGTGATCTCGATGTCGTCGCCGACGATCATCGTGAACGACTCCGCCGACTCACCCGCCGGCCCGCGGTGCAGGCGCACGATCGAATCGGCGCCGTCCGCCTCGGCATCCGTCGTCTGGGCATCCGTCGTCTCGGCAGAGGTGACCCAGCCGCCCGCGGTCAGCTCGCAGGCGAAACGTCGGGCTTCGGCGAGCAGGGCGGGGTCGGCCGCGATCACCTGCACCCGACGCGGGCGCCATCGGCCCTCGCGCAGAGCCAGATCGGACGGCTGCGGCAGGGCGATCCAGCTGACATCGGCGGTCATCCCTTCACACTGCCCTCTTCGACGCCCTTGAAGAACTGCTTCTGCAGCACGGCGAACAGGACGATGATCGGCACGAGGGCGATCATCGTGCCGGCGGCGATCACGCGCGGGTTCGCCGCGAAGTTCGAGCTGAGGTACTCCATGCCGACCGTCAGCGTGTACTTGGCGGGGTCGGAGAGCACGACCAGCGGCCAGAGGAAGTCGTCCCAGGCGCCGATGAACGCGAACAGTGCGACCACCGACACCATGCCTCGCACGTTCGGCCAGACGATGTGGCGCAGACGCTGCATCGTGTTCGCACCGTCGATCGTCGCGGCATCGAGCGTGTCCGACGGGATCATCCGGCACGCGGCCATCATCAGCAGCACGTTGATGGCACCGATCGCGCCGGGCAGGAAGACGCCCCACAGAGTGTTCGCGAGGCCCAGCGACTTCACGGTCAGGTACTGGCTCGTCAGCGTCACCTCTCCGGGCAGCAGCAGGGTCGAGAAGATGATGGCGAGCACCACCCACTTGCCGCGGAATTTCATCGTGCCCAGCGCGTAGCCGCCGAACGTGGCGAACACGACGTTGGTGAGCACGGTGCCGACTCCCACGAGCAGCGAGTGCCACGCGTAGTCGAGCACGGGGATGGTGCGGAAGACCTCGGCGAAGTTGCCGAGCGTGGGGTCCTGCGGGATGAGCGTGGGCGGGAAGTCGTAGATGTTCTCGGAGGCGCCCTTGAACGACGTCGACAGCTGCCAGAGGAACGGGAAGACCATGATCGCGAGGATCACGAGCAGCATCGCGTACTTGGCGATCAGTCCGCCGAGCGACGGCTTCATGATGTCGGCCGAGCCGCGGGTGCGGTACGGCTTCTCGCGGGGCGGTGCGGCGGGCGCGGTGGTGGTCATCGACGGGACCCTTCCTTGCGGCCGTGGGCGGCGGTGGAATCGAGAGCCATGACGGCAGCTCCCGCGGCAGCGGGACCGGCATGGGCGGCACGTGCGGCGGTCTTGGTCGCCTTCGTGGCGCGACGCGTCGCGCGGATCTCGGCGATCGTGTCGGCGTTGTTGACGATGCCGACGACCGCCAGCGGGACGAGGGTGAGCAGGAAGAGCACCAGCGAGATGGCCGAGGCGTACCCGATCTGGCCGTTCAGCCCCTTGCCCATCGATTGGATGAGCATGACGATGCTCATCGCCCGACCGCCGGGCCCGCCGGAGCCGTGCGACAGCACGTACAGCTCGGTGAACACGCGCATGGCCCCCACGCAGATGAGCACCGACACGAGCATCATGGGGCCGCGGACACCGGGGACGGTGACCGACCAGAACCGGCGCCAGGCGCCGGCGCCGTCCATGGCGGCCGCCTCGTGCAGCTCCCTGCCGACGTTGCCCAGCGCGGCCAGGTACACGACCATGTAGTAGCCGAGACCCTTCCACACGGTCAGGCCGATGGCGCAGAAGATGAGCAGCCAGCGATCCGAGAGGAACTCGATCGGCCGGTCGGCCAGCCCGAAGAACTTCAGTGCCGAGTTGACGGTGCCGCTGCCCGAGAAGAGGAACTCCCACACGATGGCGACGACGACCGCCGAGGCGATGACCGGGAAGTAGAACGTCGTGCGGAAGAACCCGATGCCGGGAATCTTGGTGTGCACCAGCATGGCGAGCAGCAACGGCAGGAAGGTGAGCAGCGGCACGCAGACCGCCACGTACACCAGCGAGGTGGTCAGGGCGTAGATGAAGCGCTCATCCTCGAAGAGGCGGGCGAAGTTCTCCAGTCCGACGAATTCGACCGGGCGGAGGGGACGGGCGTCCGTGAAGGCCAGCGCGACCGTGTTCAGGAACGGCCACAGGGCGAAGACGAGCACCCACACCACAGCCGGCAGCACCAGCAGGTACGGGGTGAACCATCTCTGTCGTCTCATGTCCGTCTCCCCTCCGCTCGGTCTCGAATCACTTCACGAGGTTCTGCTGCGCGTACTCCGCAGCCTTGTCGAGTGCCTCCTGGCCGGTGATGTCACCGGTGACGGCCAGCGCGATCTGCTGCTTGGCGTACGTCTCCATCGCCTCGGTGTACTGCGGAGCGCCGGTCATCTTGGCATCCGCCATCTGCGCGCCGGCCAGCTGGTTGGCCACGCCCTGCAGCTCGTTCACCGGCTTCTCCGAGAACGCGGCCGGGTCGTCGTTCGCAGCCACGGTGCCGGGGAAGAACCCGGCGGCCAGGGTGACGAAGTCGATCTGGTTGTCGGTGTCGGTCACGAACTCGGCGAAGGCAAGAGCGGTGGCGGCGTTCTTGCTGTTCTTCGACACGCTGATGCCCTGCACGAACAGCGGCGGGTTGCCGAAGCCGGCGGTGACGGCGACGCTGGGCAGCAGGTTCGGCGCGTTGACGCCGAGGTCCTTGTCGATGTAGTTCGGGCCGGCGGTGGTCCAGGCGACGCCGCCCGTGTTGAAGTTGTTGATGTTGGAGTTCGCGGTACCCGCGCCCTGCAGAGCCTCCGGCGTGACGGCGCCGGCCTTGTACAGCTCGGCGTAACGATCGACGACCTCGGCCGCTTCGGGGGTGTTGAAGACGAACTCGCCGTCCTTGTAGATGTCGTCGACCGCGCCGACGATCTGCAGCATCTTCGGGCTGGGAACCGACGAGAACATCGGCACACCCGCGTCGGCCAGCTTCTGCGCCGCCTCGAGCGTGTCTTCGAAGGTGGCGGGCGGCTCGGTCACGCCGCCCTTCGCGAGCAGGTCGGTGTTCCAGTAGTTGAGCTCGGTGCCCAGGTACCACGGGAAGGCGAACGAGCCGTCGAGATCGTCGTACTCGTACGCCTCCACGCCGCCGGCGACGTACTCGTCGATGAGCTTCGAGGCGCTGCTCAGGTCTTCGAGCTGGCCGGCAGAAGCCAGCGAGTAGCCGTACTCCGGGGGCAGGTTGATGACGTCCGGCAGTTCACCGGACTCGGCCTGCTGCAGGATCTTGTCTTCGTAGCCATCGCCCGGCTGGTCGATCCACTTGACCTTGGTGTCCGGGTACTTGTCTTCGAACGCCTTGATGACGTTCTCGAAGTACGGGGTGAACTTCTCGTTCTTCAGCGACCAGGTCTGAAACGTGATCTGGCCGGAGATCTCTCCCGAGCCACTGCCGGCTGGAGTCGCGCCGCCACCGGTGCATCCGGCGAGGACGAGGGTTGCTGCGGCGACGATGCCGACGACAGCGACGGAACGATGCTTCATGGACGTTCTCCTTCGAAAGGTCCTGGCTGCCGAGCCCCGAGCGAGACGTCGGCGACCGCGACTAAAACGGTATAGCAGACGGTAGCACGATCTGATACCGTCCAGCTAAATCGTTCTAGTTCGTTATCGGCTCCTGGCCGGCGCGGCGAACGGTCAGATCCCCCACTCGACGACGAGAGAAGAAGCAATGAAGCGAATCAGCGCGATCGGCCTCGGAGCCGTACTCACGGGACTCACCGCGTTCGCGGCAGTTCCGGCCACAGCCCAGGAGGCACCCGCTCCGGTCGGCGACACGTCGCACTGCTCCAGCGAACCCCTGACCATGGCCTACTACCGGACGTGGCGCGATGTCACGGTTCCCGAGAACGCCAACTCGAACCTGCCCGACAAGAACTTCACGCGCATGAGCGATCTGCCCCCCGAGATCGACGTGGCCATGGTGTTCGACGCCGGCGACACCGCCGACAGCGACTACTGGCCGACGCTGCGCGATGAATACGTGCCGGCGCTGCACGCTCGAGGCACCCGGGCCGTCTACACGCTGTGGATCGACCGGCTGGCCGAGGCCGACATCCCGCTCACCGAACAGGCGTATCGAGAGTACGCGCAGGAACTCGTCGACACCTTCGTCACGCCCTACGGACTGGACGGCATCGACATCGATGTGGAGTCGTATCCCACCGGTGACAACCTCACCCGCGCGATCGGCGTCTTCAATGCGCTCGGCGAACTGATCGGGCCGAAGTCGGGCACCGACAAGCTGTTCATCTACGACACCAATCAGACCGGCAGCACCCCGCTGTTCGAGGCGGTGTCGCACAACATGTCGTTCGTGCTGCTGCAGGCGTACGGCCGCGGCACCGCGAGAATGCAGTCGACATGGAACACGTTCGCCGACGACATCGACCCGTGCCAGTTCCTGCCGGGCTTCTCATTCCCCGAAGAGCAGGACCGCACGCATTGGGGTGACGCCGAGGGCATCTACGATCCCGACACCGCATCGGGATCGACCGCGTATCAGTACGCGACCTGGCAGCCGGAGGGTGGCACCAAGGGCGGCTTCTTCGCCTATGCCGTAGACCGCGATGGCAAGGTCTGGGGCGACGACACGATCACCCCGACGTCGTACACCTGGATGAAGAACCTGTCGGCCGTGCAGGACGACATCGCCGGCGTCGCACCCCGGCCGACCACGGCCGCACTCGCCGCGGACCGCGTGACGATCAGCGGTGTCGGCGCGCCCGGCGCCACGGTCACCGTCTCGGTGAGCGGCCCGGGTCGTCTGCCGTCCCGCGCCGTGACGACCGCGAGCGTCGACGGATCGTGGAGCGTGGCGCTCGATCGCAAGCTGACCGTCCCGCAGACGGCCACGGTGACTCAGCGCCTCGCGCACACCCCCGAGTCGGAGCCCACCCGGGTGCGGTTCCGTCCCATGGTCGGCTGAGCCTCTCGCTCCGCACGCCGGCACAGCTGAGTCTGTGCCGGCGTGCAGGGCCGGGCGGACGTCTACCCGTGTCGCGTCGGAATAGAATCTTCTGAAGCGCTACGGAAGGACGCCATGAGCGAGACCGTCAAGAAGCACCAGGACTACAACCCCGGGCCGCGGGTGGGGATCACCTTCTCCACTTTCGATCTGCTGCACGCCGGGCACATCATGATGCTGGCTGAGGCCAAGCGGCAGTGCGATTACCTCATCTGCGGGCTGCAGATGGATCCGACGCTCGACCGCCCCGAGAAGAACGCCCCGACGCAGACGGTCGTCGAGCGGTACATCCAGCTGCGCGGCTGCGAGTACGTCGACGAGATCGTCCCCTACTCGACCGAGCAGGACCTCGAAGACATCCTGCGCTCCTTCAAGATCGATGTGCGCATCGTCGGCGACGAATACGAGGAGCGCGACTTCACCGGCCGCAGCTACTGCGAAGAGGCCGGCATCGAGCTGTACTTCAACAGCCGCGAGCACCGCTTCTCGAGCTCGGGCCTGCGCAAGATCGTCGCCGCGAAGGAAGCGGAGCGCGTAGCCCGCGGCTGAGGCCGTCGGCGGCCGCGGCCGCTAGGGTGACCGCATGATCGACGTGACTGCCGCCGCCGACACGACGCGCTCGCGCCGGCGCACGTGGATGACCGGTGGCGTGTTGTTCGTGGCTTCGGCGCTGCTCGGTCTGGGCATGGTCACCGTGAGCGGGCTGCCGTTCAGCATCTCGCAGCTGCTGTTCCATGCGGGTGCGGTGGTGTTCGCCATCGGGCTCGGGCGCGGCGGCAGCGTGACCGGCAGGCGCCCCCTCGGCACCGGCGCGATCATCGCCCTGGCGGTCTGGTCGCTGGTCGTGGCTCCTGTGGCGTGGATGCTGGTGAACTCGGCGGCCCCGACAGACGTGGGCGACCTGTCCACCGCCGCGATGGTGGGCACGGCCGATGAGGTGGTCAGCCTCGTGCTCGCGATCATCGCGGCCGTGCGGATCGGCCGCATCGCGATGGTGCCGAGGCCGTGGAACTGGGCGCCGCTGTGGGCGCTCGGTGCGATCGTGTTCGCGCAGCTGATCCCGAACCTGATCGCCGCTGCCGGGTCAATCAGTGATCAGACCCTGCTGGATGCGCTCTTCGCGGTGATCAGTCTGATCTCCGCATCTGCCGTCGCCTTCCTCGGCGTGGTAGCTCTGGTGCTGGCGCTGCGTCCGGCTCCGGGTGAGACCGTGGTCTTCGCCTCGCAGCGCTGACGGCCCCCGGGCGCTTTGCGTGGGCTTGCCGTCAGCTCACGACGGTGAGCTGCATCCCCTCGCTGCCGCCGGCTTCGATCCAGGCGAGCGAGCGGGTCAGGATGCCCCGCAGCACATCCAGGTCGACCTGTTCGAGGTCTTTGATGTACAGGCATCCGGCGCCCGTCGTGTGCGGACCGAGCGCCGCCAGCTCGTCGGCGTGCGCGCCGACCCCGTCGAGCAGGTAGATCGTCGTCGCCGCCTTGCGCGGGGCGAAGGCGAGCAGGCCGGTATCGCCCTTGGTGCCGGTCGGATAGCGGTAATGCACCTGACCGAAGCCGATGATCGTGCCCCACGTCGCGGGGTCGCGACCCGAGATCTCCTGCATCAGGGCGGTCAGCGTCTCGGCATCCCGTCGTCTGATCGCCGGAGCCGAGCGCGCGATGAGTCCCGCGACGTCGTCGCCGGTCGGCTTCATTTCGCCGCCTTCGTCGCGGCCTTCATGGCCTTCTTGTGCTCGCGCACCTTGGTCAGCGATTGGGGCGAGACGATGTCGGCGACGCTGCGGTAGGCGTTCTCCTCGCCGTACGGAGCGGATGTCTCGCGCCACCCCTCACCGGTGAACCCGTACTGCTTGCCGAGCAGAGCGAGGAAGATCTTCGCCTTCTGCTCGCCGAATCCGGGCAGCTTCTTCAGCCGTCTGAGCACCTCGGTGCCGTCTGGGTCGCCGGTCGTCCACAGCGCGGAAGCGTCCCCGCCCCACTCGTCGACGAGGGTCTGGCAGAGCGTCTGCACCCGGGTCGCCATCGAGCCGGGGAAGCGGTGCACGGCCGGGGTCTGTTTGAACGCCTCGAGGAAGGCATCCGGATCCATCCCGGCGATCGCGGCGGCATCCACCGCTCCGGTGCGCTGCTCGATCTTGAGCGGGCCGGCGAAGGCCGTCTCCATCGGCACCTGCTGGTCGAGCAGCATCCCGACGAGGAGCGCGAGCGGATTCGTGGTCAGCAGGTCGTCGGCGGCGGTGTCTCCGGTGATGTGAAGGGCCATGCGTAGCATTCTCCCAAACAACAAAGGCGCGCCAAAGGGCTGTCGACTCTCAGTGTGTTCGTTACGGGATCGGTGGCGTTTCCTGAGTGACTCCTGCGGGATGACGCTGCTGGGTGTGCGACTGACAGAATCGGCTGTTCCTGCGACAAACGTCATGGTGTGCGCGGTCGTGTGATCATGAGGGGCCGATCTGAAGACGGTACAGCGGGGGGATCAGCGTGACGATGGTTGACGGATGCAAGACGATGGAGCGGGAAGCTCCGCCTCAGGATGCGGGGCAAGCGAACTGGTTGTTGGCATGGCCCATCTTCACGCTGACCTTCATGTTGTTGCCTGGTCTGGGGGCGATGGCTGCCGCCGGTGCCGCGAAGCGCTCGTATGCGACGGCAGCGGTATCTGTGGCGGACTGGGTGCGGGGAGGGGCGCCGAACACGACGTCGAGATAGCCTCCGGTTTTGGCTTCCTGGCCGTCATGGCGACGATCGTGATCGGAATTGCGTTCTCTCTCCCTCCAGCGGGAGTGCAAGCGCTACCGAAGAAAAACCGCAGGCTTATCGAGTTCCTGACTCTCGGCGTCACGCTCGGGGTGTCGTTGTTCTCAGCACTGGTGCTGTGGGTCGTCCTTTGGCGGCAGGTAACGCTTGAACTAATCCTCTTGCTACTCAGCGCCTGGTTTGTGTCAGTCGTGGCCGGTCTGGTGGAGCTCAAGCGTCCAGTTGCGGAGAGGGTGTCCGCCGCAGGACGCGAGAGGGAAAAGCTCCGTAGCGGCGCGAAGAATTCCGGTTTCGTGGAGGGAACGACAATCACGTTCCGTCAGCGAGTGGGAGCAGAATCTGCATACTGGCTGATCCCATTGCTCGGCCTTCCTCTTACTAGCGGCGCGGGCCTGGTCTGGGACTACGGCGGATCGCAGGTCGACTACTGTGCTTGGGCGTTGCTCCTCATCGTGGGGTGGGGAGCTGGTCTGGTGGCGCTCGCGTGGCGCGTGACGGCACCGTTTCCTCCGCACAAGCTCAGCGATCAAGTGCTCTCCTGGACTTTCCGGGTTATCGGACTCGTCATGATGCTTCTCGCGCCTCTGGGCGCGATACTCGCGAGGTCGTGGGCGTTCGCCGCGCTGTCTGCGCTTTCGGTCGTTGTGGTCATAGCGCTTTACATCGTTGTCACGCCGACGATTCGTGCCCCCTTCGTGAAGGCGATTCGGGACGCTGCAACAGCCAAACGACTGGCGTTGGCGGATGAGTGGTACGAGAAGGTGCTGCAGGAGCTTCACGACGAACGGCCGAGTGAGCCATCAACGTCGACGAGCCAGTCGGGACCGGAGCCGATCATCCGAATCGAGGTGTTCCGACATCGTGCGAAGCGCCACTCCTCGGAGAAGAGCAGGTGAACCTTGACGACGTCAAGGTCTCGCTTCGTTCTAGGTGGTTAGCCCACCTGCTGGTCGAGCAGCATCCCCACCAGCAGCGCCAGCGGGTTGTTCGTGAGCAGGTCGTCGGCGGCGGTGTCTCCGATGATGTGCAGGGCCATGATGACAGTGTCGCATTCGTGCGGATGACCCGAGACGGAACCCCAGGGCCCATAGCAGACACATGCATGCAATATGCATGTGGCGTATGCTAACTGCATGCCAACGATTCAGGTCCGCAACGTCTCCGAGGAGACGAGTCGAGCGCTCAAAGCGAAGGCCGCGCTCGAAGGGCGCTCGCTGAGTGACTATCTGCTGCGCGAGCTCGACCGGCTGGCGACGCGTCCGAGCCGAGCCGAACTGCTGGAGCGGATCGCGAGCCGCGGCGTCGCTGCCCTCGAACCGGCAGCACAGGTGCTCGCTGAGCAGCGCCCCGGTCGATGACGCTCGTCGTCGATGCATCCGCGGTCGCCGAAATACTGTTCGGAACCGAGGCAGGGCAGCGGGCGGCAGCACTGATCGACGGGCGCGAACTGTTGGCGCCGCAGCACCTCACGGCTGAAGTCGCCTCCGTCATCCGTGGATGGTCGCTCAGCCAGCAGATCAGCGATGAGCAGGCGCTGCGCGCGTTCCGTGAGTTCGACGCGCTCGGCGTCGAGCAGGTGCCGATGATGTCCATGCTGCCCGCCGTGTATGACCTGCGACACAATGTCAGCGCCTATGACGCCATGTACGTCGTGCTCGCGCGCGCGGCACAATGCTCGTTGCTGACCCTCGACGCTCGTCTCGCAGCATCCGCTCCGGATTGCGCACTGCTGCCGTAGCGTTCGCGCGATCAGGCGCTCAGCCTCGGCGTGAGGCCGCCAGACGAGCCAGCCGTCGGCGCGCGAAGTCCTGCGCGCGAGGACCGGATCCCAGCGATCGCTCGGCCAGAGCGAGCACGATCCGCGTCGCGGTGACGACGGGGAGGATGCTGCGACGCACGCCCAGCATGCGACGGTAGCGGCGCGGGATCGTGGCGACCGCCGCAGCGAACAGCACACGGTAGGCGATGCCCATCGCTCCGGTGAACGGCGGACGGCGCAGGAACGCGACCACATCGCGGGTGCGCTCGTCTGCGCGCAGCTCGCCACGCTCGACGAATCCCTGCAGTCGTCCTCGCAGCTCGGCTGCGCTCGTGGGCGGATCCGGCACGTGCATCAGCCGTCCGGCGGTCGCCCATTCGGCGACATAGGCGTCCGCCCCGCCCGGGATGGGTCCTCCCCACACCTCGTGAGCAGTGAGGAACGCGTCGGCGAAGGCGAGGTGCACCCATTCGACGAGATCGGCGGACGATGCGCTGTACGACCGCTCGGTTCCATCCCCGCCGGTGTACTCGCCGCTGACGCGGCGATGCAGGCGAGCCACCCGCGCCGTCTCCCGCTCCGCCTGCGCCCGCGAGCCGTACGTGACGCTCAGCACCCACCGCACGGTGCCGTTCAGGCGCGAGATGGGGTCTTCGCGATAGCGGGAGAAGTCGTGGACGCCCGCCATCGCCCCGGGATGCAGCGCTTGGACCAGCAGCGCCCGGATGCCGGCGACGAGCGTGCCCATCCCGGCGTGGACGGTCCAGGCGGCGCCGCCGTAGGCGAACCAGCCCTCGTCATCCCCCTCCGCGAGCTCACGCACCCACCTCGGCGTCCCGTCCGGGTCACCGCTGAGCGCCATGAGCAGGCGCGCTCGCAGGGGTACACGCGACGTCATGCTCCCAGCGTCGCACGTCTCGGGGGCGTGGGCGCCGACCGGGCGCGTGATCAGGCGGAAGCGGAGTCGGACACGGCATCCGACGCAGGGGACAGGCCGTACAGCACCTCGAGCGCCACGTGGAAATCGTCGGCACGGCCCTCGGCGGCGAGCTCGTGGGCGCGCGTCGTGGGAGTGTGCAGCAGCACGCCGGCGAGGTGTCGCATCGCCTGCTCGACCAGCCCGTTCTCGTCGCCCCTGCGTCGGGCGCGGTCGATCTCCGCTTCGAGCAGGCCGAAGATGTGGGTGCGCAGCGCCACGACCGCGGGGGTCACGCTCGCGCGCGAGCCGTCGAGGTGGAAGCTCTCCGCGGCCTCCCGCACGACGTGACGTGCGGCATCGGTCGCGTGCAGCTCTTCGAGCGGGGCGTGCAGGCGGATGGTCTCGAGGTCGAGCAGGGCGACGCCTTCGAGCTGCGCGACGGCAGGGTCGACGTTGCGCGGCATGCCGAGGTCGATGACGAGCTGCGAGTGGGTGCCGACCGGGCATCCGGCCGCGGCACCCCGTTCGCGATCGAACTGCGCCGGACCCAGCACCATCTCGGCCGTCGTGCAGGTGATCAGCAGCGACGAGTGCTGTGCGACGGTCGCGTAGTCGGCTGCGGCGACCGGACGGATGCCGTGCTTCTGGGCGAACGGCACGGCGCGACCCGACGGGGAGTAGACCGAGATGTCGACGGCGCCGCGCTCGCGCAGCGACGCGAGCGTGACGGCGGCGTACGAGCCGGTGCCGACCAGCAGTACGCGCTCGGCGCTCCAGTCGGCGATGCGGCTGTCGGCGAGTTCGAGCGAGAGCCGCACGAGCGAACGGCCGGCGCGGTGCAGGGCGGTGACGTTCTTGACCTTGCGCTGAGCCTGGCTGGCGCGCTGGAACAGACGCTCGAGCTGCGGTGACGTGGTGCCCTGCTCGCGCGCGCCGCTGAGAGCGCGGCGCACCTGACCGGCGATCTCGCCCTCGCCCGACACGACCGACTCCAGACCCGATGCGACGGCGAACAGGTGCTCGGCGACGTGCGGGTGCTCGACCACCCGGCATGAACCGTCGAGGTCTGCGGAGGGGATGCCGGTGGCCTGCGCGACCGTCTCGATGACCGCCTCCGGATCCGTCTCCTCGGCCTCGACATAGGCTTCGAATCGGTTGCAGGTGGCGAGCACGACGGCTCCCTGCGCGCCCGCAGCCATAAGGCTGGGGGCGACGGTCTCGGGCTGGCGGCTGAGGCGTTCGAGCAGTTCGAATGGGGCGGTCTTGTGGCTCGCCGTCACGCAGATCAGCACCTGGCAAGTGTACGTGCCGTTGCTATGGGAGGCATCCAAGCGCGACTTGATCCGACATCCGGCCCCGGCGTGACCCCGGCGCACGCATAGGCGCTCGATGCGATGATGACGGCATGAGTGATCTGCTGCGCGCGCTCGCCGGTGAGACCCCCGAGCGCACCCCCGTCTGGTTCATGCGTCAGGCCGGGCGGTCGCTGCCCGAGTACCGTGAGCTGCGGGTCGGCACCAGGATGCTGGATGCCTGTCTCACCCCCGACCTGGCATCGGAGATCACCCTGCAGCCGGTGCGCCGACACAAGGTCGACGCGGCGGTGTTCTTCAGCGACATCGTGATTCCGCTGCGTCTCGCGGGAGTCGACGTCGAGATCGAACCCGGTCGCGGCCCGGTCTTCGCCAACCCGGTGCGCACCGCAGACGACGTCGCCCGCATCACGCAGATCGACGCTGCCGACCTCGACGGCACCGCGGTCGCCGAGGCCGTGCGCCTGACCGTCGCCGAGCTGGGCGAGACCCCGCTGATCGGTTTCGCCGGGGCGCCGTTCACCCTGGCCGCATACCTCATCGAGGGCGGCCCGTCGAAGGAGCACCTGCGCGCCCGCGCCATGATGCACGCCGACCCCGAGGCGTGGAACGCGCTCGCCGGATGGCTCTCGCGCATCTCTCGGCGCTTCCTCGAGATCCAGCGCGACGCGGGAGCCTCGGTCGTGCAGCTCTTCGACTCGTGGGCAGGGTCCCTCAGCACGGCCGACTACCGAACGCACATCGCCCCGCACTCGAAGGCGGCGCTCGACGGGATCGGGCTGCCGAGCATCCACTTCGGTGTCGGCACGGGCCCGTTCCTCGCCGACATGCGCCTCGACGGCGTCGCCGATGCGGTGGGCGTCGACTGGCGGATGCCGCTCGACGAGGCGACCCGCATCGTCGGACCCGACACGGCAGTGCAGGGCAACATCGACCCCGCGATGCTGCAGGCGCCGTGGCCCGTGTTGGAGGCGCACGTGCGCGATGTCATCGCCCGCGGTCAGAGCGCCAAGGGGCACATCCTCAACCTCGGTCACGGCGTGCCACCTGAAACCGACCCCGACCAGCTGACCCGCATCGTGCAGGTCGCGCACGGCGAGCTCTGACTCCGGCGCGCGCCGGACTCTCCCGCCGGTCGGGCTCGGCGGGAGGAGCCAGATGTCGGCGTAAGGCAGCGGATGAGCGGCATTCGGCTCCCCGGCAGCGGGATGGTCGCCGCGGAGGGCTGCCGACCGGGCGCCGCGCAGCCTGTCCAGGAGCCAGATGCCGCTGAAGTCGGGCCGATGACGGACGTTCGGCTCCCCGACACGGGGAGCCCGTCGTCGCCCGGGCTCGTGCAGCCACGGGCATCCGGCGCATAGGGCCCGGTGGAAGAATCGAGCCATGACCTCCGAGCATTCTCCCGAACTCGCCGCGCGAGCGGCGCAGCAGCACGTCGTCGTGATCGGTGGCGGCATCGGCGGTCTGGTCGCAGCCCGGGAATGCGCGAAGGTGGGCATGCGGGTGACGCTGCTGGAGGCATCCGAGGCGCTCGGCGGCAGCATCCGCACCGCCGAGCTCGACGGCATCACCGTTGACGCGGGAGCCGAGAGCTTCGCGACGCGCGGCGGTCACGTGAAGGCGCTCGTCGACGGGCTGGGCCTCGCTGATGCGGTGGTTCCCCCGCAGGGCGGCGGCGCGTGGCTGAGCGGCATCCCGGGGGCCGCCGACGCGCCTCTTCCCAAAGGCAGCCTGCTCGGCATCCCGGCCAACCCCTTCCAAGACGACGTGCGCCGCATCATCGGCTGGCGCGGCGCCTGGCGTGCGTACCTCGCCCGCCTCGGCCCGCCTCTGACCATCGGGCACGAGCGCAGCCTCGGCAAGCTGGTCGGCTCGCGAATGGGTGCCCGCGTGCGCGACAGGCTCGTCGCCCCGGTGACTGCGGGCGTCTACTCCGCCGACCCCGACGAGGTCGACACCGATGTCGCCGCGCCAGGACTCAATGCCGCACTCACGCGCATCGGCTCGCTGACCGGAGCGGTCGGCCTGCTCGCGGCCGAGCGCAAGGGCACAGCGCCGGGAGCGGCGGTGCTGGGGCTCGTCGGCGGCATGGGCCGGCTGGTCGAGGCGCTGCGCGCCGACCTCATCGCGTACGGAGTCGACATCCGCACGGGCACCCGCGTGACCCGTCTCGAGCGAGACGGCGAGCACTGGAGCGTCGAGATCGCGCCGCTGACGGACGCGAATCCGGATACCGACGCGCCCCTGCGCGCCACCGGCGTAATCGTGGCGACAGCCGAGCCGTCGGCGCGCCCCCTCATCGACGCGCACATCTCGGGCCTCGGCGAGATCGGGGACGCGCCCGAGATCGAGATCGTGACGCTGCTGATCGACGCACCGGAGCTCGACGCCGCGCCCCGCGGCAGCGGCGTGCTCACGGTGCCAGGCAGCCACATAGCCAAGGCGCTGACCCACTCCACGGTCAAGTGGGGCTGGCTGCGCGATGCGGCTGCGGGCCGCCACCTCGTGCGCGTGTCGTTCGGCAGCCAGGGCGAGACTGCGGCGACGGCCGCCCTCGATGACGACGCGGCTGCCGGGCTCGCGCTGTCGGAGGCATCCGCCTTGCTCGGCGTTCCGCTGCGCCCAGCCCAGCTGTTGGCCGCACACCGCGCCCGCTACGTGCAGGCCCAGCCGACCTCGCTCATCGGCGCCACCGAGCGGCGTG
>NZ_DAMDLU010000004.1:0-49251 GCF_032084865.1 Microbacterium sp.
GCCCGCTCGCGTCTGCCCTGTCGCGCTGCGAGGTCGATTGCGTACGGTTTCGGGCGCCGAACCGTACGGAAGTGACCTCGGATGCCCGCGGGCACGCACCCCGCGCCCGGCCCTCGGCCGTCGAGGCGGTGCAAAGGCGGCGCGACGTAGACTGGTCGGGTCACCGATCTGAGGACTGTCATGCCCGCCGCTTCCCGCTCGCGCACCGCGCGTCCCGCTACGGGGCGCCCGTTCACCGTGCGCACCGTGCAGCTCGCGCGCGCCGTGATGGCGGCTGTCGCGGCCATCATGATCACGTTCTCTCCCGATCACTCCGCCGCCGTCGGCCTGTCGGTGTTCGGCGGGTTCGCGATCGTCACCTCTCTCGTGCTGATCGTCGCCGCGGTCATCGTGCACCCTGCGGGCCAGCGCTGGCCGTCGGTCCTGATGGGCGCGATCACCCTCGTTCTCGGCATGGCCGCGAGCATCCCGACCTGGCGCACCGACGCGCTGTTCTTCGTGCTCGTGATCACGTGGGCGGCGCTGACGGGTCTCGTCGAGCTGATCTCGGGCATCCGGACACGGGGCCAGGACGGCTCTCGCGACGCCATCACCGTCGGCGCGCTGGGACTTCTGCTCGCGGCGCTGCTGCTGCTCGTCCCCGCCGGGTTCGTGCAGAACTACGCCGTCGAGGGACACGCCATGTCGCTCACCGGCATCATCATCGGCGTGGGACTGTTCGGCGGGTACGCCGCGATCGTGGCTGTGTTCCTCGGCATCGCCGGGCTCGCCCCCGCCGCGAAGAGCACGGCGACCGGTGAGAAGACTGCCGAGGCCGACCGCCTGGCCGACCACGGAGGAGAGGCATGACCGACAACAAGCCGACGCGCAAGGAGATCCTGCGCCCGCTGCACCTCGTGGGCATCGCCCTCGCCGCCGGCGTCTTCGCGACCGTCGTGACACTGGTCTCGACCGGCGCCTTCACCGAGCGCGTGAACCTCTCCATCGCCAAGGGCACCTACGAGGGCCTCACCCCCGTGGGGCTGGGTCTCGTCGTCGGCGGCGCCTCGTTCATCGTCACCCTGCTCGGGCTCGCCATGCTCATGCTCGCGATCGACCCGGCCGACGTGACCAAGACCATCGATCGCCCGGTGCTCTTCGACACCGACCCGTCGTCGCCCGACTCCGAGAGCAGCCCGACCGGCGAGCCGAAGAACGGTGAGCGTCCGGGTGCCGGCGACGGGCCGGCCGCGGCATCCTGACCCGCCTCATCCGTCCGGCAGCGTGAGCTGCAGCAGCCGATCGTCGTCGCGCCCCGGCGATCCCCGACCGTCGGTGTTGTTCGTCAGCACCCAGAAGGTGTCGCCGGAACCGGCGACGACGTCGCGGAGCCGGCCGAACTCGCCGGTGTACAGCGGCCAGGGTTCGATGCTCGGTGTCGTCGTGTCGTACAGCCAGAGCCGCTCACCGCGGAGCCCTGCGACGTACACGACATCGTCGATCACGGCGATGCCGCTGGGGCTCGCCTCGTCGGGCGCCCACACGGCGACCGGATCGATCGCGTCGTCGGCGCGCGCGAACCCCTCGTGGTCGGGCCAGCCGTAGTCGCCGCCCGCCCCGATGCGGTTCAGCTCGTCCCACGTGTCCTGCCCGAACTCGCTCGCCCACAGGGTGCCGTCGTCACCCCACGCGAGTCCCTGCACGTTGCGGTGGCCAAGGCTGTACACCGCGGTGCCGAACGGGTTGCCGGACGCCTGCTCGCCCTCCGGCGTCACCCGCAGGATCTTCCCGCCGAGGAAGTCCCGATCCCGAGCACGATCACGCTGCCCCGCGTCGCCGGTGGCGATGTACAGCATCCCGCCCGCCGTCGTGATTCGATGCCCGCGGGATGCCGGCGACCACCACCTCGGCCGCGTCGACGTCGAGCGTCAGCGAGCCGGGCTCGCCGGTCAGCGGCATCCGCACGACCCGATTGTCGTCCGCCGCACCGTGATAGGCGTACAGCCAGCGCGTCTCGCCATCCACGAGCAGCGCGAGGCCGTGCAGGCCCGACTCGCCACCCGAGACGACACCGGGCACCACGCCCGCCTCGCGCAGGTCTCCGGACGCCGTCAGCTCGAGCACCTCGCCGCCGTCGCGCTGCGAGATCAGCGCCCCGCCGCGATCGAGGCGCACCACCGACCACGGCGCCGCCAGCCCCGACGCGAGCGTGACCGGCTCGGTGTTCGCCGTGTCGGTCGGGTCGACCGCGGGCGGCGTCGGGATGCCGGGGGCCGAGCACCCCGCAAGAACGAGAGCGCCGAGCACCAGCGCCGGTGCGACGCGTCGTCTCATCGGCCGCTCCTCTCACGCGTGTGCCCTCCAGCATCCGTCACTTCGCGCCGTCGATCCACCCTCAGCGGGAATACTTCCGGCGCATGCCGCCTTGGCCCTGTCATGACCGTCTCCATCGATCGCGCCTCTGTCGGTCTGCGATCGGAGCGCGGCCCCGTGCTCGGCGCGCTCATGCTCGCCACCGGACTCATCGCGATCGACACGACGATCCTCGCCACAGCCGTCCCGACGATCGTTCGGGATCTCGGCGACTATCAGCTGTTCCCGTGGCTGTTCTCGGTCTACCTCCTCGCTCAGGCGGTGAGCGTGCCGATCTACTCGCGCTTCGCCGACACGATCGGCCGCAAGCCGATCATCCTGATCGGCATCGGGCTGTTCCTCGCGGGCTCTGTGCTGTGCGGGTTCGCGTGGAGCATGCTCACGCTCATCCTGTTCCGAGTCGTGCAGGGCCTCGGCGCGGGCGCCGTCGGGCCGATGGCCATGACGATCGTGGGCGACATCTACACGGTCGCCGAGCGAGCCAAGGTGCAGGGCTACATGGCGAGTGTCTGGGCGATCTCGTCGGTCGTCGGCCCGTCTCTCGGCGGGATCTTCGCTCAGCTGGATGCGTGGCGGTGGATCTTCTTCGTCAACGTCCCGCTGTGTCTGCTGGCGGGATGGATGCTGGTGACGAGGTATCACGAGCAGGTGGAGCGGAAGCAGCACCGCATCGACTACCTCGGCGCCGTTCTGCTCACCCTCGGACTGACAGGGATCATCCTCGGGCTGCTCGAGGGAGACAGCGCGTGGGCCTGGCTGTCGTGGCAGAGTGCCATCTGCTTCGTGGGGGGCGCGCTGCTGCTCGTCGTCTTCGCGTTCGTCGAGAAGCGGGCGGCGGAGCCGATCATCGACTTCGCGCTCATCACTCGGCGTCTCATCCTCACCTGCACCGCCGTCGCCTTCGGCGTCGGCGCGCTCACCATCGGCGTGACGAGCTTCGGTCCCGCCTACCTCGAAGGCGCAGGCGGGGCCATTCCGCTCGTCTCCGGGCTGGCAGTCGCGGCGTTGAGCATGGGCTGGCCGCTCGCGGCATCCCTCGTCGGCCGGCTGTACCTGCGCATCGGCTTCCGCCGCACGGTGCTGATCGGCATGTCGATCACTACCATCGCGGCCGCCGGTCTGGTGCTGATCGCACCGTGGCCGAGCCCGCTGCTGTTCGCCGCCGTCGCCTTCGTGCTCGGATTCGGCCTGGGGTGGACCGCCGCGCCGACCTTGATCGGCGCACAGGCGGCGGTCGGCTGGGGAGAGCGCGGGGCTGTCACGGGGATGAACGGCTTCGCCCGTTCGGCGGGCAGCGCCGTCGGCGTGGCCGTGCTGGGCGCCATCTCGAACTCGCTGCTGGACGCCGGCAGGGGAGCGGGCGACCCCGCCACCGTCGTCTGGGCGTCGACGTGGGTGTTCGTCGGCGCCGCCGTCTTCGCCGCACTCACCCTGCTCGCCGCAGTGCTCATGCCGCGCGACGACGTGCCAGACCCCGACGCGGTCTGAGGATCCTCAGCGCGCCAGGCGCTCGGCGATGCCGGTGTAGGTCGCAGGCGTCAGGGAGAGCAGTCGCTGCTTCGCGGCATCCCCGATCTCGAGCTTCTCGACGAACTCGGCCAGCTCCGCCGCTCCCACGCGGTGTCCGCGGGTGAGCTCCTTGAGCAGCGCGTACGGGTCGCTGATGCTCGAGCGTCCTGCGACGACCTCCGCGCGGATCACGGTCTGGATCGCCTCGGCGAGCACCTCCCAGTTGTGGTCGAGGTCGTCGAGCAGCACGTCGCGGCGCAACGAGATGGCGTTCAGGCCGCGGCGCAGGTTGTCGAGCGCGAGCAGCGAGTGCCCGAACGCGACGCCGATGTTGCGCTGCGTGGTCGAGTCGGTGAGGTCGCGCTGCAGGCGCGAGGTGACCAGCGTCTGCGAGAGCGAGTTCAGCAGTGCGCCGGCGATCTCGAGGTTCGCCTCGGCGTTCTCGAAGCGGATCGGGTTGATCTTGTGCGGCATCGTCGACGAGCCGGTCGCGCCGGCGACGGGGATCTGCGCGAAGTAGCCGAGCGAGATGTACGTCCAGATGTCGGTCGCGAGGTTGTGCAGGATGCCGCCGGCGTGACGCACCCGGTCGTACAGCTCGACCTGCCAGTCGTGCGACTCGATCTGGGTCGTCAGCAGGTTGAATCCGATGCCCATGTCCTCGATGTACTCGCGGGCGATCGTCGGCCAGTCGGCGTCGGGATCGGCCGACAGGTGCGCCGACCAGGTGCCGGTCGCGCCCGAGAACTTCGCCAGGTAGTCGGATGCCGCGATCTGACCGCGCACGCGCTCGAGGCGCCACGCGAAGACGGCGAGCTCCTTGCCCATGGTCGAGGGCGTCGCGGGCTGTCCGTGGGTGCGCGAGAGCATGGCCGCGTCGGCGTGCTCGACGGCCAGCTCGCGCAGCTTCGCGATCACCAGATCGAGGGCGGGCAGCCAGACTTCCTCCACCGCGCGCTTCACTGTGAGGGCGTACGAGGCCGAGTTGATGTCTTCGCTGGTGCAGGCGAAGTGCGTGAGCTCGGCGATGGCATCCAGGCCCAGGGCCTGGAGCCGGTCGCGCACCAGGTACTCGATGGCCTTCACGTCGTGCTGGGTGACGGCCTCCTTCTCGGCCAGCCAGTCGATCTCGGCCTGCCCGAAGTCACGGTACAGCGCACGCAGACGCTGCTTGTCGGCATCCGTCAGCGGCGTCGTCTCGAACAGTGACCGATCGGTGAGGGCGATCAGCCACTCCACCTCGACCTCGACGCGGGCACGGTTCAGGCCCGCCTCCGAGAGGTAGTCGGCGAGACCTGCGACGGCGGCCTGGTAGCGGCCGTCGAGAGGGCTGAGCGGCTGGGTCGGGAGCGAGGGCAGAGAAGTCAGGGCAGGTCCTCCTGCTCAGGGTCCCGCGTCAGGCGAGACGGCGATGGGATGCCCGCACAGCCGGTTCGAGCTGGGCGAAGAGGCCGCGGGTGGCGGTCTCAATCATACCGAGCACCGAATCGAACATCGCGGGGCCGGCGTAGTACGGATCGGGCACATCCATGCTCGACGCGTGCGGGTCGAAGGCGCGCAGCAGGGTGACCTTGCCGTCGTCATCGTCGCTGCGCGCCCACGCCCGCAGGATGCGCTCGTGGGTGCGATCGAGGGCGACGATCAGATCGTTCTCCGAGAAGGACGCTGCGCTGAACTGCCTCGCGCGGTGCGTCGCGCCGTCGAGTCCACGCCTGCTCAGCGCGTCGAGGGTGCGGACGTCGGCGCGCTCGCCGACATGCCAGTCGCCCGTGCCGGCGCTGCGCGAGACGACGCGCGCGCCGAGTCCGTTCTGCACGGAGAGCGCACGAAGCACCACTTCGGCCATCGGGGAGCGACAGATGTTGCCTGTGCAGACGAAGATGACGCGGAAGGGATCCGGGTCGGTCATCACACCATTGTGCCCGCAACGACCTCCGTCCCCAATCACGGATTGCGGCCGACTTGTGCACAGCTGCCGGGATCACAGCGTGACGAAGCCTGCGACGCCGCGCTCCCTGGAGACATGTTCACGATCGCTCCTCCAGGCACGCCGTCGGCCGACGAGATGGCCGCGCTTCTAGACGGGGCGCGCCTGCTCGACGACGCGCTCGACATCCTCGCGCAGGTGCGCGCCGAGCTGGACCGCCTCATCGACGACTCCCACTGGGAGGCGGCGGCGGTGCGGATGCTGCGTGCCGCGCTGATCGGGCGGGCCGGCCGGCTCGTCGTCGCCTGTGCCGACATCGCCTCGTATCGAGACGAATGCCTGGCGGCGCTCGTATGACCTTGGAGATCACCGGCGGCGGGGCGATCGCCGTCGACCCGAACCAGATGCGCGCGGTCGCCGACCGGATGGGGGCGACCGCCGCGCGGCTGAGCGCCGCCGCCGATGATCTGCGCCGCGCGCATCACGCCCTCTCATCGGCGTGGAGCGCGGGTCGCCGAGTCGCTGCGGGCGGCCTGTGGGCGACGGCGCAGCACGTGGCTGAAGACGGAGACGAGCTCGGCGACGACGCGCGCGGCACCGCGATCATGGCGGATGCCTTCGAGCTGGCCGACCTGCGGTCCGAACAGCAGCTGCTCGCGGTGGAGCGTCCCCTCGAGGCGGAGCTTCTGCAGGGGCGGATCGACCAGCTGGTCGCGTCGTACCCCGCCCTCGATGGGATGGCGCTGCAGCTGACCGCCGCATGGGAGCGCTCGTCGCCAGAGGGGATGCTGGACGCGCCCGTCGACCAGATCGCGGCATATCTTGCCGACACCGCGTTCCACATGCCGCTGTGGCTGCTGGCCCCGCTGCTGCAGCGCACCACGACGGGCGCGGGCACGATCCTGAACGGCACGCGGCTCAGCGGCGATGCACCGCCGGTGGTGGTGCGGCGGGTATCGACGCACCCCGTCGATCGCGCGGCCACGACCCTCGCTCAGCTCACGCAGCGCCTGCCCGACGGGAAGGCGCAGGTCGCGGTCGAGAAGCGCACCCACGCCGACGGCACCACATCGTTCGTCGCGTACATCGACGGCACCCGCACCGTCAGAAGCGGCGGCGAGGAGCCGTGGGACTCCGGCTCGAACTGGGACCTCTACATCGACCGCGAGCAGAGCGCCTCGTACGCGGCGACCATGGAGGCGCTGCGACAGGCGGGCGCCGAGCCCGGCGCGCGCGTCGACCTCGTGGGGTACTCGCAGGGCGGTGCCATCGCCGCGGCGGTGGCGGTGAGCGGGGTGTACACCACCTCGCGGGTGATGACCGTGGGGAGCCCGACGGTTCCGGTGCTCGACGCCGAGCAGACGCTCATCCGGGTCGTCCACCCCGACGATCCCGTCGGCTCCGGCCTCACCTCTGGCGGTCCGGCGGCCAGCATCGGCTCACCCGACAGCATGACCATCTCACGCGACGACGCGGCGAGCTGGAAGGCATCGACGTTCGGCGCGCACATGCGGGATGCCTACGACGAGACGCTCGCCCTCGCCGACGAGTCGGGAGACACCCGCGTCGATCGCATGCACGAGACACTGCGTTCGGAGGCGGACGACATCGTCTCGGTCGAGCGGACCGAGTTCCACGCGACCAGGCCGTGACGTCGCACGCGAAGCGGCGGCGTCGGCCGACCGCGCGCGTCAGCGGCGGCTCTTCTTCTCCTGCGGGCGCAGGATGGCGCCCATGATCGCGTTGATGACCGAGATGAGGAACGCCGCGACCACACCCCACCAGAACGACTCGACCGTCAGCCCCCAGCTGAACGCGCTGGTGATCCACGCGGTGATCCACAGCAGCAGGCCGTTGATGATGAACGAGATCAGCCCGAGCGTGAGGATGTACAGCGGGAACGCCACGATGCGGATCACCGTGCCGATGATCGAGTTGACCAGCGCGAAGACCGCGCCCACCGCGAGCAGCGTCAGGGCGAGACGCAGGTCGTCGCCCGGCTCGAACGGGCGGATGCCGACCCCGAGCACCGGGATGAGCGTGACGACCCAGATGGCGAAGGCGTTGATGACGACGCGGATGAGGAATCGCATGTTCCGATCCTGTCACGTCGACGCGGTCGGGGGAGGATCCCGCTCTTAGACTGATGCCGTGACCGAGCCGATGCTGCCCCGAATCCGTCCTGAGATCGCCGCGCTGCCGCCGTACCGCCAGGGCAAGCAGGCAGGTCCCGACGCCTTCAAGCTCTCCAGCAACGAGAACCCGTTCGAGCCGCTGCCCTCCGTGCTCGAGGCACTGCAGACCACCACCCCGGTGAACCGCTATCCCGACGCGTCGGCGGCGGCGCTGCGTGCCCGCCTCGGCGAGAAGTACGGCGTCGAGCCCGACGCGGTGCACGTGGCCGCCGGATCCGTGTCGATCCTGCACCAGCTGGTGCTCGGAACATCTTCGGTCGGCGACGAGGTCGTCTACGCCTGGCGCTCGTTCGAGGCCTATCCGAGTCTTCCGCTGGTCGCCGGCGCAACCGGCGTGCAGGTTCCGCTCGCCTCGGGCGCCAGGCACGATCTCGACGCCATGGCGGATGGCATCACCGACCGCACCCGCGTGATGATCGTCTGCACACCGAACAACCCGACCGGCCCGATCGTCACCAGCGCGGAGTTCGCCGCCTTCGTCGACCGCGTGCCAGGGGACGTGCTGATCATCCTCGACGAGGCGTACGCCGAGTTCGTCACCGCACCCGACGCGGTCGACGGCCTCGCCGAGCGCATCTTCGAGCGTCATCCGAACGTCGTCGTGCTGCGCACCTTCTCGAAGGCGTACGGGCTCGCCGGCCTGCGCGTGGGCTACGCGATCGGGCATCCGCGCGTGCTCGATGCCGCACGCACCACGGGCATCCCGCTGTCGGTGACCAGCGCGGCCGAGCGCGCGGCGATCGCCAGTCTCGACGCCGAGCCCGAGCTGCGCGAGCGCCTGTCGGTGATCGTCGAGCGCCGTACGCGCCTGCTCGACGGCCTGCGTGCGCAGGGCTGGCAGGTGCCCGACTCGCAGGCGAACTTCGTCTGGCTGCCCACCGGCGAGCGCACCGAAGAGGTCGCGGCGGCCTTCGACGCCGCCGACCTGATCGTGCGCCCGTTCGCGGGCGACGGCATCCGCATCTCGGTCGGCGAAGAGGAGTCGATCGACCGGGTGCTGGCCGTCGCGAAGTCGATGCTCTGACACGAGAAGTCCAGGTGCCGGGCACTTACTAGGGCCCCCTAGGTATGCGTGACGTGGCATGCCCACGTGGGTAGCGTGGTCGGGTGACCCCGATCGAAGCACCCCTCGTTCGCGTCCTCGCCGACGACGGCAGCTACGCCCCCTCGGCCGAGGCCGAGCGCTACCTGCCCCTCATCGACGCGCTGACCGACGCCGAGCTCGAGCAGTTCTACCGAGACATGGTCGTGATCCGCGCGATCGACACGCAGGCGACCAACCTGCAGCGACAGGGCCAGCTCGCCCTGTGGCCGCCGAGCCGCGGGCAGGAGGCAGCTCAAGTCGGGTCCGCGCGTGCCGCCCGCGCGCAGGACACCCTCTTCCCCTCGTACCGCGAGCACGCCGTCACCCGCATCCGCGGTGTCGATCCCGTCGACATCCTCAAGGTCATGCGCGGCACCTCGCACGGCGGCTGGAACCCCACCGACGCGAAGAACGGCAACACCCGCATCTACACGCTGGTGCTCGGGTCGCAGACCCTGCACGCCGCCGGCTACGCGATGGGCCTCACCTTCGACGGACGCACCGGCACGGGTGACGTCGACCGCGACGAGGCCGTCGTCGTCTACTACGGCGATGGCGCATCGAGCCAGGGCGACGTGCACGAGGCGATGGTCTTCGCAGCCAGCTATGACGCCCCGGTGCTGTTCTTCCTGCAGAACAACCACTGGGCGATCTCGGTGCCTGTCGAGACCCAGTCGAAGGTGCCGCTGGTCAGCCGCGGCGCGGGGTACGGCATCCCGTCGGTGCGAGTCGACGGCAACGACGTGCTCGCCAGCTACGCCGTCTCGCGCGCGCTGCTCGACGAGACCCGCAGCGGGGCAGGGCCCCGCGCGATCGAGGCGGTCACCTACCGCATGGGCGCGCACACGACCAGCGACGACCCGACCAAGTACCGTCACTCCGATGAAGAGCAGCGCTGGGCGCAGCGCGACCCGATCGCGCGCATGCGGGCTTTCCTCGAGGGGCGGGGTGCGCCGGCATCCCTCTTCGAGCAGACGGATGCCGAGGCGGCGGACGCCGCCGAAGACCTGCGCAGCCGCGCCATCACCCTCACGTCGCCCGAGAGGTCGTTGATCTTCGACCACGTCTACAGCGATCCGCACCCGCTGATGGTGGAGCAGAAGGCCTGGCTGAACGAGTACGAGGCGTCATTCGAGGGGAGTGCGTCATGACCATCGAGTCGATGCCCATGTCGAAGGCGCTGAACGCCGGTCTGCGCAAGGCGATGGAAGACGACCCCCGCGTGCTGCTGATGGGGGAGGACATCGGTCGTCTCGGTGGAGTCTTCCGCATCACCGAGCACCTGCAGCGCGACTTCGGCGATCGCCGCGTGCTCGACACCCCGCTCGCCGAGTCCGGCATCGTCGGCACGGCGATCGGGCTGGCAATGGCCGGATTCCGTCCCGTGGTCGAGATCCAGTTCGACGGCTTCGTGTTCCCCGCCTTCGACCAGATCACCTCGCAGCTCGCCAAGCTCACGAACAGGCACGAGGGTGCGCTGTCGATGCCCGTCGTCATCCGGATCCCGTACGGCGGGCACATCGGCGCAGTCGAGCACCACCAGGAGAGCCCGGAGGCGTACTTCGCGCACACTCCGGGCCTGCGGGTCGTCGCACCGTCGACCTCGAACGACGCGTACTGGATGATCCAGGAGGCGATCCGCTCGAACGACCCGGTGATCTTTCTCGAGCCCAAGAGCCGCTACTGGCAGAAGGGCGAGGTCGAGTTCGAGGCATCCGCTCTGCCTCTGCACGCCTCGCGCATCGTGCGTCGCGGCAGCGACGTGACCCTCGTCGGCCACGGCGCCATGGTCACCACGCTGCTGCAGGCGGCCGCGCTCGCCGAGGCCGAGGGCACCAGCTGCGAGGTCGTCGACGTGCGCTCGCTCTCGCCGGTCGACTACGGCCCGATCCTCGACTCGGTGCGCTCGACGGGACGCATGATCTACGCGCAGGAGGCGCCCGGTCACACGAGCGTCGGCAGCGAGATCGCCGCGACCGTCATGGAACGCGCCTTCTATGCCCTCGAGGCGCCGGTGCTGCGGGTGTCGGGTTTCGACGCGCCGTTCCCGCCCGCCAAGCTCGAGGGCACCTTCCTGCCGGATGCCGACCGCATCCTCGACGCCGTCGACCGCTCACTCGCCTACTGATCTCCGCCGGAGGACATCTCTCATGACCACCGAAACCTTCACCCTGCCCGACGTCGGCGAGGGCCTCACCGAGGCCGAACTGGTCGCGTGGAAGGTCGCCCCCGGCGACGCCGTGGCGATCAACGACGTCATCTGCGAGATCGAGACGGCGAAGTCGCTCGTCGAGCTGCCCTCGCCGCACGCGGGTGTCGTCGGTGAGCTGCTGGTCGCCGAGGGCGTGACGGTGGAGGTCGGATCGCCGATCATCACCTTCGTGTCGGAGGCCGAGGCGGCGGATGCCGGAATCGCGGCCAACCCGAAGGACCCTGCCGCTCCTCCGGCGACCGACGAGGGCGGCGGTTCGGTGCTCGTCGGCTACGGAACCGGGGGAGGTGCGACGTCGCGCCGACGGGCCCTTCGACAAGCTCAGGGACCCAGTGGACAGGCTCAGGGACCCAGTGGCCGGGCGCAAGGACCCAACGGACAGGGCCCCGTGCGGTCGTCGGTCGGCGTGATCGCGAAGCCGCCGATCCGCAAGCTGGCGCGCGACCTGAACGTCGACCTCGCCGACGTCACGCCGTCGGGCGCCGACGGCGAGGTCACCCGCGACGATGTCGTCAAGCACGCCGAGCAGGCGAGCGTGTTCCGCAACATCGAGACGCCCGCGCGCAGCGCTGTCCGCGAGGAGAAGCTGCCGGTCACGCCTCAGATCGACGAGGGGCGCTCCGAATCCATCCCGGTCAAGGGCGTGCGCAAGGCCACCTCGTCGGCGATGGTGCGGAGCGCGTACTCCGCCCCGCACGTGACGGTGTGGAAGGAGATCGACGCGACCCGCACGATGGAGCTCGTGAAGCGGCTGAAGGCGTCGCCCGACTACGCCGACATCCGCATCTCACCGCTGCTGATCATGGCCCGCGCCGTGATCTGGGCCGCCCGGCGCACCCCGACGGTCAACGCAGCCTGGGTCGACACCGACTCCGGGGCCGAGATCGTCGTGCGCCACTACGTGAACCTCGGTATCGCCGCCGCCACCCCGCGCGGTCTGCTGGTGCCGAACATCAAAGACGCGCAGGAGCTGAGCATGAAGGACCTCGCGCGAGCCCTGAACCGCCTGACTCTCACTGCGCGCGAGGGCAAGACGAGCCCCGCCGACCAGCAGGGCGGCACCATCACGATCACCAACATCGGCGTCTTCGGCATGGATGCGGGCACCCCGATCATCAATCCCGGCGAGGCCGGCATCGTCGCCATGGGCACGATCGCCCAGAAGCCGTGGGTCGTCGACGGCGAGGTGCGCCCCCGCTGGGTCACGACGGTGTCGGGCTCGTTCGATCACCGCGTGATCGACGGCGACGGCATGAGCCGCTTCATCGCCGACGTCGCGTCGATCCTCGAAGAGCCCGCCCTGCTCGTCGACTGAGTATTGGGCGTCTCTGAAGATGCTTTCTTTCCAGTCGAAGTTGAACCACTCAATCGAAGGTGATCCAGAACGACGTAGTTGATCCCGGTGAACACTGGGATCGCAGATTCGGAGGCTGTGAGATGGCACGTAAGCAAGCGAGAGCCACACCCGCAATGCTCTCCTCAGGGTGGCCCGACCAGGCTTCTACCGACCCGGTCGGTGAAGCTGCACGTCGTTTCGTGTTGAACTTGAAGGCCGCCATCGGTGAGCGGTCAATCCGCGAGGTAGCACGGGACGCAGGTATCGACGAGGGCACCATCCGCAAGATACTGCTGGGCGAATCCTGGCCGGACCTCCGCACCATCTGGAAGCTGGAGTCGTCGCTCGGCCTGGTGCTCTACTCGCGCTGATCTCGACCACTCAATCGTTCGACGCGCCGACGATGGCGTCCACCCGTACCGCCGCTGATGGAGATGCGCGGCTGAACAGTGACGTTAGTCTGCTTGCCTCGGATGGTTCCATTTACGTTGCCGAGCTGATGCGCCACGGCGTCGATGTACTTGCCGACCCGAAGGAGGGGGTCGCCGATGGCGAGGGAGCGGCGCCATGGCTCGACATCGAGGTGGAAAAACTCTTGGAATGAGCGGCCGTCAGCGTCTTCGTACTTCACGACTACGGTCCATGCCGGTGCCTCTTCATCCGACACTCCGAAAAGCGCCTCATCGTCGAGGTAGTACTTCAGGGGACGGGTGGGGGTGAGCGAGCGAAGCACCGATGTTCCGTCCATCATGCGGTTCAGATCACGAACACTTTTGCGCCAGCCGTCCTCGTCGGGCTCGGAGAGTGGAGCGAACGGACGGTTCACGGTCATTGTGATGTTGTGCGCGGGCGTCCGACCATCGTTACGGATCACGACGAACACCGAGGTGCCGCTGGTGCCACCGCCGCGGGTGAGTGAGGGATGGAACTCGTAGTCGACGACGACGTACGGTCGGGTGAGGGCGATATTCGACTCGGCCATCGTGTCGTTCGACTCCGCGAGGAGCCGGTTCGATGCGATGAGTTGGCGGAGCTGGTTGCCCGCGATGATGAGGGCGATGATCGCGGCGATGGCTGCGATGAGGGTGCCGATGCCCTGCACAGCGGACCAGAAG
Source organism: Microbacterium sp. (assembly GCF_032084865.1). Lineage (GTDB taxonomy): Bacteria > Actinomycetota > Actinomycetes > Actinomycetales > Microbacteriaceae > Microbacterium. Next base: position 13,731 of record NZ_DAMDLU010000004.1, read on the forward strand.
ACTGGATCAGTCATAGCTCCGTTATAGCGGTCATCTCCTATTCCACCGTCGATGTCGCCGGCCGCCTTTATGCCGACAGGTCCGCCCGGAGGACGGGTGAGGCCTACCGTGCTCTGGGATTCGTCATCGCGTTACCTGCACCCAGTAATAGGGGTTCTCGTCCACGCGGATAGCAGCGATGCCGCTCTCGACGGATCTGTCGAGAGCGGCATCACTTGTGGCGGCGCGAGATCACTCCAGGCGTCGGTCGCGCTTTCGAGAGATGCTGTTCGGATGAGCGAGGTTGTGGCACATCGGGCAGCCTGAACCTCGGTGAGCTCTACTGTTGCCGGTTGTTACCCAGCGGTGCCCGAGAACGCACTTCCAGTGAATGCGGAGGTGAGTTCCCGCGACCACGGCCTGCGGAGTCAAAGCTCCGTTGGCTTCAGGGTCCCATTCCTCGACCAGGTCGGGCCGCGTCGTGGCCATGTCGTTCCACCCGGCAAGCACGCGCTTATTAGCGCAAGTCGGGCAGCTACTGCCTTTTCGGCGGTCCCTCCCTGAGGCTTCCCATGTGTGAGAGCGAGCGCACTTCCAGCGGAGCCGCTTGCCCGTGCCAGCGGTCACGTCCGTCGGACGCGTGTCGCCGTTTGCTTCCCAGTCCCATTCGCAAAGTAGGTCCGGGCGAGTCGTGGCGAGGTCGTTCCACCCCGACCACACTTTCGCGTTCGAGCAGAAGGGGCACCCCGTGCCCTGCTGTACCCGCACGCTGACCATTGCGGGCCAGTCGTGTCCTTCTGCACAGATCCAGATGAGCGTACGTCCGCTTTTGCCAGTGACGTTGTCCGCGTTCCATGCACCGTTCTTGGTCGGGTGAACCTCTCCCGCAAGGACTGGGTACATCGTTCGCAGAGAGTTCTGAGCGTTCACTGCCTTGCCCGCGCAGATGTTGCAGCCCTTGCCGATGGTCTGCCCATGGATTGGTGCGTGATAGCTGTGTCCTTCCGCACACATGAACCACGCTTTGGCCCCTGAACCCGACAACACATCATGCGGGGTGAGTGCTCCGTTCATCGATACGTGCCATCGGGCGGCCACGAGCGGATGCGTGACCGCGAGGGAGGTATCGCGATGGACCTTCTGGCGGCTGCAAAAGGTGCAAGACCCGCCTGACGTGCGCCTCGAGATGAGCATTTTGTACTCGCCATGGGTGGGGCAGGTCCACCATGCGATTCGCTCCGAGCCCGCAACGTAGTCGTCAGGGGTGCGGTCGCCGTTCAGGGTGGGGTGCCAGGTAGAGGCGACGTCTCTGTGCGTGATGGAGAACGCATTGACGGTCGGGTCCACTGCCTTGTTCGAGCACACCGGGCAGCCCACGCCTTTACTGCTGCGGTTGTTCACGCTCTGTTCGAACGAGTGACCCTTCGAACAGCGCCAATGCACCTTGACAGCGGAGCCCGCAATGACGTGCTCCGGTCGCAGGTCGCCGTTTCTTTCCCAATCCCACTCCGACAGTAGGGGCTTGTGGGTGTCCGCGAGCGTGTTGAACCCGGCCAGCGGTCTGCGGTTGGCGCAATACCCGCACCCACCACTTCCCTTCGACGTGCGGAGCACTCGAATCCGCGATGAGAACGAATGGCCGAGAGGGCAGACATACTCGTTGAGCTGAAACTCGGAGCTCACGCGGCCGCGCCGCGTGCCTGGTTGCATCGACGACACGTACTGGGTCATGTGCAGATGCTCTGAACGCGTGGAACCGCACGTGCGAAGCTGTGCGATTTCTTCCGTCTCGTCGACGTTCTGTTCCTTCGGAGTACAGACGAAGGAATGCGGGGCCGTCTGGTCTTGGTGGCCAGCTGCACGAACCAGGAGCCAGATGGAGTCGGTTAGGACGATGCATGCATCCGTCCCGGTGGTTTCGGTGACTACTGCGGCGAGCTCCGTGTAACGCTGGCGTGCGGGAGTGTTGCGAGCCGCATATCTATCGAGTTGGCGTGGTCGGAACACCTTCTGAGCGAGGCGCATGGCAAGAACGAAACGCTCTGCATCGTTCGACGTCGTACCTTCGGCATGCGCCCAATCGTTGACGCACGCGAGAATCTCACCGAGGCGGTGAGCGTCGAGCAGGCCCCGTCGACGCATACGGCGGTACAGTCGGTCAGCGCGGAGTGACTCAGCGCCAACGCCATACTGCTCCTCGGGAGGCGTGGCCGGTCCCACCCACATCATGTGCTTGGAGCAGACGCGCGGTCCGTCATGCGGCGCCTGCACGACCTGCTCGTCGTGATAGCACCGCGCACAGCCAAACCTCTCACCGAGTCCGGTGACACAGTTGGCGCAGCGCGTTCCATCTGAGTGGCGGGGCAGCTCAGCTTCGTCACGCGCGAAGTGACCCGGGCGCAGTCCCGCCACGGCCTCGACGAGCAGTGGGAGGGCTTCTGTGCGCTTTAGGCCGGTAGCCCTGACGGCGGGCGCTACCCAAGCCCCCCAGATGGCGTCGCTGACAAGGTTGGCTGCGCGGAGGCGGCGGAGGAAGCTGTCGACGGTCTCGAACGAGCCGGGCCGCACGCGAAACGGCCAGGACCGATTAGGCAGCATGCGATGCCTCCCGGGTCTCGCGGGTCGCAGCAGACAGCAGGCGCTCGGAGGTGAGGTCCAGTGGGATGCTCTCCAAGAGCTCTTTGGTGATGAGCTCGCCGTCCGGGTCGCCTGCCTCGATGAGGTCGAGTGCTGCTGTGGTCAAGAGTCTGGAGAGCGCGGCGATGGAGCCGCGCGTCCGGTTCCACAGATACATCGCTTCCTTCAGCAGCGTCTGCGGTGGGTGCGCCATTAGCGCGAGCTGTTCTTCGAACTTCACGATGACTCCTCCCCACAACTGGCGGCCAGCGCCGGTCGAGATGTCCAGCTTGCCGAGGCGCACCGTGGAGCAGCGCGAGGCGAACTGCGCGCCGAGCTCATCGTTGGTGAACGCCGAAGAGTTCAGGTCGAAGCCGACGTACATCGGAACGGCCTTGACATGGTTCATCAGGTTCTTGATGGCCTGCGCGCTCTCAAAGCGGCCAGTCGAGTTGGACTGCGAGAGGTTCTGAATCTCATCGAAGATGACCAGCGACGTGTGCGCCTTGGCGAACAGCTGTGTGGCCAGGGTCGTGCGCTCTTCCAGTGTCATGCGCGGGACGACGGGCTGCCCGAAGAAGTTGATGATGCGTCCCATGACTGTCTTGCCCGTGCAATTCGGCGGAATTTCCAGGTACACCACCGGCACGTGCCCGTCTTCCTTCCATCGCGGGTGCCGGTCCATGTGGCGGCGGAAAGCTTCGCCGGCCAAGCGGATGGCGGCGGTCGTCTTCCCCGTGGTGGGCTCACCATCCAGGATGATGCCGGTTCGGCCGACTGGGCGATGTGCGACGCGGGCGGCGCGCTTGTAGGCAAGGCTCAGCTGCTGCAGCGCGGGCGTGATGATGACAATGGAGTCTGCTATTCGCTCGCTGCGCTCGACGTCGAACTCGCGCCTCTTGGTGCGGGTCCAGCTCTTGTATTCTGCGGGCGAGACCTGCATGGCGTTCAGCGTCGGTTCGTGCTCGAGGAGGTGCTGGAGTACCTCCCGCTGGTCGAAGTGACCGAGGGGTTCAAGTTTGTTAGGCATGGTCGGTTCCTTCTGTGTGGTTTAGCGGGCTGCGGCTTCGAGCGTTGCGAAGTTGGCGAAGTCGTTGCTGCTGTCGGGGTCGGGGGTGAGGACGGCAGCGAGTGTGTTGGCGGCTTTGCGCTCCTTGTCCTTCTTCTTGGTCAGGGCTGCCTGCTCGACCGCGACGGTGGACTCCGTGACCGCCTGGTTGCGGAAGCCGACCATCATGACGTCTGCCTCCGCATCGCTGAAGGTGAGGCTGTTGAGTGTCTGACGGTGGGCCGCGAGTGCGATGGCCTCGTCGAGCGGGCGGGACATGCCGCGTTCCGCTGTCCAGTGGCACGTAATCCAGCCCGCGTCGTCGACTGAGCGGAGCCAGATGCGGCTCTCGTCGGTGGGGTCGAAGTGGAAGACGACCTTCGGGGTGGCGTTGTCGCTTCCCCGCTTACGGTTGCGCATGGGGGCGAGGTGCGGGCTGTCGTACTTGCGCCCACCGAACTCGATGCCGTCCGCTTGAACGGTGCGCTCGTCGGTCGGAAGCAGAGCGATGAAGTCTTCGTCCTCGAAGGCGAGGACGAAGTGACCGGTGAGGTCGATGCACGCGGCGTACATGCTGTTCGGCGAGTGGTTTAGGCCTTCCGCGTAGTCGTCTTCGAGGCCTCCGTGGCGACGGTTCTGCCAAACGATGCACGTCCATTTCTCGAGCAGCTCGCTGAGTTCGGCGAGGGTGAGAAGCGGGCCCTCGAAGGTGTCTGCGCCTCTATTTGCAACGTCGCCGCCTGAGAATCCGGGGACGAACTGGCAGAACTTGGTCTTGACGCTGCGGAAGAAGCGCTCGACCACTGCCTTCGCTGTGGGGTCGTGGATGGGCGACTGAGTCAGCGAAATTCCATACCGGTCGCATGCCGTCCCGAAGACCGTGCCGCGGAAGTCCTGCCCGTTGTCGATGAGGATGCGACTCGGGAAGATGTAGGGGCAATACGAGTCGAAGATTTCCGACTCCTTCTTCGTCAGGTGCTTGGTCCACGGCATCCGCGGGAGTCCGAGTGAGTCGTAGTCTTTGGCCCACGGGCGGAGCCGACGCGGCACGAGCGCCTTCGCCAGGAGCACGGCGTGGTCGATGCTCGTCGGGTCGGACTCGGTGAGGTTGAGCCCGATGACGGAGCGGGTGCGCTTGTCGACGAGAGCTGTGAGATGGGGCCGGTCCACCTTGCCGCTGGGCATGCGGACGAAGACGTCCAGCGTGGTCGCGTCCATCTGGCACTCATCGCCCGGGCCGAACACCAGGCGAGGTCTGTGCATGCCACTCGGGGAAAGTGCGGCGGTCTGGCGGCGCTTCGCCTGGGTGGTGGGGTTCTGATTACCGCTCATGTGCTTGACGAGACGCTCGAGAGTTGAAAGCGACGGCGTCTTCGGCCGGTCCTCAGGATTCGGAAACCGGTCCATCAGCAGGACTGCGAGCTCGGCGCGGATGGCGGTATAGGTGACGGTGGACTTGTTCTTGTAGCCGGCGAGAATCTCCGACAATGCCGACCGAACGTCGCGGTGGACTCGCGCGAAAGGGGCCTCCTTGCGCCCCACCCGGCGGTCCACGAGCCCTGCGGCGCCCTTCTTCTCAAAGTTGCCGAGGCGTCGCTTCAAGGTCCCGAGGGGCATCTCGATGCCCACTCTGGCCAGCGCTTCGACCGTATAGTCGAGGCGCTTGGTCTTTGAGATGTTGAGTGCGAAGTGCGGGTTCGGCTCGCCATCGTCAACCGGGGTTCCGTCGATGAGCTGCTGGAGGTAGGGGATGAGCGTGCGGGTCGCATCGTCGAGGCCGTCGACGACCTCTTGGAGGGGCCGGCTGTCGAGGGGGTCTGCCATCTCCAGCGACTCGCCGGGTGGGAGCTGCTGGGCCAGTTCAGTGTGGTGAACGACTTGATACTCGCCGGTGAGCTCGTCGCGGAGGCGGAAGCTGCCGTTGGCGTAGCTGACGAGGGTGAACTCGCCGATTTCGAGGTGGATGGTCTGCCCGAGGGCGATGGTGCGCGGTGCAATCATTGTGTCTCTCCTTAGCGGTGGGTTCACCCAGCGGTGAGCGTCGTGTGTTCGGTGAAGCGGGCGGTGAGGTCGAAGCTGAGCTCGCCCTTCCACATCAGGTGGAAGAGGAAGGGGATGAGTTCGCCAGGCTTGTCGGTGATGAGCGCGCGTCGCAGGCTGCCGAACGTGTCGTTCCTCTTCGCCGTGCGAAGGATGTGGTCCTCGACGTCCGGAGTTGGCGTGTAGCGGTGATGGCGGTAGCGGCTCATCATTTCCAGGTTCATCCGGACGGTGTCGCTGAGCTGGTCGATGAGGGTGAATCGCCATCCGAGGACCTCGCAGACGCGGGCGGCGTGCGCGAACTTCACCTCGTCTTCGGCCTTCATGAGCGCCTTCGGATGAACCTCGACGACGTGTCGAGTCCCGTCTGCCTCGATAGCGAGGAAATCGGGGTAGCAGTAGCGGCCGTCGAAGAACGTCATCAGCATGGGCTGGGCGTAGACCGCGATGATGTCGTACAGGTGGTCTATGAGCATCATGCCGGCGTACTCGGTCATGGACTCGTGGAAGACGCTGGTCCGGGCGCCGGCGCACCAGTAGTGTCCCTGGTAGGGCTTCTGGCCTTTCCATTTGCCGGGCTTCCGTGTCCGTTCGCCGGGCGCGACGGTCCGTGCGGTGATGGGGTCGTCGGCGCGGATGGTGTGCGTGTTAAGCCTCGCGTCGTACCACTGGATACGGTCGAACCCGTCGCCTGGAGTCTTGCGGAGTGTCTTGTAGCTCATGACTCCCCTGTGCGGGGCGAAAACGGCGAAACATCAAAATCGCCTATTTCTTAGGTCTTTTTGATACAATTGGGTCTTTTAGCTAAGCTTTTTTGGGTGTCAGACCCCCGGTATGTGCCTCGAGGCTTCCTCGTTGAACCACGAAACTTCGGGCGGACCCCGTTTCCGCAGTGGCAGACTGCCGAGGACGATTGGACTCTGCAGAAGCGGGCGCAGCTGGATGCATCCATATCCCAACACCAGATCACCTATGGGGTCCGTGAGATCTACATGCAGAAGCCGCGAACAACGAAGATCACGGATCTCGCAGTCGAGTTGGAGATGGACTATCACCGTCTGCAGAAGATGTTCAGCGGGCAGATCGTCATGCAGATGGTTGACCTTGCTCGACTGCGCCTGCTCGTCGGGCCTCGCCTCGACTACTGGATGATGCGCGGAGAGACGGCGCAGTACGTGCGCGCGATGGAACGAGAATTCCACCGTCGGAAAGAACGCCAGACACAGGGAGTGCGCGCGCCGGCTCGCTAACCCGACACGCGCGCCGTCCTCTAACACGCCGAAACTCGCATGTGCGGAATTCTTTCCGCAAAACGTCTAGTATGCAACCCCTTTTCCTTGAGAGTTGAAGGGAGCATCACGGCGGTCGAAGTGACAGAGCGAGGCGAGCGCCCAGCGCCGTCGGACGTAGAATCTAAGCTCTCGGCCGGAGGAAGGACACGCCGGCCATGGGACGACCATCAGCGTTGCGCGAGGCGGCGACCGAGAAGCGCATGCACGATCAGGCAGTTGTCGCGGCCGCGAAGCGGGGGCCGCTGCAGTCGCTCACCGAACGCGAGCTCGAGGAGCGCACTCAGCCCGTCACGATCTACCCCTGGGGCGCGCAACGGCGCGTGCGCGCGTGGGTGCGGTTCGGCCCGGAGCCTGTCCGGGTTGACGCGAGGATCGTTCGGTCCACGGCTCTCGCGGCTGAGATCGAGTTCAAAGCAGCAGGGCGGACGTATCGCTGCTGGGTGTGGGGCAACGCGGTGCAGCTCGATGATCTGCATGACTAGACATGTCTGCCCGGGTTCGTGGATCCGGCGCGGATCAGGGCAGGGGGCTATGCTCGCCGTCATGTGTGGCCGTTTCGCGAACGATGCCAAGACTGATGAGCTGATCCAGGAGTTCGTGGCTGAGGGTGGAAAGCCTGAGGACTGGTGGAGGAGCTGGTCCGGTGCGTACAGCATCGCCCCTACGGAGGACGCACCCATCGTGCGTGATCGGGGTGAGGGCCGAACCCTCGAGCTCGTCCGCTGGGACTGGCAGAAACCCGCGAACCGCCCCAAGGGTCCGCCGATCATCAATGCCCGCATGGAGAAGCTCGCCACGGGCTTCTGGGCGCCGGCGTTCTCGGCCGCTCGCTGCATCGTCCCGATGCGCGGTTACTTCGAGTGGACGGGCGAGAAGGGCAATAAGACCCCGCATTTCCTCCACGGTGACGGGATGCTCGCCGCAGCTGGTCTCACCTGGTCGATGGAACTCCCTGACGGGGAACGTTCCCGCTGCTTCGTCGTCATCACCCGCGAAGCGCGCGACGCCTCAGGCGAGGTGCATGGCCGGATGCCAGCGTTCCTGATGCCCGACACCTGGAATTTCTGGCTGACGCCCGAGAAGCTGACCGGCACCGCGAAGGTCGAGACCCTGGCGATGCTCGAGCACACCTCATCGGACGTCGCGAGCACCATCCGGGAACACATCGTCGACCGCAAAGTCAACAACTCCCGCACCGTCGACCCCACCGACCCCACGCTCCTGCAGGCCGTCGCCTGAGCGAGCCCTGCGGCGCTGGACAGCGTCAATGATCGCGCGCGTCGCGATACTGGTCAGTCCCCACGCTGTCGGGACGACCGCCATAGCGACAGCGACGGCGATCCCTAGCGCAACCAGGATCACTACCGGCGCGACCAGCACCGCGGCGAAAGCGCCATTCTCCCTGGGTTGACCGTACTCTCCGCGCAAAGGTTGCCCGGTCAACGTACGGCGCCATGCACCTCAGGCTTGCAGATCACCTCGGTGAAAGCTCTGGAAGCCGGTTTCTGCCAAGTGCGGCAAGGTCTGCCAAGTCCACCTTGGCTGGAGTGAGCCTTACTCCCGCTTGGGATCGGAGGCCGTTGCCAAGGTTGCCAAGTAGTAGATCTCGTGTATGAGAAGAAAAAGAGAGAAGTAGAGAGATAAGGGCCAACTTCACTCTCAATTCCTCTATGTAGAGCACCTCGCACTTGGCAACCTTGGCTGGAGGCGTATTTTCTCCTTCCTGACCAGGGAAAAATGGCGTTCATGCGACTTGGCTGAAGCTTGGCAACTGCCATATTCTGCGGATCCGGCGTTTGGGGTGTTGGTGTGCCGCAGGGTATGGGGCGAGAGAGTGTCGCCGAAAGTACATCCCCGGTCGAGCAGTCAGCGGGCTGCCGAGCGTACCGCGGCCATTGCAGGGAGGCGGGGCCTCGTGCCGGGGCGCGTGCCTAATACTGGTAAGTCAACCGTGGAAAAGCTCGGGCGTAGTCATCGCCTCGCCGCGAGCGACAGACCGCCGTCTACGAGGACGGCGTGCGCCGAGCGCCCGCCCGCCGATAGTGTGAGCAGGTTGTGCGCCACAGGGCGCCTGGACTGGGGTGGTCAATGGTCGATGATGGCATCAAGTATGAGACGCGTACCGTGAAGGCGGTGCGCGGCATGGAGGCGCGAACCGCAAAGAAGTGGGAAGAGCAAGGGTGGGAGGTCGTCTCGCAGACGGTAGGCAAGCTCACCAGTAAGCTCACCATCCGTCGCCCGAAGCCGAAGATGCCCTGGCGTCTGTTTGCCGGTCTCGGTGCCTTCATCGTCGCCCTGATCATCTTCGCGCTCGTCATGTCCAACATTGCTGGCAGCGACAAAGCCGAGCCGGCGGGTACTCCGCAACCCACAACGAGGGCGTCAGCTGAGCCGAGCACCAGACCGTCGGCCACACCCACCACCGAGCCACTGCAGACGTCAGAGCCGGCGAAAATCATCGACACAACTGTGGATGAGCTTCTCGACAGGCTGAACTCGGTAGACCTGGGTGGGATCCAGGTCGGAGACCAGTTTCGCGTCACAGGCGAGCTCGTGGGCAGCGAGTACTGGATCACCGGAGCCACGGGGGATTACGCAATAGCCCTCAACGCGCACGACGGGGCGGACGATCTCATGATCCTGCTCGAGGACAAAGCGGACGCGGACGAGTGGACAGACGGTACACGCGTGCAGCTGATTCTAGAGAACGTGGAGAAGACCATCGACGGAGAGACCGACGATGGCTGGATGCAGGTCCTTTCGGCGACGGTCGTGCCGTAGGCGCACAGCGCTGTGACCACTCTGCAAGCCCCCACGAGGTGCCCATGTGCTTCGTTCAATGCGGAGCAAGGGTCTGTTGGAGGCTCGAGGTGGCGGGTTCAACGCTCGTTCGTGAACATCTCGGAGGTGACGCCTTCGAGTAGCGATCCGGGGTCGACCTTTAGGGCTTCGGCGATCCTGACTAGCGAGTGAACGCTAGTCAGTCCCCGCCCTGCTTCGTAACCGCGGATGTTCGACGAGTCGATCCGGCTAGCGACCGCGAGTTCGTCAACGCTCATGGAACGTGTTTTCCGCGTTTCGCTGATCCGCGAGCCGATGTGTGCCGCGGCTGCCGACGATGTTCTGGCCATGAATCACAGGGTACTCGTACCCGCCGTTTCAGGAGTTCGTCGCCGACGGCGGAAAGCCCGAGGACTGGTGGAAGAGTTGGTCCGGTGCGTGAAGCATCGCTCCCACCCAGGATGCGCCCATCGTGCGGGACCGTGGCTAGGGCCGGATCGTCGAACTCGTCCGCTGGGACTGGCAGAAGCCTGCGAACCGCCCCAAGGGCGCGCCGGGACTGCTGCACGACCCCCATCACGCCCAGCGAGGTGGTGGAGGCGTATCGTGCGAACGCGTTGTTCGATGCCCACCGGGACGACCCCGAGTTCGGACACCGGCTGCTCGCCGACGAAGCCCGCGATGCGGGTGAGACGATGTCGGATCGCACCGCGTGGCGGATCGCGTCCAGTAACGGCTGATTCAGCGCGTTCGGGAAGCCCAAGCGCGGCAAGCACCGCCGGCCCGGTCCTCCGGTGCACGACGACCTTTGCGCGGTCGTCGATGAGCACGGCCGGACCCGGCACGTGTTCGCCGCCGAGACTGCGAACGAGCTGTGGTTGACGGACATCACGGAGCACCAAACTGCCGAGGGCAAGCTCTACCTTTGCGCGATCAAGGACGCGTTCAGCGGACGGATCGTGGGGTACTCCATCGACTCGAGGATGAAGTCCCGTCTGGCCGTCCGGGCGCTCGAGAACGCGGTCGCGATGCGCGGTGATGTCGCCGGTTGCGTGGTTCATTCGGACCGAGGATCTCAGTTCCGAAGCCGAAAATTCCGGCGCGCGCTCACCCGTCATCACATGGTCGGAAGCATGGGCAGAGTCGGGTCGAGCGGAGACAACGCCGCCATGGAAAGCTTCTTCGCGCTGCTGCAGAAGAACGTCCTCGACCGCCGCTCCTCGACCACTCGCGAGCAACTGCGCATCGCCATCGTCACCTGGATCGAACGGATCTACCGCCGCCGCCGACGCCAGGCCCGCCTGGGCCGTTTGACGCCCATCGAGTTCGAGACCATCATGAACACGACCGTCGCACTGGCGGCGTGACTACAACCTGTCACCTATTCGTGCAGCAGTCCCCTTCGACCACGTTCGCCCCCGGCTACACCCGGATGTTGTCGTTCGATTCAGCGACACCGACTGTACGACCCTGCGTGCCGCGCAACGCTACTTCGAGAAACGTGGCCGACGATCCAGAGTGAACGGTACGAAGCAGTAGACGTCTCCTGGCGGGTTCTGGCGCCCACACTCATAGCTGGGCAGGGCTCATCGGCGGCCAACACCGCACGGGTAGCGGACAAGCGACGAATGCCTTCATCACTGATGACCACCGGCGGTGGGTTCCCGCACAGGAACACCTCAGCCCGAGTCGCTATCCGCACTGATCGCCTTGATCCGCTTCGTTACGCCCCTGACGAGGGCGCTCTGCCCTATTCGGTCCCAGGCAGGCTTCTGCCGAGTCGGCCAAGGTCTGCCAAGGTCTGCCAAGGTGACCTTGGCTGGAGGGAGCCCTACTCTCGCTTGGGATCGGAGGCCGCTGCCAAGGTTGCCAAGTAGTAGATCTCTTACATGAGAAGAAAAAGAGAGAAGTAGAGAGATAGGGGCCAACTTCGCTCTGAAACCCCCTATATAGAGCACTCCGCACTTGGCAACCTTGGCTGGAGGGGCAATTTCTTGCCGCTGGCCAGGGGAAAGTTGCGTTCGTGCGACTTGGCTGGAGCTTGGCAGACGCCAAATTCGTCGGATCCGCCGTTCGGGGCGTTGATGTGCCGCAGGGTATGGGGCGAGAGAGTGTCGCGGAGAGCACATCCCCGGTCGAGCAGCCAGCGGGCTGCCGAGCGTACCGCGGCCATTGCAGGGAGGCGGGGCCTCCTGCCGGGGCGCGTGCTCATGTCTGGTAAGTCAACAGTGGAGATAGGCCGTGCGGCTTGAGCATCGGTGGCAAGCGTGCGCGGCCACCACGTCTCGAACGTACGGCTAGGCGACCGGCCATTCACCGACGCGCGATGCACCTTCCGTATGAGACCCCGGCGTGAGGTATCGCTTATCCGCTCGTCCGGGCTGTCAGGGTCAGCCGAAGCACCATGAGGGCGACGGATTGGGGGCCAGGGGAGCCTGCCGGCAATTCTCCAACGCTCCGTTGGAGAATTCGTGATCGTGCGTCGGGTTGCGCCCACCGCTGGGCCATGTTTGCCACGGGGCATCGTCGCTCTCGGCGTCACCGGAACACCGGCAAGCAAGCGGAGCGACCACCACGGGCCCAGCCGTCAATTGTCCAACAATCCGTTGGACAATTCGCCAACGGACCGTTGGCGAATTGAAGATGGTGCTGGGCGGGCTGTTCTCAGTCTGTGCAACGAGCCGTTGCACAAATCAAGAATCGTGGGTCGGATCGCGCCGCGCCAGTCCAAACTCCCACCTTGCAGCGTTGCTCGCGTCATGGGGAACGCCGACGAGCAAGCGGTGCAGCGGCCGCTGAGGACCCCTTCGTCAGTTCACTCCTGGTCCGTTGGTGAACTCACGAGAACGCTCTGAGCGAAACATCAAGGCCGCCGACCGTCGCATCACTGAACTTCTCGGTCGGGTCATCGATGCGCCAGGCGACATCCCCGCCGAAGTCCTGGAAGAACCCCCGAGCACGGGTGACGTCCGGTACGACACCCTGCTGGCGACTGAGCTGGCATACGCCGACTCCTCGCCGGAGTCACGCGCATACATCCGGCGGCAGACACCGCCAGATGTTCCTCGAAAAGGGCCTGCTGCTGCGCGACCGCGACATCCGCATCCTGTGAGCGACGAACTGTGGCCCGGGCCGGAGTGCTGAGGCGCCGGTCCGTTAATGCACCTTCACCTCCGTTTGCACCTCAGGCGCCACCCCTCAACTATCCGGGAATTCCGGTGAGTTGACGGTCAGCCGATCAGCTGCGCCATACAGCCGCGTCGTGCTCGGCAGCACGCAGCACATCGGCCAGTTGTCCCTCGCGAAGTCGCTTGATGTTCGCCGGCTGTTCAACGCCGTCTTCATCCGCGAGGGGTGTATTTAACCATTGAGCCCATGCCCAAGGGGCGTCGACGCCAGTGCGCAGCACTCTGAGGACGTCGGCAAGACCGACCACCGGTTTGCCATCGCGGATCTGAAACGCGGGGTAGAGCTCCACTCCATCCGACGTGGTCAACTTGAGCAGGGCGAGCGACTCTGATGCCTCGATCACTGCCGGCTCCGTCCAACCGAGTGCGCGTGCGAGAGACGCCGTGGTGTAGCACTGCCCGACGATTTCGGCCCAGGGGTTCGTGTGGTTTGTGTTCTTCGACTTCACCATCGTCGCGCTGCGTTCCGGATCGCGTTGAGGCTTGGGGTTTCCAGGGTCAGCGTGGTCATGTCCAGGATGGCGAGGTTGTCCTCTTGAACGTCGCGCCCGAGGCTCACAACTCGTCGCCCGTCCTCAGCCGTGCCCCCGCCCGGAGTGTGCATATGCCCGTGCATCAACAGCTCCGGGCGAACGGCGTCCCACACCTCGCTGACCCGCGCTCGTGACTTCGCCGATTCCTCGAGCGCTTCCGTGGGAAACCGATTCGGGTTGGTGCCCAGCAGCTCACGCACCGCTCGAACCGGGGTCGCGGCCGGCGACTCGTGCGTCAGCATCACGTCGGCGGGACCACCGGCGACGGCTGCGGCGACATGCTGGTCACTTATCGCTTCCTCCGGCCACCAGTCGCGACCTTCCGTTCGCCATCTCTGGTCGACAGATGTTGCGCCGCCGAGGGAGAGGACGGTTCTACCCCAGATGTTCAGGCGAGCTGGCCGGGGCAGGACCCAGGTGATTTCCGACACGCGCACTGCGGCGCCGGGATGTGCCGCAAATAGCGGGCTGATCAGATCGAATCGGTCGTGGTTTCCGACGGTGACGAAGACGCGTTCTATGCCGGCTTCGGCAAAGAGGACGTCGGTCTCGACCGGGTCCATACCCCAGTCGCCAAGCTGCAGGACGGTCTTCACGTCGTATGCGAGGTTCGGTAGCGCCCGGGTGAGCATCCGCAGCCAGCCGATGTTTCCGTGCCAGTCGCCGCAAATGGCGACGCGTTCCTCTGCCAGGCTGATCGCGCTCACGTGATCTAAAGCCTCCATTTGCCGCCTCCTTTCAGGTTCGAGGCTGCCGCTGATCCTCTTCGCAGTTGGGCAACCCACTGCGGGTCAAGCGCGGCGGACGCGGGCACTATCTGTCGCTCCCGCAGCCGGAGCCGTTGGGGGACTGTGCAGTCCTGCCGTCCAAAGCACATCAGTAGGAGGAGCAAGACGATGTGCGCAAGCGCGTTCGCATATCGATGCTCATCGACTTTGCGAATCCAAAGTCGGCCAGTCTCGCCTGTCATCAAGATGTTGCGAGGAATCGCGTTTCGCGGGACTCCCTGGATCACGCGTCTCATCTCCTTCCCGGGCGGAAGCATCGCTGGTCGCCCATCGTCACTGATGATCTCCGTCCTGTAGCCGCCGCGTTCATCCGGATAGAGCAGCAGGGAGGGTAGATCGGGCGAGTGCAGGTCTGCGCACGTGCACTATGGTCTCGAAGCGGAAGCCTCCGTCACTGTCCGCGACTTCGTCCCAGCTCAACCAAGTGATGAGGGCGTCCACGCCAGCGCGTCGACTGATGGCGCGTTCCCGTGCGAACAGGGTGCTGCCAACCAGCAAGGCGCCAATCGTTCCGACGGTGCCGGCCCATTCAGCTGCGGTTCCCAATTCCATATCGTCAAGCTAGCTGCGGGTCCCGACATCCATGAAGTTCCCCAGAGTGAGCGCTCATGGACTCGCGCGCTTACAGATTCATCCGACCAAGATCTTGTTGGACTTGCATCGATTGCACCGGCAACACCGCGTTTGTAAGTTCTCGACGGCCGACATGCCGTCCTTTGAAACCGGGATGATGTGGTCGACTTCGAGTAGCAGATTCGGACTGATAGCTACGGGCGCCGGGCAGGTCTTGCATGTGTAGTTGTCACGTTGCTTGATGAACTCCCGCAGCAGGGCGGTCATGAGAGTCTGTTGTCCGGCGGCGCTCTTGTTGAAGCGGATCTTCTCAGAGAGCGTTTCGACGAGCTCGTCGATGACGCCCGTGGGCAAGGCGACAACCGTCTGCTGGGAGCTGCTTCTACCGGCCCAGACGCGGTCAGTGTCACCCGTCCGCGCGTTCACCGCGCATAGAGTCCATATGACCCGCTACACCTTGAGCCGCGACGGCCAGCGAACCCTGCGCAACGACTCCGGTGACATCATCGGCACCTATTTCGAGGAGAAGCGCGGCTTCGCGCGTCAGTGGTTCACTACGTGCGCCTCCTGCCCGTGGGAGAGCGACACCACCTCGGGACTCGACCGCGCCTCAACCGACCTCCTCCTCCATGCTGAAAACACGCATGCATGCCGTTTCTGCCTGTTGGGGAAGAACGAAGAGACACGACGCTTCGGATCCGTCGCCGTGCTCGAGGACGGCTACCCGGTGACCCCCGGTCACACGCTCATCATCCCAGTGGTGCACCGTCACACCTACTTCGACCTCACGGATCGGGAGCTTCGCGACGTTCACCGGGCGCTGGCGGCGCTGCACACCGAGTTCGGCGAGCAGGGTGTCACCGACTTCAACATCGGGTGGAACGCGGGCGTCGCTGCCGGCCAGACCGTGGCCCACGCGCACTGCCACCTCATCCCCCGCCGCCGCGGTGACGTGGAAGACCCCACCGGTGGCGTCCGCGGTGTGATTCCGGACAAGCGCACCTACCTCAGGGAAGAGCTCTGATACTACGCGGTGCGGAACCAGGCGCAGGATGCCGCGAGTGACGTCACGATGATCCGAGAGCTTGCCGTCACGCTCGACTCGAAAGGCGACGCTGTCGATGAGAGGCAAGTTGCGCTCATTGCGATGACCTGGCGGGTGTTCACATCCCGAGAGTCAGCGGACGAGCTCCCGGAGCCGGGCAACGACCGCGTCGATGGGAACATAGCCCTGCTCATACCCCCACGACAGGCGTAGGGCGCCGGCAACTCGTGCTTCGTCCAAGCCGCCGGCCGTCAACACGTGGCTGGGCTCGTAGCTCTGGGAGGTGCAGGCGGAGCCGTTGGAGATCGCCGCGACATCTTTCAGGGCGACGATGGCCGCTTCCGAGTCGATGCCCGGCACGGAGAAGTTGAGGGTGGTGTCGATGGTGCGGTCGATGTCGCCGTTGTACTGAGGGTTCAGCGGAGCCAGCGCATCCATGATGTTGCCGCGGACGGCGAGGGCGCGCGCATGGCGCTCGTCAGACTCTTTCAACGCGAGCGTGGACGCAAGTCCGAGCCCGGCGATGAGGGCCACGGGGAGTGTCCCGGGCCGCAGTCCGCGCTCTTGTCCTCCGCCGAACATCAGGGGCTTGAGCGGCGGGCGCTTGTAACCCCGGCGCCGGGTCAGCAGCGCGCCCACGCCTTTCGGCGCTCCGATCTTGTGACCAGACACGGCGATGAGGTCGATGCGGGGGTTGCGCAACGGCTCGACGACCTTCCCGAATGACTGCGCGGCGTCCACGTGGAAGAGTGCGTCGATGTCCAGGAGGGCGTCAGCGATGTCGTCGAGAGGCTGGATGACCCCGGTCTCGTTGTTGACGGCCATCGTCGACACGAGAAGGGTGTCCGGCCGAAGGGCTGCGCGGATGCTCTCAGGGTCCACCCACCCGCCCGCGGTGGGGGCGATGAGTTCAACGTCGAAACCGCGAGCCGCGAGCACTTCCAGTGGCTCGAGCACTGCTTTGTGCTCGATCTGGGTGGAGATGATGTGCGTCTTGCCGACCTTCGTGCCGTGCTCGGCGAGGCCGAGGATGGCGAGGTTGTTGCTTTCGGTCGCTCCGCTGGTGAAGATGACCTCGCTCGGGTCGGCGGCGAGGACCGCGGCGACCTCGGTGCGTGCGAGCTGCACTCGTTCTTTGGCAGCCTGCCCGAAGACATGAGTGCGACTACCGGAGTTGCCGAACTCCAGGACCATAAATCGCATGACTTCCTCGGCGACTCGCGGGTCCACGGGAGACGTCGCGTTGTAGTCCAGGTAGGTGACGCGGCGACCGTCAGTCCCGTCGGAGGAGCGCTCTGGCATACACTCATTCTAGGCTGTACGGAAGTGAGTATGGACTGTTCTCCGTATGTGTTTGGAGAGTGTCCTCCGTACATGGTTGAATGATGGCATGGCCACCGTCGAGCTCCCAGAATCGCCTGCCGCGACCGCGCGAGCGGGTGAGTTCGAATACAACTTCCCGGCCATTCGCGGCGTTCAAGCCGGACGCGAGTACTACATCACGATGTGCCCACTGCGCTTGATTCCGCGGCTGTTCCTCTTCGACGAAGACGAGCTTCCCGCGGAGATGAGAGCACAGCGCACCCTCAACCGCTCCCGTGTCCCCGAAATGGCCCGTTACATCACCGAGAACCCCGACAACTACATCTTTTCCGCCCTCACCGCGTCGGTGGACGCGGACGTCACGTTCCGCTCACTGATGCCGGAGCAGTCGGGGCCTGCGGAGCGAGTGGGAACCCTCTCCATCCCAATGGAAGCCAAGTTTGTCATCAACGACGGACAGCACCGTCGCGCGGCCATCCAGCAGGCACTGTCGGAGAACTCCGCGCTCGGAGACGAGACCATCGCGATTGTGATGTTCATGGATGTCGGTTTAGAACGCTGCCAGCAGATGTTCGCGGACCTGAACCGGTACGCCATCCGCCCGTCGAAGTCCATCGGCGTCCTATATGACCACCGCGACCCCATGGCCGCGGTCACCCGCCTCGTCATTGACCAGATCCCGCTGTTCAAGGATCTGACGGAGACGGAGTCGAACAACCTCTCCCCTCGTTCCCGGAAGCTGTTTACGCTCTCGGCGCTGCACACGGCAACCGGTGCGCTCCTGGAGGGTGTGGAAGCGGAGACTCTTACCGGGAGGGTGGATCTCGCGGTCCGCTTCTGGAAGGCCGTTGCCGACCAGTTCCCGCTGTGGAAACAGGTGCTGCGCGGTGACGTCACCGCCGGCGAAGTCCGGAAAGACTTCATCCACACGCACAGTGTTGTCCTCCACGCCCTCGGCATCGTCGGCAACATCCTCCTCACCGAGCACCGTGACGAGGACTGGACTGAGCTGCTTGCAGGGCTCCAAGGATTGGACTGGCACCGCAGCGCCGAAGATCCGTGGGAGGGCCGCGCCACCACTGGCGGCCGCGTTACCAAGAGCCGCGCGAACGTGCAGCTCACCAGCGAGTACATCGCCCAGTTCCTCGGCCTTGAAGACCACAACGACGGAGACAGTGCATGACCATTCAGCTTCCCATTCGCCCGAAGTCCGCATTCGACGACCTCGGATTCGCCGGCACCGTTGACTCTCTCGTTGCGCAAACCCGGGAACTGTACCTCGCTGACGCTGTGCCGTGGGTTGTCGGCTACTCCGGTGGGAAAGACTCCACCGCCGTGCTGCAGCTGGTGTGGCTGGCGCTTAATTCCCTGCCCGAAGAGCAGCGCATCAAGCCGGTCCACGTCATCAGCACGGACACCCTCGTGGAGAACCCGGTGGTCGCGGCCTGGGTCACCCACTCCCTCGACCAGATGGCGGAGCAGGCGCGCTCTCAGCGACTGCCTATCACCTCGCACCGGCTCACCCCCGCTGTCACCGACACCTTCTGGGTGAACCTTATCGGCCGCGGCTACCCAGCACCTCGTCCGAAGTTCCGGTGGTGCACGGAGCGGTTGAAGATCAAGCCGTCGAACACGTTCATCCGCGAAATGGTCAAGTCCCACGGTGAAGCCATCCTCGTCCTCGGGACAAGGAAGGCGGAGAGTTCGGGCCGTGCGGCACGCATGAAGGCTCTCGAGTCTCAGCGTGTGCGTGACCTACTGAGCCCGAACGCATCCCTGCCCAACTGCCTGGTGTACTCCCCCGTGGAGAACTGGTCGAACGACGACGTGTGGACGTTCCTCATGCAGGCCGGAAACCCGTGGGGGTATTCCAACAAGGAGCTGCTGACGATGTACCAGGGCGCCTCCCAGGATGGTGAGTGCCCGCTGGTCGTCGATTCCAGCACTCCCAGCTGCGGTGACAGCCGGTTCGGCTGCTGGACGTGCACGCTGGTCGAGAAGGACAAGTCGATGTCCGCGATGATTCAAAACGACGAGGAGAAGGAGTGGATGCTCCCGCTCCTCGAGCTTCGCAACGCTCTCGATGTCGCCGACGACCGGGATCTGCGCGACTTCCGTCGCATGAACGGTTCCGTGCAGCTGTTCCATGACCGTCCGATCCCCGGGCCCTACACGCAGAATGCCCGTGAGGACTGGCTGACTCGACTCCTGGACGCGCAGACCTGGATTCGCGCGAACGGACCGGAGTACGTCCGTGACCTGGAGCTGGTGACCCTCGCGGAGCTGGAAGAGATCCGTCGTCTCTGGGTCGTCGAGAAGCACGAGTTCGAGGACCGCGTGCCGCGGATCTACCAGGCGACCGTCGGCGAACCCTACCCCGGGCGTCCACTGGACGAGCACCTCCCCCTCGGTGAGGACATGATTGCGGCTCTCGAAGAGGTGGCCGGTGACGACCGCATCCATTTCGAGATGGTACGCGAGCTCCTCGACATCGAACAGCGCCATCGCGCCCAGGTGCGCCGTGCCGGCCTGTTTGACTCGCTGGATAAGGCCATCCGTCGGGGGTTCTTCGACAACGAAGAGGACGCCGTCGACCGTGCCCGCCAGCGCAAGGCGCCGGCGGCAGGGGATGACGTTTCCGTAGGCCCGGACCCGGTCGACCTAGCAGACGGCTATGTCCGCAAAGTGACGGTGGACGCACCCGCGTGATCCTCAACAGTCTCACCCTGACCAACTTCGGCACGTTCGCAGGTACGCAGACACTCGACCTCACACCCCCGGACCGTGAGCATCCCATCGTCCTCGTCGGTGGCCTGAACGGCGCCGGTAAGACGACGGTGCTCGAAGCCATCCAACTGGCTCTGTACGGCCCGCTGATGCAGACGACGGCCCGTGGGAAAGGCAGCTACGACAACTACCTGCGCGGACTCATCCATCGGGGACCCGACGTCGAAAAAGGCGCCGCCGTCGAGCTGGAGTTCACCGCGTACCAGCAGGGGGAAGCGCGCAGGTACTGGATCCGTCGAAGCTGGAAACCCACAGGCGCGTCACTGCGAACCATCCTTCTCGTCTCCGTCAACGGCCGGCATGACCGAGTCCTGACGGAGACCTGGCAGGAGTATGTGGAGACGTTCCTACCCCGAGGCATCGCTGGACTGTTCTTCTTCGACGGCGAGCAGATCGAAGCGCTCGCTAGCGGAGAACGCTCGCGGGAGGTGCTGCGCTCGGCCCTGGACGCACTCCTCGGCCTGGACCTGGTTACCCGCCTCAGCTCCGACCTCGATGTGCTCCGTCGTCGGCAGCAGACGGAACAGTTGTCGCCGGAAGCGAGCACTGCGGTCAAGGAGCTGGAAGCGGCGGTCAACGACGCGCGGAAGGTGGAGGATGCCGCCACGCAGGCCGTCGCCCGGCTGCGCAACGATGCCGAACGGGCGAGAGCGTCTTACCAGCGGGCAGATGAGGCGTACCGCGCCGCCGGCGGACAGCTGGCTGAGAAGCGCACGGATGCCGAGATGTCAGCCGAGCAGAGCATCGCTCAGCGGACGTTCATCGAAGGGGAGCTTCGCGCCGCACTCAGTGGTGAGGCACCGCTTCTCCTCGTGTGGGACGCGGTGCGCGACCTGCGAGAACAAGCCCTCACGGAGACGCGAGCCGCGCAGGACCAGCTGCTGATGAGCGCGTTGGACGAGCGCGATGCGACTGTCCTGTCCTGGTTGGATGAGATCGGTGCGCACGGGGATGTCGTCGACGAGCTTCGCGGACGACTGGACGCCGACCGTGGGGGGCGTGCGAGTAGGGCGAGCACGGAGTCTTTCACCGGGGTGCGCGACACGGACGGACTCACCGCTCTGGTCACGCATACTCTTCCGGCGACGCAGGCGCGGATCCACGAGCTGCTGGAGACGTACCAGACGGCGGTCACCGCCGTCGATGAGGCAGAAGCGCGGCTGGTCTCCATCCCACATCCTGATGCGATTGCGCCGGTCGTCGCGGCTAGGGAGGAGGCGTCTGCTGCATTGGGGCGCGCGGACGGCGCATTGGCTGTTGCAGAAGATGCGGCACAGCGGGCGGCCCTCGACAGGGAGCGAGCGTCAGCGTCGCACGCGAAAGCTATCGAGCAGATGTCGAGCCTGGACCTCGCCGCCGATGACGGAAGGCGCATCGTCGACCATGTGACGCGCGCGCAGGAGACTCTCGACCGGGTCCGAGTCGCGGCGACCCGACGTCAGCTGAACCGTATCTCCAGCCTCATCCACGAGGCGCTGCAGGTGCTCCTGCGGAAGGACAAACTCATCACCGAGGTATCCATCGACGCGGAGACGACGTCGGTGCAGCTCCTCGGGTCGGACGGCTCGCCGTTGCCTTCGAGCGACCTTTCCGCCGGCGAGCGGCAGCTGCTTGCCGTCTCACTGCTGTGGGGCCTCGCCCGTGCCGCCGGACAGCCGTTGCCCGTCATTATCGACACCCCGCTGGGGCGTCTGGACCGCTCGCACCGCGGCCGGCTCCTCGAACGATACTTCCCGAACGCCAGCCACCAGGTCGTCCTGTTGTCCACGGACACAGAGATCAACGAACGCTCGCATGAGCAGCTCTCCCCCTTCATCGGACGGGAGTACCGCCTCGAGTTCGATGCGGCGACCAGTTCCACGACGGTCACCTCTGGCTACTTCTGGGAGGAACGATGACCATCGACAACATTCGCGTCACCCAGCAGGCGCGCGACCAGCTCATCACATTGAAGCGGCGTACCGGCATCGGCCAGTGGAACGTACTGTGCCGGTGGGCGCTCTGTCGCTCTCTGGCAGAGCCCGCGACACCTCCGACCGTGAAACTGGTCCTGGACAGCAACGTCGAGATGACCTGGCGGACGTTCGCCGGCGACCAGGGTGAGGTCTACTGGGCACTGTTGCGGATGCGCGCTCACCTCGACGGACTGGCGCTGGACGAGGAGACCCTCGCTCAGCAGTTCCGTCTGCACCTGCACCGCGGGATCGGTTATCTCGTCGGTGACGCCTCGCTGAAAGACCTGACGGCACTAGCCCGAATGGCGACCTCGGAAGCTTGACATGCGCATCGAACGGTCCCGGACAGCGTTGGCTCGTACTGCGTTGTCCCGGCCCGTGGCGGGCGCCCTCGCCGACCAACTCATATCTGGCGGGTCCACGGTCTTCGACTACGGGTGCGGTCGTGGCGACGACATCGCCCGGCTCCGTGCGCTGGGTGTAGATGCCGATGGATGGGATCCTGCGTTCCGGCCGAACACCGAGAGGCGACCGGCTGATGTCGTGAACCTGGGGTACGTGGTCAACGTCATCGAAGACGTCGCTGAGCGTCGGGCGGCCGTGCTCACGGCCTGGGGGTTGGCGACACGTCTGCTCATCGTTTCCGGCCGAACCTTCGGAGAGGATCGTGCTCCCGCAGGTGTGAGTCATGGAGATGGGCTGCTCACCGGGCGGCGCACGTTCCAGAAGCTCTACACGCACACCGAGCTCGGTGAGTGGGTAGAGCAGGTCACCGGTGAGCGGGCGTACGCGGCGGCGCCCGGCGTCTTCTACCTTTTCCGAAACCCGGATGAGGCGCAGGCGTACGTGCGCTCGCGAGTCGCCATCTACCGACCTCGCCGACAGATCGACACCCAGGCGTTGTACGAGACGCACCGCGATGCCCTCGAACCGCTCTTCGCGTTCATGGCCGTGCACGCCAGACCTCCCCGGACCCATGAGCTCTCGGATGCAGACAAGGTAAAGGTCGCGGACGCCGTAGGCAGCGTGGCCCGTGGCATCCGCATCATCCGCTCTGCGACTACCGCCTCCTATTGGGAGGAAGTCGCGAGGCAGCGGCGCAACGAGCTACTGGTCATGCTGGCCCTAGGGCGGTTCCGGCAGGAGGATCTGCTGCGCGATACGACCACGCGCACCGACGCACGTTCGCTCTTCCCCTCAGCGGACGGCGCGCGCCGAGACGCGGACCGGTTGCTGCTGGCGTGCAGCGACCCCGCTCTTCGGCAGGTGAACGCCCTGGCATCGAAGGTCGGCAGGATCAGCCCCACCTCGCTGTACGTCCACGCTGCGGCCCTCGCCGAACTGCCACCGGTTCTCCGAGTGTTCGAGGGTTGTGCGCGGCTTCTCGCCGGCGCGAGCGTCGGGGTGAACATCATCCGATTGTCGTACGTCGCGGACGAGGTCGAATACCGGGCGTACGAGCGATTTGAGGAGACGGCGCACCCGCCGCTGAGCTTCTCCGCACGCGTCCGAATCGGGAAGTTGGATGTGAGGTGGACCCCGCCAGAGGAGCCCGGACGGCGGTCAGTTCTTCATCAAAAAGAACAGTTCGTCAGCATCGAGCACCCCCGTCGCGAGCTCTATGCGGCGTTGTCACGCGCGGAACATCGGGCGGGACTGTACGACGAACCGGACCGCATCCGCACAGAAGCGGGCTGGAGGGAAGCTCTGAGCGAGCGGGGCCTCGTGGTCGCCGGTCATAGGCTTCGTCGTGATGTCCGACCCGAGGGGTAGCCTGCCTGTATGCAGCAGATCATCGCGGGACTGACGGAGTTTGTATGGGCGGCGACCCCCCACCCCCATGCCGACGCCCGCGGACGATATGAAGCTCTCCGTGTCGGTGGATCCCCTCACAGGTCTTGGCCTGCTTTTTGGCCCCGCGGTAACCGCCGCCATCATTGGAGTCCTCAGCCTGTGGCCGGCCAGTGGACTCCGTAAGAAGGAGACCGTTGCTGCCGCGACCAGAGAGTTCCAGACCCGGGCATTGAACGAGTTCTACTCGCCGATCTGCGCGATGCTCGACGAAGTCCTCGTCCTCCGAGACGCGCTGAGAGAGCGGATGCATGGTGGGGGAGTGGCACATCCTCGACAACATCAAAGCCATCCGCGAGGACAAGGCGTTGTGGAGCCTCTTCGAAGCCATCGTGAAGGCCAACGTCAGCATCAAAGCGGTCTTGGATACGAAGTCCGGCCTCGCCCTCAGCCAGGTCACCACGTCAGGTAGGTGGCGTGTTCACCACACCATGCTGGAAGGCGCGTTCGAGCAGCCAGGTTATGTCGCCGACGCTCGGCTCAGCTACTTCCCTTCAGAGTTCGAGGAAGAGATCCGGGCAGGACGCGACAAGCTCGTTGCGCTGCTGGGCGCGAAGGAGACCACGAAATGACAACGCCCCATGTCGGTTCTGCGTGATGCAGCGGACTGAGGCGATCCGCGACTTCGGCACGGTGTATGCGGTGCTCGACGGGTACCCCGTCTCGCCGGAGCACCACCTCATCATCCCGTTTCGGCACTGCCAAGAGGTCTTCGATCTGACCGAGCAGGAGATGCTCGACACCCGCACAGCGTTGAACACTCTGCGGAGCGAGCTTGCCGCTGACGGGTGGGAAGCGTTCAACGTCGGATGGAACGCAGGAACTGCCGCCGGTCAGACCGTCGGGCACGCGCACTGCCACCTGATTCCCCGTCAGGAAGGCGATGTTGTAGACCCGGTCGGCGGCATCCGCGGTGTCGTTCCCGCCCGCCGGAACTACCTCGCAAGCGTGAGCTGAGAGAACCTCTGCAAGGATCTCGATCCTCGCGCCCCCTATACATACAGGAGCCTCGAGCTCCCCCTGAACCCCGCAGTATGCTGGGCAACACAACTGAACACACCATCAACGGAACTACCGACCGTGAACGCCGCAGGCGACCACAGTCAGACCAAGTAGGGACACGAAAATTGATTACACCCCAGGTAGGGGCTGCTGTCGCATACCTTCAGCAGCTCACTTTCAGAAGAACCAGTACGGATGCCTTCGACCTCGACCGTATCGACCGGGCGCTCGACCAGATCCTGGCACATCCTGACAACACCGCTCCCGCGCCGTTCCAGGTGCGCGATGCTCGCGCGAACGCATCGAAGGTGCTCGCGAAGCGGCGGACGTACGCCGTCTACGCTCTCGACAACGACGAGCTGCGCGTCGCAGACCGCGCGTCGGCCGAAGAAGCCGCGCAGCGTCAGAGCGGAATCGACACCGGCACTGAGACGTTCGACATCCTCTGGTGGATTGCTTCCACCACAGGGCTGACCGACGACCAGCGCTCCATCATCTTCCTGCTCGCCGACGGCGAAGACGCTGAATCTCTCGCCACGCGCGCAGACATTTCCGTAGCCCGCATGAGAGAGCAGATCTCCCGCGCCCGGCGTGTTGCCCGTCTTGCGTATGACGCGGAGGTGCGATTCTCATGAATCCTCGCCGCATGCTCCTCACGCCCTGGCTCATCCGCGCATCCATCCCCGACGGGACAGTCGGCACGTACACCCTCTGGAACGCCGTCGGGCCCGTGTACATCGGTCGCAGCGACACGTGCCTTCGCCGGCGCCTCCTCGAGCACGCCGCGACGTGGGGCGCGGGCATCTACTTCACATTCGACGTTAGCCGCTCCGTCCACGACGCGTTCGCCATGGAGTGCAGCCTCTTCCACTCGCTCGGCGACAGGACTACGAACATCGACCACCCGCCGCGTCCTCGGCTCGGCGACCCGCCCTGCCCGTTCTGCGCCAGCTCATTCGAGGCCACTCGTAGGAACCGGCTCCGGATCCCGACCGCGAAGACATCCACCCAGACTCTGATGACCGAAGGACACACCCATGACTGACCTCCAGATCCCCGACGCCCCATACACCTCCGACTTCATCGAGGTCGACAAGGCTCTTGAGAGCATGCGCGATTCCGGGTTCGACCTCACCGCCGCCGTCGGTGAGCCCGTGGACAACTCCATCGAAGCTCACGCCACCATCGTCCGCATCGAACCGCGCTACTCCGCGAACAAATCGCACATCACCGACCTGGCATTCGCCGACAACGGTCGTGGGATCGAAAGCGAAGGCCTGGCTCTCGTGCTGAAGATGGGGTACTCGACGCGATACGGCCAGCGCGCCGGACTCGGACGCTTCGGCGTCGGCCTGAAGCTCGCCGCGCTCAGCGTTGGCCGTCGCATCGAGGTGTACACAAAGCCGGTCGGGCAGGAAGCCGTGTTCCACGCCTACATGGACCTGGACCACATCGGGACTGGGGAACAGACGCAGATCGAGTCGGAGAAGGTCGATGGCTGGCCGAC
The DNA here is from genome assembly GCF_032084865.1 of Microbacterium sp. Taxonomy (GTDB): domain Bacteria; phylum Actinomycetota; class Actinomycetes; order Actinomycetales; family Microbacteriaceae; genus Microbacterium. Next base: position 40,039 of record NZ_DAMDLU010000004.1, read on the forward strand.
CGACTACGCGGATCTGATGCAGAACGCGAACGGCGATCCATTCGAAAGCGGCACGCTCGTCCTGTGGCGCAAGATCGACCGCCTCAGCAGCGGCGGAACCTACGGTGAGTCCCTGGACAAGAAGCTGGCAGACCTGAGGAAGTTCATCTCCCGGGCCTACCGTCGGTTCATCGACCAGGGCCTCCAGGTCTACCTTCTCGGGAAGTCCGTCACGCTCCACGACCCCACATTCCTGCTCGATGACCCGCGCATCATCAGGCAGTACTCGAAGCGCGAAGGTATCTCCGCCGACCAGATGCGTGGTGTCGTCATCGAAGAGACCGATCTCGAGATCGACGGCCATGATGTCCACGTCGTGGTCACCGTGGTCCCGGAGATCTTCCGTCACCGTTCAGGAACCGGTGGTGACACGGACCTCGATAACCGGGACATCCGTGAGTTCCAGATCAATCAGGACAACGAAGGCCGCATCAGCATTCTCCGCAACGGCCGGGAGATCTACTACGACATCGTCCCGCGGATGCTGCCAGCAGGTGTCAGCCGGGGCGACCGCTACATCGGTATCGAGGTGTCGTTCCCTGCGGACCTGGATGAGTACTTCCAGGTGCGTCACGTGAAGCGCGGCACCGAGCCCGTGGACAAGCTCCGCAACGCCCTGCGCAATTGGCTGCAGCGGCCGATCCGGGCGGCGCGGAAGGAGATCCGCAAGCACTGGTCGGACGTGGAAGTTGCCGAGCGCGCCGTGGAGCTCAGCCGTCGCTCCGCCGCTGTCCAGCAGGCTGTGGACCAGGCGGAGCAGACCTCCCCGCGGGGTCAGGCTGGGCTGAACCTGACGCCGGCCCAGGAGTCGGAGGTCGTTGAGAAGATCATCGAGGACCTCGACATCGCCGATGCTGATGCGGATGGCGCTGAGGTGAAGGAGCGCGTTCGTATCCAGATCGCATCTCAGGCCATTACCCTCCTCGATGGCAACTGGCCGGGCAAGGAACTCATTGAGCTCGACCACCTGAACGGACGAGTTGTGCTCCGGATGAATCAGCGCCATCCGTTCTTCGCCCACATCTACCGCCCGCTGCGCGACGCCGTCGCCAAGCCCGCGGACGACCTCGATCCCTCCGAGATGCATGGTCTGCTCCGCCGGGCAGTCGACGGGCTCGACGTGCTGTTCTTCGCATATGCGAAGGCGGAGAACATGCAGCGGGATCCCGAGCAGTTCGATGACCTTCGGACTTACTGGGGCCAGCACGCACACGCGTACATCAAGGGCCTCATGCGGATCGAAGACATCTGACTCCGTGGACGCAGTGGGGGCGGCTTGGATGTCGCCCCCACCGCGGAGTGAGCTGCTAGATGAGGGAATCCGACGTCCCAGGGCACTTCACGTTCCTGAGCGAGTGGGGGACCTGGTGAGTGCGCGCGCAGCCGCGACTATCTACTTCATCCAAGACCACCTCGCTCCGTCATGGGTTTGTTCAGCAACACGGGTAGCTCCAGATGGCGGATACGACTCTTCGCCCTAGGGTGAGACTCGCGCTGCGTCTACGAACGCGGCGGTCGCTTCTGAACTCAGGCGCTGGCCCTACGGGACCGGAACCGTCTCGTGACAAGGTGGCAGGTCGGATATACGGATATAAAGGATGTGGAGCGACCAGGGGGGTGCACTAAATGCTCGAGATGCTCGACGACTCCAGCTCACCACGTTCGGGATCGACGTGGTTAGACGTGTTTCCCTGGTTGCCGGCAATCGCGCGGTCGAGCGACGAGGAGTGGAACACCCCCACCGAGCGCGCAGATGAGGTGACAGTCGGGCGTCTTGCCGGTGTCATCGCGGAGCTCGCGAGCGAACGGCTAACGCACTGGACTATCGGTCAGATCCTCCCCAGCCTTCCGCCCGACGTTGAACTTTCCGCCCTCGACCTGCCGACGAGGGCAGCGAACTCGCTGAGCCGTCACGGGATCTTTACGACCGGGGAGCTCGCGAACGAGTACCTTGGGTCGCTCATGGGTTGGCGTGGCATCGGCGCAGGGACCATCAACGGGGTTATCGCTCGGCTGGTCAGGGTCTCGACAACAGCGTCTCCCTCTGTTCTGGAATCAGGCGTGCCAGCGAGCGCAGCCGCCTCGGCCGACACCGTCCGTGAGCTTCCGGACGACCATTGGTTGCGTGCTGTCCGTAACGACATCGCGCTCATCGCCGACTGGTGCGCACTCATTGGTATTGATGAAAAGGTTCTCCTCGATCCATCAACCCTGTCGACCGCCCCGAACGAGGTGAGACGAGCAGCCGAGCGGCTTCTCACCCTTCGCCTGAATGACATCCCTGCGGACGCCAGAGCGAAGTCGCTCTCTGTGGTGCTCGATGACGCGCTCGCCCTCTTGGAGCCTCGGGCCCTCGAGATCCTCAAGCTCCGGCTGCTTAGCGAGGCACCGATGACCCTTGAGGACTTGGGACGCAAGTTCGGCGTCACCCGAGAGCGTGTTCGGCAGATCGAAGGCAAGGCCCGCGGAGCACTCCTGACTGCCGTCTCGGAGTCAGCGGGGCTGGCTGACGTCGCGGAGTCCATCGCGTCCTCCACGGGAACCATCCGTCCGCTGTCGGACCTGATTGCTGCCTACCCGTCGTTGGCTGAAACTGTGCCAAGCGCTGACCAGCCGGCGTGGCGAGTTCTGGACCAGCTCGACGATGCTTACGAGATCGTCGACGGCTGGAGGGTTGCTCCGTCGATGGCCGCGGCCGAAGCAGCAACGCTCGCCATCATCACTGAATCTGCGGACGCCTACGGGGTTGCCCGGATCTCCGACCTCAGCGTCGTGACGGTCGGACCTGACACCGATGCCGACAGTGCCGCAGAAGAGTGGCTGACGCGCTGCGGCTACATCATCGACAGCGGATTCGTTCTCCGTCACACTGGGTCGGTAGGCGACTACGGGGCGGCTGTGCTGTCGATTGTTGGAACGCCCATGACCGCGCAAGCGATTGTGGAACGGTTCGCGTTCGACCGTACCGCGGGATCGCTTCGGAACGCGATGAGCCAGGATGCGCGATTTGAACGCGTAGACCGCGAACTGTGGGGCCTCAAGGAATGGGGTCTCGGATCCTACGGGGGAATCCGAGCCGTGATCCGAGAGCACCTCGGTGTGAACGGCGGAGAAGAACGTCTGGACGCACTGGTGGAGAGAATCACTGGTCGCTACTCGGTGAGCGCGAGCAGCGTCATCGCGTACGCTAACGCTGCTCCGTTCGAGACCGTCGATGGCACGGTGCGCACGATGCGTGCAGGCCGAACAGCAGAAAAGCCGCCGGAGCGTACACGCCGGTTGTTCCGCCGCGCCGATGGGTGGGCGTACAGGATCACCGTGTCATCTGACCACCTCCGAGGCAGCGGGTTCGTCGCACCGAAGGCGATGGCGCACGTGCTGGGCCTCGGCGTGGGCGACTCGATCCAGCTCGACTCGCGTTTAGGGCCTCAGGTCATTGCGTGGACAGGGATTCAGCCTTCGTTCGGCAGTATCCGGCGCTTCCTCTTGGACGCCGACATAGAAGCCAACACTGACGCATTCCTGACTATCAGTGATGACCGCGTCTTCGACTTCGCTCCAGCGGACGCCTTGATTGGAGAGCCTGCGCATGACCTTCTCGCCCTCACCGGCGCGCCCGCTGACACCGAAAACGCGTGGCAGCACCTCGTGCACGCGGCGAATCAGGATCCGTCGACGCCGTTCGCGAGTGTTGTTGACGTCTTCCGCGGTCGCGGCGACGACGACATCGCAGATCTGCTCATCAGCCTGAGGGACGAGCTGGACCCCGGGACAAAGGGACCCTCGAGCCTGGCTAAGGCACCGGATGTGTCCTACATCATGGATCTTCTGTGACACGTCTGAAGGGCCTGCGGTCCATCAACTTCGCAACTCGGTATCGCAGCGACATGGAGGACGTCGTCGCATCGTTCTATCTTCCCGCGTTCTCTACGGCTTCGGTATACAAGCGTGCGGTCGGCTACTTCTCATCGACAAGTCTTGCGTTGTACTCCCGCGGTCTCGAGGAGTTCGGCAAACGGGGCGGGCGTATGCAGCTCATCGCGTCGCCGAACCTCAATGGCGACGACATCGCTGACATTGAGCGCGGGTATGAGCTTCGTGCCGTTATCGCACGTGCCGCCTTGCGCGAACTGACAGATGAGCAGCCGGACACTCTCCTGGACGGTCTCGGACAGCTGGGACGATTCGTGGCCGAAGGTCGCCTGGACATCAAACTCGCTTTCGTGGAACGAGAGGGACGGGTCGGGATTTACCACGAGAAGCTCGGTATTTTCCGCGACCACCTGGGCGATGTTGTCGGGTTTACGGGGAGCGGCAACGAGACCCTCGGAGGTCTTCTCGCCAACTTTGAATCCGTCGAGGTTTACCCGGGATGGCACGATGGGGACGGTGAACGGGCGCTGCGCCTCGAGAACGATTTCGGGATGCTGTGGGCGAATCAGACGCCCGGACTAAGCGTCGAAGCGTTCCCAGACGTGGTCCGCGAGCGGCTCATCGAGATCGGCCAGCACCGACCGGCTGGCAGGCTTGAGGCATCCGAGCATGCGCTCACTCCGCGAGTCGTCGAAACCGCACCCGCAGAGCTTCACATCCCCAGCTGGCTCGAGCCGCGCGACTACCAGAAGCAGGCTGTTGAAAGCTGGCTCGCCAACCGTGGCCGCGGGATCTTGAAGATGGCCACAGGTACAGGCAAGACGAAGACCGCCATGATTGCTGCCACCCAACTCAGTCAGGTTCTTCGCAGACGCGAGGAACCGCTCGTGGTGCTCATCATCGCGCCGCTCCAGCACCTCGTTGACCAATGGATCTCCGAGGTGGAGGGCTTTGGTGTGAGGCCCGTTGGGGTTTACGAGTCCAGTGCAACCTGGCTGCCCATCGTCGAAGAGCAACTCGCGGCGGCGCGCCTCGGTCGCCGGCCCATCGTGGCTCTCGTCGCCACCAATAGCTCCTTCGCCGGTGACCGATTCCAGTCCGTCCTGAAGCGACTGAGTCTTCCGATGCTGGTGATTGGCGATGAGGCGCACAACCTCGGTTCGGCGGCGTACCGGGGCAGTCTCCCCGAGAACGCCGCCTATCGGCTGGCTCTATCCGCAACTCCGGAGCGGTGGTTCGACGACGAGGGCACTGACGCTCTCATCGACTACTTCGGGGATGTCGTGTACGAGTTGGACATGGGGCGGGCCATTCAGATGAAGGCGCTCACTCGCTATCACTACCAGCCCCGACTCGTGGAACTCGACTATGCGGAAACTCAGTTCTACGTCGACCTGACCGCCCAGATTGCCACGCGAATGGCGATGGGAAGTGACCCAGAGAAACCAGACTCGGACGCGACGTTGGGATTCCTTCTGCGCCAGCGCGCGGGGATTCTCGGTCACGCCGCGGGCAAACTGGCGGCCGTGAGAAGAGACGTCGCGGCGCGCCGCGACGCGCACTTCCAGCTCATCTACTGCGCGGAGGGCTCACGGCCTGCCTCGGCTGGTGAAGAGCCGGGACCCAATCAGCTCCAAGATGTGTTGCGTGTAGTTGGCCGAGACCTCGGCCTAGCCGCACATCAATACACCTCGGAGACTCCCCGCACTGAACGCAAGGCCCTGTTGCGTCGCTTCGCGACAGGAACTGACCTCCAAGCCCTCGTCGCCATGCGGTGTTTGGACGAAGGTGTGGACATCCCCGACGCAAGAATCGGCTATCTCCTGGCCAGCAGCAGCAACCCGCGTCAGTTCATCCAACGCCGCGGACGACTCCTGCGGTTGGCTACAGGCAAGAGGCACGCCGAGATCGTGGACTACCTCGCCGTGCCCCCGTCCGACGCACCTGTGGACTTCGACGTGGAACGCCGACTGCTGATTCGTGAGCTTGAACGGACGAACGAGTTTGCTCGCCTGTCAGAGAACTACGGCGACACTCTCACCGCCTTGAGACCACTGAAAGAGCGCTACCAACTCATGGACATGTGACCGCGGTTGCTATGAAAGGAAGCCGAAGTGCCTGAAAACAGAACCGAGCGACGGGTGCTCGAGGATTTGTCCGACGACGAGAGGGCGCTTCTCACGCGAGCTCTGGAGATTGAGCGGTCAAAACTTCATCTGCCAGGGTATGACGCGACGGAGGAACTTCTTGCGGCGGTAAAGGAGGTCCTCACGTGAAGCTCCAGCGGATCACGCTTCGAAACTTCCGGCAGTTCGCCGAGGAGCAGACGTTCGACCTGGACTCGAGCGCGCTCAAGCCGGTGTCGCTGATCTTCGGCGCGAACGGCTCTGGGAAGACCACCTTCCTCAACGCGTTCACCTGGGGGCTGTACGGCACACTTTCCGACGATGTTGAGCAGCATCACCGCCTCATTAACGATGAAGTGTGGCGGGCGACCTCGATGGGTGAAACCGTAGAGGTATCGGTCGACCTCGTCTTCGAACACGAGGGGGATACGTATCGGATCCTGCGGTGGGCCTCAGTGCGAAAAGACACTGATGCGCAGTCGGTGCGTGCGACATCAGTGAAGCTTGAGGGATGGCGGACAGGAGCGTCCGGCGCATCGGAGATGCTCGGCGCTCCCCAAGAGATGGTCTCCTCGATCCTCCCGCCAGGGGTGAGCCGTTTCTTCTTCTTCAACGGTGAGCGCATCGAGAACCTCGTCAAGAAGAGTGCTTACGCGGAGGTTCAGAAGGACATCAAGGTACTCCTGGGCCTCGAACAGGTGGAACGCGCGCTGGAACATCTCCCGAAGGTCGACCGGAAGCTGACCACTGAGCTCCGCAGGTACGGCGATGCACGCGCCGCCGAGATCCAGGACGTTATCGACTCGAAGCAGGAAGAGGAGAAGGAGCTCGCGGAGGAGGCGGCTGTCGCCCAGCGGAACATCGCCGCTCTGAGCGAGGAACGCGACGAGGTCGCGAGCCTCCTTCGCAAACACGCCGACTCAGCACCGATCCAGACCGCCCTGGACACGGTGAACCGAGAGCTCGGCGAGGTGCGGCAGGCGCTGGAGGCGGCCGAGAGCTCCCGTTCAGCGCTCGTTGCAACCAGAGGGTTCCAGGCTTTCACTAAGTCCTTGGGAGATTTGACGGCGACCAAGGCCGAGGGCCTGTACGAAAAAGGTGCGCTCCCCGCACCACTCAAACGCGAGTTCGTGGACAAGCTGCTCGACGACGGCGTGTGCATTTGCGGGGCGACGCTCGCCCCGGATTCAGATGGCACCGCACACGTGCGGGAGTGGCGGCATCGCGCAGGCCTTCAAGTCGTTGAGACGTCCTGGCAGCAGCTGTTCGGACAGTTGCGACCCCTCGCATCCGCCCGCTCTGAGCTGAAAGATCAGCTCACCGAGCTGTTCGGACGGATAAGTAACGAGAAGGACCGCCTCACCCGGCTCCAAGAGCGGCAGGCTGAGCTCACCGGTCGACTCAAAGACAGCCCCGCTGAAGATGTCCAAGCGCTGCAAACGAAGTCCATGGGTCTGGACACTCGCATTGCCGCGCTGCAGCAGCGGCTCGGACAGATTAGCGTGCTGCGACAGGCTCTCGAGCGAGAGATCGAGCAGAAGACCCGCGACCGTGCTCGTGCGTCGGTCGAGGACGAACTCGCGGAAAAGGCGCGTCGTCGCTCGGACCTCGTCCAGTCCGTTACCCGGGCCCTCAAAGAGATCCTCCGCATCCGCGAGGACGACATGCGTCAGCGCTTGGACGCGGAATTGAAGTCGATCTTCGCCAAGATCACCCATCAGAACCACCAGCCGATCCTGGACGAAGGGTTCGAGCTGCGACTGGAGAAGGAAGTTGACGGGGTCATGCTGCCCGTTCCCAAATCGACCGGGGAGAACCAGATCCTCAGCCTCAGCTTCGTCACCGCCGTCTCTCAAATCGCCAGGCAGATTCGCACCGAGGGGCGAGCTGAAGGCTCCTCGCCCGAGGGCGCAGGCGCCTACCCCATCGTCATGGATGCGGCATTCGGCTCCCTCGATGACGACTACCAGGAGTCGGTCGCGCGTGCACTCGCCGAAATGGCGCCACAGTTGGTCGTTCTCGTCAGCAAGAGCCAGGGTTTGGGGAAGGTCGTCGAACAGCTGCTCCCACATGTCAGTCACGTCGGCATCATCGAAACGCACACGACCAGCGACGGCGATGTCAGCGATGACATCGAGGTAAGGGGTAACTCCTACCCCTACATCGTAAAGAGCTCGCATGACCGCTCCGTGCTGAAGGAGATCCAGTGAACACGTCCGCTGACGTACGCATGCGGCGCCCCGCCGCTCACGAAGCGCTGATGAAGGAGCTCCAGGACGAAGGTGCCTTCCCGACCTTCCGGGACGTGCTGCTGCTCGCCGCTGCCGTGGGCTTCCGCCAGAATCGCCGCGCCGGGTTCACCCTTACTGCGGGGGAGCCCATCAGATACGAGACATTGAGCGCGCGCGGGTTCAGCGACACGCTCATCAACATGATTGCGGTGAACACGGTCGATGACCCGGAGATCATGGACGAGAGTCGTTTGGACGAGCGGGTCCGGATCTTCGAGGAGTATGCGAACGGAGGCCTGGAGTACATCCAGGAGCAGACGAACGTTCGGCATCAACCAGCAGCGCTCGTTGTGAGAGAACTCGTAGTTGAGGCTCTCGACGACGAGAAGGGTGCAGAGGCGGTGTCCGTGGACGAACTCCTGGATGGGTTGAAATGGTAACACCCTGACAGGGTGTCCCAGTCGCCGCGCAGAGCGAGGCTGTTGCGTCGCCCACAGACATTGCGCAGTGAATGTGGCGACGGTGAACAACCCCCGTCTCCCTGTGAGCGGTGTGGTTGTGTCCCATTCTGCCCGAGCGAGTGTAAGGCGATCCGAGACGGACCGACCTTTACATAGTGTGTGCACGGCCGTCTGTGCTGTACGGGTCGTTGACATGCGCCTCAGGTCCATGGTTTCTTCGGGTGCTACACCGGATCACATAGTTTGACGATCCCGGCTTACCTGGCATTGCGGCGACTTCAGTGTTTGCCTGGATCAGATATGACGAATCCGGATCAGAATAAAGGCTGACCAATACTGAGCCTCACTCCGGCCCGACCGCCTTTGTCGGGGTCGGAAACGTACGCGATTCGATCTGTATCCGTACCCAACTGACCCCGCACGACGGCGCCGCGCGCGTCGTCACGTAAGCGCGGCGAGGCGGCGCTCGGCCAGCAGGGGCAC
>NZ_DAMDLU010000005.1:0-48992 GCF_032084865.1 Microbacterium sp.
TGAGCGGGTGGGGCTGCCGGTCGACGAGGCGCCCGCGGGCTGAGCACGTCCGCGAGCGCTGCGGCGCCCTCCCATTCGTCGCCCGCGCGCTCGAGCTCGTCGCTCAGCCGTCCGGCGAGCGCCGCAGCACGCGGGTCGTCGGGGCGGTCGTCGAGCTCGTAGGGATCGGCGACGAGGTCGAAGAACTGCATCGTCAGACCCGAAGCCGGATGCCAGGTCGCGACGACCTTCGCCGTGCGCGTGCGCAGCCCGCGCACGCTGCTCGCATCCGACCGCGAGGCGAAGCGGGTGTATAGCGTCGCGTCGTCGTCGACGGATGCCGGAGCGTCGGGCGCGCCACGCAGCGCATCCGAGCGGTCGCGGCCGGCGACGCGAGCGTCGCGCGCGGTGACACCCGCAAGACCCAGGATGGTGGGCGCGAAGTCGAGGGAGTCCACGACGGTGTGCGACTCCCCCGCCGGGACCACCCCGGGCGCGTGCACGATCAGCGGCAGGCGCATCGACTCCTCGTACGCGACGTTCTTGTACATCAGGGCGTGACTGCCCAGCTGCATCCCGTGGTCGGAGGTGAACAGGATCACCGTCGGCCGGGTCGTGTTCTGTGCGGCGACGGCGGATGCCAGTCGTCCGACCTGCTCGTCGACACCCGTGATCGCCGCGAAGTAGTCGCGGGCGACCGCCGCCGCCTCGGTCGCGGCGGCCGTGCCGTGCGGCACGTTGGGGCGGTTCAGCAGGGTGCGTTCGTCGAGGCCGGCGTAGCGCGTGCGGTAGCGATCGGGCACCTGGTCGAACGGCTGGTGCGGCGGGTTGAGCGAGACCATCAGCGCGTAGGGCCCGTCGCCGGCATCCCGCACGAACTCGATCGCGACGTCGATCTCGTGCTCGGCCGACCACTCGTCCACGTCGACCCGCTGCTCCCGGCCGGCGTCGGTCGTCCAGTAGTGGGGCGCGAGGTGACGGTCGGCCGCGCCGTACGAGTACCAGTACTCGAAGCCGAAGCGCCGGTGCGGGGGTGACCAGGCATCCCACACCTTGCCGTCGTCGCGGCGTCCCTCGCCGAACCGTTCGTCGTCGGCGACCGGCGGCTCGAGATGCCACTTGCCGATGTAGCCGGTGCGCCACCCGTGCTCGCGCAGGGCGCTGGCCCAGGTGGGCAGTCCGTCGCGCAGGCCGACGCCGTCCTGCGCGCTCTCGGAGTTCACGTTCAAGGTCACGCCGTTCACCTGCGGGCGCATGCCCGTGAGGAACATCGCACGATGCGGGCTGCACACCGGGTACCCGCTCACCGCCTGACGCATGACCCGCCCGCTCGCGGCGAGGGCGTCGAGGTGCGGGGTGTGCACCGGGTCCTCCCCGGAGACCCCGAGGGATGCGGCGCGGAACTGGTCGGCCATGACGACGAGGATGTTCGGGCGATGCGGCAAGGCGGCCTCCTGGCTCGGATGCCCGCCATTCAACGCGGTCAGGAGAAGAGGATTCAACACCTTCTCCTCTTGAATCCTCTCCTCCTCCGTCGCGACGATCGAGTCATGCCCGCGACCGCCCCCGCCTGGATGCCGCCCGCCGACCCGCTCTCCGCCCCGTACACGGGTTACACCCGTGCGCACTGGGTGGCCGCCGCCGACCGGATCCTCGACGCGGCGCGACAGCGCTCGACGCACGGCGGAGCGATGGTGGATTTCGCCGTACGCCCGGGCGCGGTGGATGCCGCCGCGGGCTCGCCCATGGACCGGCTCGAGGGATTCGCGCGCACCTTTCTGCTCGCGGCCCTGCGCATCGCCGGTGACCCGGCCGGCACGGAGGGCACCGCCCCGCTGATCGCGCATTACGCCGAGGCCGTGCAGCACGCGGTCGCGCAGCGCATCTGGCCGGAGATCACCGACCACAGCCAGGCCACCGTCGAGGCGGCATCCATCGCGATCGCGCTGCACCTCACGCGCGACACGGTCTGGGCCGCGCTCGACGACGCGACCCGCGACGGCGTGCTCACCTGGTTCGCGCAGGCACGCGGCACGTGGTGCGCCGACAACAACCACGTGCTGCTGGGCGCCACCCTGGCGGCGTTCACCCACGCCGACGGATTCGCCGACGCCCGCGACACGGTCGAGAACGCGCTCGACCGAATGGACGACTGGCACCGGGCCGACGGCTGGTACACCGACGGCGACGGCCGGCGCTTCGACCATTACAACGCCTTCGCGTTCCACTGGTACCCGTTCTTCATCGACGAGATGATGGGCGCCGGCTTCGACGACCGTCGCGCCCTGCACCGCGAGCGCCTGAGAGCGTTCGTCGACGGCTATCAGCACCTGTTCGACGCGCGCTGCGCGCCGGTGTTCCAGGGCCGCTCGCTGATCTACCGCTGGGCGACGGCGGCGCCGTTCTGGATGGCGCGCCGCGAGGGGCTCCAGGTTCTCGACGCCTCGCGCACCCGGCGGCTGACCAGCGGCATCCTGAAGCACTTCGTCGACGGCGGCAGCGTCGACACCGGCGTGCTGTCGCTGGGCTGGCAGCGAGAGCCGATCCCGAGCATGGTGCAGTCGTACAGCGGACCGGGGTCGCCGTACTGGGCGGCGAAGGGCTTCCTAGGCCTCGCGCTCCCGGCGGACGACCCGGTGTGGACGGCGACGGAGACGGCGCTGCAGATCGAGCAGCACGACGTGCGGCGCGTGCTCGACGGCCCGCGGTGGCTGATCGATGCCCGCCGCGATGACGGCATCGTGCGGCTGCACAACTTCGGCAGCGACGGGCACCCGACCCGCGACGACCCCCTGTACCGCCGGATGCAGTTCACCTCCGCCACCCGGCCGGTCTCCGGCGGCGACGTGCGCGACAGCGACCTGACGATCGAGGGGGCGTCGCACCGGGCGGCGACCCGCGTGACGGTCGGCGCGCGTGGCGGCGCGGTGACCCGCACCCTCGACGCCGGAGGCCGGCATGTCGTCTCACGGGTGGCGACGAAGATCGTCGGCGACGCCACCCTGCATGTCGGTCGCCTCACGGGCGCGGTCGGCCTCACGGGGCGGGTGAGCGGCGCGGCACTCGTGGGCGGTCAGGGCGGGACGGATGCCGTGACAGCACCCGTCCCGAGCGCCGCAGCCACCGCGAACAGGCTGATCAGCAGCGTGCGGCTGCTCGGCGCCTGGGCGACGCACCCGTCCGATGCGCCGCGACGGGTCGCACTCACTCCGGAACCGGTGGTCGATGAGATCCATGACGGTGCCGACGCGCTGGCCTGCCCGGCCGTGCGCCTGGGCCCCCTGCCCGCCGACGTGGTCATCGTCTGGCAGACCTCGCTGTGCACCGCCCCGCCACCCGCGATCGGTGTGCGCGACCTCGCCGTTCTCGACGATCACGTCACGGTGACGGCCGACGACGAGCGGCTCGTGTTCCGCTGGTCGCTCGCCGAGCCCTTCGCCGCCGACGTCGAAGCGCAGCTGATCCGGCAGCCGTGATCGGCGGGGCGTGAATTGCTGCGGTCAGGCGGGGTGGTGGCCGACGACGCCCTTGCGCAGCAGAGCGTTGGCGTAGATGCGCGTCTCTCCGGTGCGCACCATCAGGTAGGCGTCCTTCGCCACTCCGTAGTACGCGAAGCGCTCGACGAACCGGGTCGTCTTCTGGCTCGTGCCGGCGGCGTGCATCAGCTCGCGCTGCACGTCGAGCACGGTGGCATCCGCCGACTCCATCAGATCGAGCGCCGGGGCGTCGTCGAGCGGCAGCACGGTGCGGATCGCGGCGACGACATCCGGGGTGGTCGTGCCGGGCAGGTCGATGACCCGCGCCCCCAGCGCCCACGCCGGGAAGTGCGCGTCGGCGACGATGACTGCGTCGGAGTGCCCCATCCGGTCGAGGTGCAGCAGCAGCTCACCGCAGAGCAGCGGGTGGATTCCTTCGAGCATCGGCGCTCCTTCGATCAGGCGGGGATGAGGCGCTCGGCAGCAAGCGTCTGCCAGAGGAAGGCGGGGATGGGCAGCGCCGCCAGCTCGACGTTCTGCGCGAGCTGTGCGGGCCGGCTGCCGCCGACGACCACGGCGTGCACGAGGTCGGACTGCAGGGGGAACTGCAGGGCCGCCGCCGGCAGCGGCACCCCGTGGTCGGCGCATACCGCGTGGATGCGCACCAGCCGGTCCCACAGCTCGTCGGGCAGCTGCCCGTACTCGTAGCGTCCGTCACGTCGCGGTTCGTGCTGCGCGAGCAGACCCGAGTTGAACACCGAGGCGGCGACGATCCCGGTGCCGTTGTCGCGGCAGGCGGGCAGCACCGCCTCGGCGGCCGGCTGCTCGAGCAGCGTGTAGCGACCGGCGACCATGATCAGGTCGAGGTCGGCCTGGCGCACCGAGGCGGCGAGCGCTTCCGACACCATCGAGCCGACGCCGATGCGCGTCACCTCGCCGTCGGCGCGCAGCTGCTCGAGGGCGGGCAGCGCCTCAGCGAGCGCGAGGTCGAGATCGTGGCGCTCCGGATCGTGCAGGTAGAGCAGGTCGATGCGCTCGATGCCCATCCGCTCGCGTGATTCGTCGAGGCTGGCGCGGATACCCTCCGCCGAGAAGTCCCATACCCGGTGCAGGTCGTCGGCGACGTGGAAGTCGTTGGCGGTGTCGAGGCCACCCGGCTCGTGCTGCGGGTTGGGGCGCAGCAGGCGCCCCACCTTGGTCGAGAGGAAATACTCGCCGCGGGGCTTGGTCTGCAGGAACGCCCCCAGACGTCGCTCCGACAGACCGAGACCGTAGTGCGGGGCCGTGTCGTAGTGCCGGATGCCCGACTCCCACGCGGCATCGAGGATGGCCCACGCCTCATCGTCGCTGAGCGCGCGGAAGAGGTTTCCGACGTTCGCCGCGCCGTAGCCCAGCCGCGGGACGGTGGATTCAGACGCCGACATGCTGCCCCTTCCAGGTGTACTCGGCGATGCTCTCCGCCTTCATCTCCATGCTCGTGCCCGGCGCAATCGGGGCCATGTACGCCCCGCCGCGGATGTCGGTCGGGGTGACGAAGTGCTCGTGCAGGTGGTCGACGTACTCGATCAGGCGGCCGTCGCGCGTGCCGCTGACGGCGACGAAGTCGAACATCGACAGATGCTGCACCGCCTCGCACAGCCCGACGCCGCCGGCGTGCGGGCACACCGGCACGCCGAACTTCGCCGCGAGCAGCAGGTTGGCGATGTTCTCGTTCACGCCGGCGACGCGCACCGCATCGATCTGCATGACCCCGATCGCGTCGGCCTGCAGCAGCTGCTTGAAGATCATCCGGTTCTGCGCGTGCTCACCGGTGGCCACCCGGATCGGCGCGACGCCGCGGGCGATCTCGGCATGACCGAGGATGTCGTCGGGGCTGGTGGGCTCTTCGATCCAGGCCGGGTCGAACTCGGCGAGCGCGTTCACCCACTCGATCGCCTCGGACACCTCCCAGCGCTGGTTCGCGTCGATGGCGATCGGGAAGTCCGGTCCGCACACCTCGCGCGCCTTGCGGAAGCGGCGGATGTCGTCGTCGAGGTCGGCGCCGACCTTCAGCTTGATCTGCGTGAAGCCATCGGCCATCGCCTCGCGGGCGAGACGCTCGAGCTTCTCGTCGGAGTATCCCAGCCAGCCCGGGCTGGTGGTGTAGCCGGGATAGCCGGTCGCCAGCAGCTGCGCTTCGCGCTCGGCGCGTCCGGCGACGCCGGCGCGCAGGATCTCCAGGGCGTCGTCGCGGGTGAGCGCGTTGCTCAGGTAGCGGAAGTCGACGAGGTCGACGATCTGCTCTGGGGTCATGCGCGCGAGCAGCTGCCACAGGGGAAGGCCCGCGCGCTTGGCCTTGATGTCCCACAGCGCGTTGATCACCGCGCCGATGGCCATGTGCATGACGCCCTTCTCAGGGCCGAGCCAGCGCAGCTGCGAGTCGCCGATGATCTCGCGGAAGGTGCCGCCCATGTCGTCGAGCAGCGGTTCGACCTCGCGGCCGACGAGGTGTCCGGCCAAGGCGTCGATCGCGGCGACCTGCACGTCGTTGCCGCGCCCGATCGTGAAGACGAAGGCGTGCCCGGCGTCACCGGCATCCGTGCGCACGATGACGTACGCCGCCGAGTAGTCGGGGTCGGGGTTCATCGCGTCCGAGCCGTCCAGGCTCAGCGATGTGGGGAAGCGGATGTCACTGGTCTCCAGCGCGACGATACGGCTCACAGCTCTCCTTCGACGCGTCGACGAGACGGACGCGAACTCTTGGAGTGTAAACATCCGATGTCTATACTGTCAAAGACGGGAGCCGCGTTCGACTCCCGACTCTGCGAGGCGAAGGAGAGCCATGAAGTTCGCAAGACTCGGCGAAGCGGGAAGCGAGATCCCCGTCGTCATCGACGGCAACCGCATCCTGGATCTGCGCCCCGTGACATCCGATGTGGACGGCGACTTCCTCGCAGGCGACCCCGTCGGTCGCACGCAGGCGGCGCTCGACGCCGGCACCCTCATCGAGGTGACCGGAGCCGAGTCCCTGCGCGTGGGCGCGCCGATCGCCCGGCCCAGCGCCGTGATCTGCATCGGGCAGAACTACGCCGCGCACGCCCGCGAATCCGGTGCCGAGCCGCCCACCGTGCCGATCATGTTCTTGAAGACGCCGAACACCGTCGTCGGCCCCGACGACACCGTCACCATCCCGCGCGGCAGCGAGAAGACCGACTGGGAGGTCGAGCTCGGCATCGTCATCGGCACCCGCACCGCCTACCTCGACTCGGTCGACGAGGCGGCCGCGCACATCGCCGGCTACGTCGTCGCGAACGACGTCTCCGAGCGCGCCTTCCAGATGGAGGTCTCGGGCGGGCAGTGGTCGAAGGGCAAGATCGCCTTCGGGTTCAACCCCACCGGGCCCTGGCTGGTCACCGCCGACGAGGTCGACCCGCGGAACCTGCGGCTGCGCAGCTGGGTCAACGGCGAGCCGCGTCAGGACTCGAACACCTCCGACATGATCTTCGACGTGCACACGATCGTGCACCACCTCTCGCAGTACGTCACCCTCGAGCCGGGCGACCTCATCCTCACCGGCACGCCGCAGGGCGTCGCGTTCGGCGGGAAGTTCCCGTACCTGCGGGCCGGCGACGTCGTCGAGGTCGAGATCGAGGGCCTGGGCCGTCAGCGCCAGGAGTTCGTCGCGTGGGAGGCCGCGAAGTGAGCCGCTCGGAGAATGGGCCCCTGAGCGCCCCGGAGAATGGGGCCGTGAGCCCGTCGAAGGGCGCGCTCGACGGCCTCGTCGCGATCGTCACCGGCGGCGCCTCCGGCATCGGAGCGGCGATCGCCTCCGCCCTGCACGAGCAGGGCGCGCAGGTCGCGGTGCTCGACCGCGACACCTCGACGGCGGATGCCCGGTTCGCCGCATTCACCGCTGACGTCTCCGACCGCGAGTCCGTGGACGCCGCCGTCGCCGCGGTCGCCGAACGGTTCGGCGGCGTCGACATCGTCATCAACAACGCCGGCATCGGCGCGCAGGGCGACATCGCCGCGAACGACGACGACGAGTGGGCCCGGGTGCTCTCGATCAACGTCACCGGCATCGCCCGCGTGACCTCGGCCGCCCTGCCGTGGCTGCGGCGGTCACCGTCGGCGGCGGTGTGCAACACGGCATCCATCGCCTCGACGACCGGCCTGCCGCAGCGCGCGCTGTACTCGGCGTCGAAGGGCGCCGTCTCGGCGCTGACCCGCGCGATGGCCGCCGATCACCTGCGCGACGGCATCCGGGTCAACGCCGTCAACCCCGGCACCGCCGACACCCCGTGGGTCGGGCGCCTGCTCGACTCCGCCGCCGACCCGGCCGCCGAGCGGGCCGCCCTCAACGCCCGCCAGCCACACGGACGCCTGGTGTCGGCCGACGAGGTCGCGGGCGCGGTGCTGTACCTGGTCAGCCCTGCCTCGGGGTCGACGACCGGCACGTGCATCGAGGTCGACGGCGGGATGGCATCCCTGCGCCTGCGCTCCGAGTGAGCCGGCCCGCCTGGGCCGGTCAGCGGATGCCGTAGAACGCCAGCGCGTTCTCCCAGAAGAGCGCGTCGGCGTCGACCTCCCTGGCCGCCGCCCATGCGGCGACGGTGGTCAGCCACGCCTGCCGGCTGCCGGGGACGAACTCGCCGGCGACCGCGGAGACCGGCCAGTCGCTGCCCCACATCAGCCGCTGCGGTCCGAAGCTCTCCAGCGCGGCATCGAGGAAGGGCGCCACCTGGGCATCCGTCCACCTCCCGCCGGTCTCGGCGGGCAGGCCCGACAGCTTGCAGAACACCTGAGGGTGCCGGGCTAGCTCCGCCATGTCGCGCAGCCACTCGGCGCGGGGGCGCTGCGGCGTCGCCGCCGTGCCGACGTGCGGCTTGCCGAGATGGTCGAGCACGATCGGGAGCTCGGGCACGGCCGCGGCGAGCGCGGTCACATCCGAGATGCCGCTGGCGTGCACGCAGGCGTCGAAGGTCCAGCCCCGGGATGCCACCGACCGCGCCCCCGCGAGGAAGGGATCGCTGAGCGCGAAGCCGTCGGGTTCGCCCTGCAGCAGGTGCCGGACTCCGATCACCCGTTCGTGCGCGCGCAGGGCGTCGAGGTGCCACTCGGTGTCGGCGCCCCGGTCTAGACGCGCTCCGGCCACGATGGCGACGACGCCCGACTGCAGCGCGATCGAGTCGACCCACCGCACCTCGGCGAGGTGCTGTTCGGCGACGGTCTCGGCCTGCACGAAGATCGCGACATCTTCCTCGACGTCGTCGAGGGCGTCATCGACGATCTCCTCGTCGGAGAACACTGCGGCCAGCGGACCGTCGAGCCAGGTGTACTCGAGCACTTGGGGGTCCCAGAGGTGCAGGTGGGAGTCGACGACGCGCATGCTCACATCCTGCCCGAAACATCCGATCACTGTGCGAAGATGGCGGCATGGCTGTCACCGATGAGGCGATCGAGAAGATCAAGGCGATGATCGTCTCCGGTGAGCTGCGCCCCGGCGATCGGCTTCCGCCCGAGAAAGAGCTCTCCGAGCGCCTCGGTCTCTCCCGCAACTCGATGCGCGAGGCGGTGAAGGCCCTCGAGGTCATCCGGGTGCTCGACGTGCGCCGAGGTGACGGCACCTACGTCACCAGCCTCGAACCGCACCTGCTGCTCGAGGCGATCAGCTTCGTCGTCGACCTGCACGACGACGATTCGCTGCTCGAGCTGTTCACCGTGCGGCGCATGCTCGAGTCGCAGGCAACGGGGCTCGCGGCCGGCGTCGCGAGCGCCGAGCAGGCGCAGGCGCTGATCGACGAGGTGTCGGCAGTCGACCCTGACAGCGTCTCGATCGACGACCTGGTCGCGCACGACATCCGCTTCCACGGCGACATCGTCCGCCTGACCGGCAACGGGTACCTCGCCAGCCTCATCGACGGGCTCGGCAGCCAGACGATCCGGGCCCGGGTGTGGCGCGGCCTCACCGAGCAGGGGGCCGTCGACCGCACGCTGTCGGAGCACCGCGCCATCGCCGAGGCGATCGCCCAGCACGACTCCGCCCTGGCCACCTCGCTCGCCACGGCACACGTCGCCGGCATCGAGCGCTGGCTGCGCCAGGCGATCTCGGCCTGACCGCCGCAGTCGCCGGGGCCGGGAGCGCGCCACCCACCGCTACCCTCGAACCATGAGCGAATGGGTCAGTTCCGCCATCCAGGTGCTCGAGGCGGACGGCAACCGGTCTGCCGACACCCACCTGCACCTGTTCCCCCTGCCGACGAGCTGGGGCATCGACCTGTACCTGAAAGACGAGTCGGTGCATCCCACCGGTTCGCTCAAGCACCGCCTGGCTCGCTCGCTCATCCTCTACGGGCTCGTCAACGGCCTGATCGATGAGGACACCACGCTCGTCGAATCGTCGAGCGGGTCGACGGCGGTCTCCGAGGCCTACTTCGCCCGGATGCTCGGACTGGAGTTCATCACGGTGGTGCCACGTTCGACGAGCCAGGAGAAGATCGACCTCATCGAGTTCTACGGGGGCCTCTGCCACTTCGTCGACCACGCCGAGGAGATCTCGCCCGAAGCGCGGCGCCTCGCCGCCGGATGCCACGGCCACTACCTCGACCAGTTCACCTTCGCCGAGCGGGCGACCGACTGGCGTGGCAACAACAACATCGCCGAGAGCGTGTTCAGCCAGCTGTCGCTCGAGAGGCATCCCGTCCCCCGCTGGATCGTCGTCGGCGCCGGCACCGGCGGCACCAGCGCCACCTTCGGCCGCTACGTGCGCTACCGCCGGCATCCGACCGAGGTGGCGGTCGTCGACCCCGAGGGCTCGGCGTTCTACGCCGCCTGGCAGGGCGATCCGGATGCCACGGGCGAGCCCTCGATGATCGAGGGCATCGGCCGGCCTCGGATGGAGCCGTCGTTCGTGCCGAGCGTCATCGACGAGATGATCCCCGTTCCCGACGCGGCGTCCGTCGCCGCGATCCGCCTGCTGCGCGAGCGGACGCTGCACCTCGCGGGCGGTTCGACCGGCACCAACCTCTACGGCGCGTTCGAGCTGATCTCGCGCATGCGCGACGCCGGTGAGACGGGCAGCGTCGTCACGCTGATCTGCGACAGCGGCATCCGCTACACGCAGACCTATTACGACGACGACTGGGTCGCAGCTCAGGGCTGGGATCTGGCCCCGCATCGCGAGCGGATGCAGCGCTTCCTCGACGGCGGCGCGTGGTGAGCGCGCTACGCTGAGCGCATGACCACGCTCATCCTCACGGTCGCGGGAGCGGATCGACCCGGGCTCGTGTCCGCCGTCGCCGACATCGTCGCGGCGCACGGCGGCAACTGGGAGAACAGCCAGCTCGCCGAGCTCGCCGGCACCTTCGCCGGGGTGATCGAGATCTCCGTCGCCGACGAGCGCGTGGATGCCCTGCGGGGCGACCTCGACGCGCTCGACGGGATGCTCGCGATCACGGTCCGCGCGGGCGCCGGCGCCTCGGCATCCGACGCCGCGCAGTGCATCTCGATCAGCGTGCTCGGCAACGACCGGGCGGGCATCGTGCGCGAGATCTCGGGTGTGCTGAGCTCTCACGCCCTGAGCATCGAGCGCATGAACACCCAGACCCGGGATGCCGCGATGGCGGGCGGCCGGCTGTTCGAGTCGTCGGTCACGGCGACCCTGCCGCCCTCGGCGGATCTCGAGACGCTGCGCGCCGACATCGAACAGCTCACCCACGACCTTCAGGTCGACATCACGACGCTCTGACCCGTCTGCGGTGAGCCGCAGCCGGTCACGCTCAGCGGGCGGTGTACACAACAGGTGTGCGCACCGCCCGCAGCGCCGACCTCAGACCAGGCGGGTCTTCGGCGACACGTCGTAGGTGTCCTGCGGGTCGGTGTTCGCGACGTCACCGAGCGCGTCGTCGATGGCCGACATCACGTCGGCGCCGAGGCGCACGCCCGAGGCCTTGACCGTCTCGGCGAGCTGCTCAGGGCGCGACGCGCCCACCAGGGCGGCGGCGACGTTCGGGTTCTGCAGCACCCACGCGATCGCGAGCTGCGGCATGGTCAGGCCCGCGTCAGCCGCGATCGGCTTGAGCTTCTGCACCGCGGCGAGGATGTCGTCGCGCAGCAGCTCCTTGATGAAGTGCGACCCCGAGTGCGGGTCGGTGGCCCGCGAGCCGTCGGGCAGGGGCTGACCCGGCAGGTACTTGCCGCTCAGCACGCCCTGCGCCATCGGCGACCAGACGATCTGCGAGATGCCGAGGCTCTCGGAGGTCGGCACGACCTTGCCCTCGATCACCCGGTGCAGCATCGAGTACTGCGGCTGGTTCGAGATCAGCTGGAATCCGAGCTGACGTGACAGGGCGTGCCCTTCGCGCAGCTGCTCTGCGGTCCACTCCGAGACGCCGATGTACAGCGCCTTGCCCTGACGGACGACATCCGCGAACGCCTGCATCGTCTCTTCGAGCGGAGTCTCGCAGTCGTAGCGGTGGGCCTGGTACAGATCGACGTAGTCGGTGCCGAGACGCTGCAGCGAGCCGTCGATCGATTCGAAGATGTGCTTGCGGCTGAGGCCGGTGTCGTTGGGGCCTTTCGGCCCGGTCGGGAAGTACACCTTCGTGAAGATCTCGAGTCCGGCACGACGCTGACCGGCGAGTGCCTTGCCGAGCACGACCTCGGCGGCGGTGTTCGCGTAGGTGTCGGCCGTGTCGAAGGTGGTGATCCCGGCGTCCAGAGCGGCGTGCACGGTCGCGATCGCCGCGTCGTCCTCCACCTGCGAGGCGTGCGTCACCCAGTTGCCGTAGGTGATCTCCGAGATCTTGAGTCCGCTGTTTCCGAGATAGCGATAGTTGACCATGCTCACACGCTATCCGGCATCGGGGCGGTCGCCGAGCGTTGGGTCAGGCCTTGACAACGGCCGGGCGTGGCCCCCTCGTCTTCAGCGCGAGCACCACCGCCGCGGCGGCCGCGGCGAGGCTCACCGCGAAGAGCACCAGCGACCACCTGCTGTAGTCGGCCCCGCCGATCATGAACGTGTCAGCCAGGTTCATCCCGGGGCCGAACGAGGCGACGAAGTACCCCGGCGCACCCAGCATGAGCAGCAGCAGGAAGAGCAGCGCGCTGTGCGCGGGCTCCAGGCGCGACCGGATGCTGAGCACGGCCACCACGATCGCCGCCGCGACGCCGATGCCGAGGATAAGCAGCGGCATCGTCACCGGCATGGTCTCGCCGGCGGCATCCATGTCGGCGTAGATCGCCGCGATCTTCTCACCCGGCACCGCGGCAAGCGGATTCAGCACGAGTATCTGCACGGCGGCGAGTGCCGCGTACGCAGCGACCGCGAGCACACCGACGACGACGATGGACGAGGTACGTATCGGGCTGCCGGTCATGGCGTCATCATGTCAGACCGACGCGGTCTCGCGGATGTCGGCGCGGGTGATGGGCTGGGTGGGTGCCGGATCGCCGGTGGCGACTCCGGAAGCCGGGGATCGGCCCGGCTCGGCATCCGCCGCGGCCACGATCGCAGCACGATCGCGGAAGCCCTCGGCCGTGACCCGGTCGAGGTCAACCTGCTTGCGGATCGTCCTGGTCTTCTCATAAAGCGACGGGTCGCCCCAGCTGGTGAGCACCTTCACGAGCACGGGCAGCAGCTCGATCATGAAGAACAGGGCGGCGATCAGCCAGTGCGCCCAGAAGATCGTCGGCTCCTTCTCGCCGAGGCGGTTGAGCCCGGTGATCTGGCTGAGCAGTCCGATGGCACCGGCGTTGCCCTGCGCGACCGAGTCGGCGCGCGCGTTGTACGCGGCTAGCGCCTGCTCGTAGGTCTTCTTCGCCGCGGGGAGCTGATCCTTCGCCTGTTCGCGGTTGGTCGTCTCGGATGCCGCGGTGTTGGCCTGCGCCCCGTTCTCGGCGGCCGAGAGGTCGTCGTTCGCCGAGCGCAGCTGCGCGGCGAGCGCGTCGTACGTCTGCTGGGCCTGGGCGAGCTGCGCCTTGGCGGCGTCGGAGCTGGACCCCTGTCCGTTCACCCCGGTGCAGCCGGGCACGGCGCCTGCGCCTTCACCCGTCAGCTCGCACTGGTACAGCGCACGGGCCGAATCGATGACCTTCTGCTGCTCGGCGATCTTGCCGGTCAGCTCGTCGACCGTCTCCTGGGCAGCGGACGTGGTCGCCGAGCCGGATTCCGTGCCGGCGACGACCCCGGTCGCGGCCTGGTTCTCGAGAGCGGCGACGCGCTCGGTCGCAGCGTCCAGCGCCTTCTTCTCGGGCCCCTTCTCGAGGGCGCCCTGGTCGGACTGCGACTGGGTGATGTTGGTGGATGCCACCTCGCGGGCGATGTCGTTGTGGAACACCTGCAGCACGAGGGGCTCAGCGACGAGGAACCCGATCAGCGCGGCCATCGCCACACGGGGCAGGGCGAGCGCGAGCATCTTGCCGACATTGCGGGTCGACGTCATGGATGAGGTGAGGAAACGGTCGAGGTTGAAGATGATGGCCGCCCACACCAGGGCCAGCGGGATGGCGACCCAGATCGCGACCTGCACGCCGGTGGTCAGC
The DNA here is from genome assembly GCF_032084865.1 of Microbacterium sp. Classification (GTDB taxonomy): domain Bacteria; phylum Actinomycetota; class Actinomycetes; order Actinomycetales; family Microbacteriaceae; genus Microbacterium. The sequence continues at coordinate 13,977 of NZ_DAMDLU010000005.1, forward strand.
GCGAACATCATCGAGATCGCCGAGACCAGAGCGGTTCCGAGCAGAACGAAGAACATCTGCACGAACCGGGGGGTCTCACCGGGCACCCGGTCGAGGATGTCGCCTTCTGCGCCGCCGAGGATGGCCATGGTGCGCAGCCGCGAGCCGGGGGTGCGCTCGCGCTTCGGGCGCCGGGCACGCGGCTGGCGGGGTGCGCGCCGCGGCGCCGTCTGCGGTTCGGGTGAGTCGTCGGTCGGCTCTTCGGCGGGCTGCTCGAGGGTCGCAGCGGACCCCTGGCCGGTCGGCTCGTACTGGCGGAGGAAATCGAGGTCGTCGTCGGTGACCGAGCCTTCGGGACCGTCGGATTCGAACGAGATCCGCCCCTGGGAATCCATCCGTCCAGGGCGATGTGCGGAATAGGACATCCTTCGAGGGTATGAAACCGCGGCTGTGCGAGTCCCGGACGCTCCCTGCGAGCGGTTCACAGACAAGGGTGCGTCATGCGGATCCGGATGTCAGGCTGGGGCACATGAAGACGCTGCTGCTCGCCCGCCACGCGAAGTCCGACTGGGGCGATCCGTCGGTGCGCGATCACGACCGCACGCTCAACGCCCGCGGCCTGCGCGACGCCCCCGCCATGGCATCCCGACTCGTCGACGAGGGCGTGCGCCTGCAGCACATCGTGGCGAGCACGGCGCTGCGGGCCCGCGCCACCGCCGATGCCTACGCCGCTGCATTCCGACTCGAGGTGGCCGACGAGCCCACGCTCTACGCCGCGTCGGCGCGCACCATCCTGTCGGTCGCCGCCTCGCTTCCGGATGAGGTCGACGTCGCGATGCTCGTCGGGCACAACCCCGGAATGGCGGATGCCGTGCCCGACCTCACCGGGCAGTTCGTCGAATTCCCGACCTGCGCCATCGCCGAATGCGCGGTCGACGTCGACTCGTGGGCCGAGCTGATCGAGGGCAGTGGCCGGATGCTGAGACTGCGCACCCCGAAGCAGTAGCGGGTCAGGCCATCGCTGCCGCTTCGGCCTCGTCTTCGGTGGTCGCGACGAGCTGGCCGCAGGCCCCGTCGATCTCCTTGCCGCGCGTATCGCGCAGCGTGGTCGGGATGCCCGCGGCGTTGAGCCGGCGCACGAACTCGTTCTGCACGTCGACCTCGGACGCCGTCCAGATCGATCCCGGCGTCGGGTTCAGCGGGATGGGGTTCACGTGCACCCAGCCGCGACCGCGGGAGTTCAGCTTCGAGGCCAGCAGATCCGCGCGCCACGGGTGGTCGTTCATGTCCTTGATCAGGGCGTACTCGATCGACACGCGACGGCCGGTCTTGTCGAAGTACTCGCGGGCGGCATCCAGCGCCTCGCCGACCTTCCAGCGCGAGTTGACGGGGATGAGCTCGTCGCGCAGCTCGTCGTCGGGCGCATGCAGCGACAGCGCGAAGGTGACGGGGATGTCCTCGTCGGCGAGCTTCCTGATCGCGGGTGCCAGACCGACCGTCGACACCGTGATGCCGCGAGCGCTCATGCCGAGCCCGTCGGGCTGCGGGGCGACCATGATGCGCACCGCATCCATCACCCGCTTGTAGTTGGCGAGCGGCTCACCCATGCCCATGAAGACGATGTTCGACACGCGCTCCATGGAGTGGTCGTTCGACCTCTTGCCGCCGAGCTCGCCGTCGGCGATGGCTCGGTTCGCCCGCACGATCTGCTCGATGATCTCGGCGGTCGACATGTTGCGGGTGAGCCCCGCCTGGCCGGTGGCGCAGAACGGGCAGTTCATGCCGCAGCCGGCCTGCGACGACACGCACAGGGTGATGCGGCCCGGGTAGCGCATGAGCACCGACTCGACGAGCGCGCCGTCGTGCAGGCGCCAGAGGAACTTGATCGTGTCGCCCTTGTCGGTCTCGAGTCGCTTCACCTCGGTCATCAGCGGAGGCAGCATGCCGCCGACCAGCTCATCGCGCTGCGCAGCAGGGAGGTCGGTCATCTGCGCGGGGTCGGAGGTGTAGTGCGTGAAGTAATGGGTCGACAGCTGCTTGGCGCGGAAACCGGGCAGGCCCAGCTCCTTGACCTTCTCGACCCGCTCGGCGGGAGTCAGGTCGGCCAGGTGCACCGGCGGCTTGCCGCGCTTCGGGCTGGCGAACTGCAGCAGCGGGCGTCCTTCGGCATCCTTCTTCTGCGTCCAGCCCTCTGTCCGGGGGCGCGTCTGGCGCACGCCCGTGTTCGCAGGGCGCGCAGGAGAAGTCTCGGTCATGTGCTCAAGGGTACGCGGCGCGGGTGAGAGGGCGCCGAACGCCTGTGGCCCTGCGCTCGAGCGAGCACAGGGCCACAGGTCTGGAGTCGTTACTCCTTCGGTTCGACAGCGCGACGACGTCGCGCGAAGAACGCTGCCGCGCCCGCCGCCAGCAGCAGAACCGCCGTCACCAGGAGGAACGTGGAGTCCGCCCCTGTGGTGGCCAGGTCGCCGCCGCTGTTGGAGCGGCCGCCCGCGTCGGAGTTCCCACCGGGCGTGCCGGGCGTGCCGTCGCCGTCACCGTCGCCACCACCCGGGGGGTTCGTGCCGGGGTCGACCGGAGCCTCGTCATCCGCGGTCACGAGCGGGAACGTCCATGCGTTCACCGCACCGTCCGCGTCGGCGAACGACACGAGCAGCTGCGCTCCCTCAGGCAGCGCAGCGCGCGCGGCCGCCTCGAGCGGCAGCACGAGATCACTCGTGCCCCCAGCGACCTTCACTGTCGCGCTGGCAAGCAGGCGTCCGCCCATCGTGGGTCCCCAGGCCGGCGCTGCACCGTCGTCCGGTCCACACGCCGAGAAGCCGTAGGGGTCACCCTCGCAGCTCGACGTCCATACCGGGGTGAATCGCGCGTCGCCTGTGTAGAGGAACATCCGCGCCGTGCCCGCCACCGTGGAGTCCGCCTTCAGTGTGATCGACTCCGACAGCACGGCGCCGGCCGACAGCGTCAGCGCGTCGGTGGGCTGCAGGCCGGAGATCGTGCCGCCTCGGGTAGCCGACTGGAACACAGTCTGCGGCGACTGGATCCCCTGCAGCGCCGTCGCCGGAATGATCGCAGCCGGTGCGGTCGTCGCACGATCTGCCGGAGGCTCGTACCCCTCGAGGTACGCGTGGCCCCAGCGGTACGGCTCGGACTGCTGGCTGCCGAACGGCGACCAGGCGGTGCGAGTTTCTCCGATGAAGTTCCGGTTGTCCGAGTCGTACGGCGTGATGTTCAGACCGAGGTAGAGCGGATCGGTCGCGTTCGTCGCAGCGTCGCCGGTCGGAGCGGCACTTGTGGTGCCGACGGCCGCCGGAAGCGCAGCGAGCGGGATCTTCACGTCGACGACGTACTGACCACCGACGTAGGCTCCGTTGTCACGGGCCGCCGAGGCGACGACCTCGACGCCCGCGGCGTTCGGTGCGTTCTTGACAGTCTTCGCGAGCGGTCCTGTCGAGAAGCCCTGATGGTTGTCGGCATCACGAGACCAGCAGGGGCCGTTGGCTCCGTTGCCGTTCGAGCCCGAGGCGTCATCCGTGAACGGGAAGATGCCGAGCTTGAACGTCGACGAGGTGTCGACCGAGTTGCCGCGCGGGTCGAGAAGCACCTCGACCGAGTCGACCAGCCAGTGCCCGAAGCAGCGGTCCGGGGTCGCCGCAGCACTGGCGGTGTCGTCGATCACGGTCATACGTGCGTACAGCGCGTCGTCGAACCATCCGATCTGCGCTGCGCTGCCTGCGCCGCAGTCCACGCCGTTCGGCGCGCAGTCCTGCCCCTCCCACTTGCGGCCGAGGTCGAGCGAGGCCGAGTACTCCGCACCGTCGCCGCCGAGCACCGGCGCGGCAGCCAGTTCGGGAATCACCGCAGAGGGAACCAGGTACGTCTTGACCGTCTCGCTCGACGACACGCCTGCGGCGGTCGTGGTGATCGTCAGGTTCTCGACTGTGCCGCCAGGAGCGGTCGGGTCGGTGTGCGTCAGGGTGAAGTCGATCGTCTTCGTCGCACCCGCGGCGAGTCCTGCGAGAGTCTTGGTCGACGCATCCAGCGCGAACCCTGCGGGAACGGCGATGGACACCTCGGCATCCACTGCTGCGGAGCTGCGGTTGGTGACATCAACCGGCAGAGTGATCGACTCACCGGCGCCGATCTTCGTCACGGCGTCCGAACGGCCACCCACATAGGCGTCGTTGGCGGCGGTCCACTGCTCGTACTCCTCGAAGTTGCCCCATCGCTGGAAGCGACCCTCGACGGCGGCGGTGAGCGCCACCCGGGTGTCGTTGTATGCGGAGATGTCGCCAGCGGCGAACTGCGCGCCGATCTTGAACACTGCGGCGGCGGCATCCGCCGCCGGTGTCACGGTGAAGGTCGCCGACGATGCCTTGTCAGCGACGATCGGACCGAACGCCTGCGCGGCGCTGACGCTCCATCCCGCCGGGACCTGCAGTGCGATCTCGCCCGCGGGGACACTCGCTCCGCCCGAGCGCGATGACACGGTCACTGTGAACGGCTCGGTCGAGCCGTGGTAGTAGCCATCCGCCTCGACAGCGAACGTCGAACCGAGCGGCATGCCGCCGGGGTCGGCGATGACGGCGCCATAGAGCAGAGCGTCATCGCCATTGGCCGGCGACCCGTTCGGCTGCATCGGCACGTTCGAGTAGGTGACGCCGTACTGCTGGCACGCCGGGGCAACCAGGTTCTTGACCATCGTGCGCGCCTGCGTGGGGTGAGCCATGAATCCCTCGCGACCCGCCTGCGCCCAGGTCTTGGCAGTGCCTGCTTCGACGCCCTGCACGTTCCCCTCCGGCCACAGGTACGGCGAGTCGTAGCCGGTCCACGTGCCGACGACTGTGAAGGGGACGCTGGCGTTGGGCACGAACGAGGTGTTGCACTGCTCGGCAGCTGCCACTCCCGTGCCGCTGAGATCGAGACCCCAACCGCCGGAGAGCACGCGCTTGACCTGCCAGGTGTCGACTGCGCCGACGCCCGTCAGCTGCTCGGGGAAGCGCGACGGGTCTGCTGCCGCACGCGCGGCCTCCCAGACCAGACGGCCCTGAGCGTACTGGTGGTTGCCGTGCCCGACGACCATCGACGGCGTGGCCCCGAGCAGGATCTCGGGCTGGGTCTCGCGCAGCACACGCACGGTACGGCGAAGTGTCTCTTCGTCGTCCCACACCTGTGCCGTCAGCGGTGCACTGGTGTTGTAGTAGAAGTCGACGCGGTCGAGGTTGAAGATGTCGACCGTGCCCGAGCGCACGTGCGAGGTGCGATCCTCGTTCTCACGCCGCAGACCGAGGTCGGGTCCTGCCTCCGGGCCGACCGAGTTCGATCCGCCCTCACCTCGGGTGACCATGATGATGCCGCAGCGCACGTCGAACTTGTCGTGCCACACGCCGCACGGCGTGACCGTTCCGGCATCGTCATCCGGGTGGGCCCAGATGCTCATGACATCGATCTTGCCGCGCTCGGTCTCGACCGCGTTGGACGCGTCGCCCAGCACGAGCTCGCCGTCCCCCTCGGCGGCGTAGCTCGCTCCTGTCGCGAGCAGCGGCACCACCAGCCCCGCAGCAAGCGCCATGCCTGCCAATCGTCCATACCGACGCTGTTTCATACTTCCTCCTTGAAGTCCCGCTGCTCCCGTTGGAGCAGAGCGGAGTCACTGACTGACGTGTTGAAGACGAGCTGGGGATCTCTCGGGTTCGGATGCGGATCCGAACGGATCTATTCGCGCACAGCCCCCTCGAGCATCCCCTTGATGAAGTGCCGCTGCAGGAAGATGTAGAGCACCACGACGGGCAGTGCGACGAGCACCGCGCCGGCCGCCAACAGGGCCGTTCCCTGCGTGTACTGCCCCTGGAAGAACGCCAGGCCGAGTGGTGCGGTGCGCACCGTTCCGTTCGGCGACATCACCAGGGGGATCAGGAACTCGTTCCAGGTCCACATGAATGTCAGCAGCACGAGGGTGAGGATCGCCGGTCGGCCGATCGGCACGAGGATCTGCCAGAGGATGCGCACGTTCCCGGCGCCGTCCAGACGCGCCGCCTCGATCATCGCCCGGCTGGATGTGCGGAAGTACGTGCGCATCCAGTAGGTGCCGAAGGCGATCGACATCGCGATCTGCGGCAGTGCGACACCCCAGATGGTGTTGGTGAGTCCCAGCATCCGCAAGTCGAAGAACAGCGGCACGATGAACGCTTCGGTGGGCACCATGATGCCCAGCAGGAACAGATAGAAGACGAAGGTGCCGCCTCTGAAGTGCATCGTGCCGAGGGCATATCCAGCCAGGACGGATGCTGTGACAGAGACCACGACGACTATCGCGGCCACAACGACGCTGGTGAGCATGTACTGCCCGAACCGACCGATCTCCCATGCTTCCGCGAAGTTCCCCGGATGGAACGGTCCGCCGGTTCGTGCGGCGCTCGCGCTCTGCGGGCCGAACGCCGTCGTCAGGATGACGCCCAGCGGCCCGAGCACGATCAATGCGAACACGCCCAGGATCAGGTAGTTGGCCACCCGTTCGAACGCGGAGACCTTCATTTCTTCTCTCCGATCACGTTGACGACGGCGTTGATCGCGAAGACGATGACGGTCAACACGACGCCGATCGCAGCTGCCGCACCCACTTCGCCGAGCTCGAAGGCGTGTCGATACACCTCGTAACTGGGAACGGATGTCGAGTTGCCGGGGCCACCGCGCGTTGTGACGTACACCAGATCGAATGTCTTGAGGGCAGCGACAATGGTGAGCGTGAGCGCCACGGTGATCTCGCCGCGTACAGAGGGCAGCGTGACCGCGAAGAATTCGCGCACGGCGCCGGCACCGTCGAGACGGGCCGCCTCGTACTGCTCACGCGGTACGCGGCTCATACCCGCCATCAGCAGCAGAGTCACAAGCCCGGTCGAGACCCAGGTGCCGATCAGGCCGACAGCGGGGAGCGTGAACGTGTAATCACCCAGCCACGGTCGAGTCACGGCCTCGAGCCCTATGGCCCGCAGGATCTGGTTCAACTGGCCGTCCGGCGCGTAGATCTGCCGCCAGGTGACGGCGACGACCACCATCGCGATCACCTGAGGAAGGAAGATGACGGTGCGGAAGAAGCCGAGCCCGCGCACATTCGCTCGAGTGAGGATCGCCGCCAGCACCAGCCCGATCGCAAGCGGGACCACCGCGTAGAAGAAGATCAGCACGAGCGCATGCACGAACGATTCGCGCAGCTGACCGTCGCGGGCGATATTGACATAGTTGTCGAACCCGACGAAGACCGACGCTCCCAGGCCGTCCCATTCGAAGAAGGAGAACTGGACGGCTCGGCCGAGGGGGAAGAGGAGGAAACCTGCGTACAGCAGCAAGGCAGGTGCCAGGAACGCATAAGGTACCCACCGGCGCGGGGACTGAGCGGGGCGCGTGGTGGCGCCCCGCTCAGTCGTAGACACTTCAGCCATTCGACGAGACGAACTCCGAGTAGTCGGCGTTCAACAGCTCTGTGAACTCCGCGGCGGACAACTGACCTGCGATGAGCCCCTGCAGCGCGTCGCCGAGGGTGTCGCTGAACGTGGGTGTCGCGTAGTCGAGGTAAGGCAGCAGCGCTCCCTTCTCGGTTACACGTCCGAACTCGGTGAAGATGTCTGCCTGCACTCCGCCGGCGGGCGCCAGCCCTGCAGAGCCGTTGACGGGCATGTTGCCCGTCTCGGCGAGGATCGCCATCGCGTCATCGCTCGTGATGAAGTCCAGGTACGCCGCAGCCACGTTGTTGTTGCTCGCGGCTGAGGTGATGGCGAACGGCAGACCGGTGCCGCCGGTGGTGGCCGGGATCCCGGCCGACGTGTTCGGCACGAAGAAGCCGACGTCGTCGCCCATGGCATCCTCGAGGTCTGCGCCGAGCCAGGAGCCGCCGATCAAGAAGGTGCCTGCGCCGGTGCTGAACGACTGCCATGCGGCGTCGTAGTCGGTGCCGTTGGGGCCGTCGTTGAAGTAGCCGCCGGCCGACCAGTCGGCGAGCTGCTGTGCGGCGGCGACGTTGTCGTCGGTCTTCCAGTCGGCGCCGGAGTTGCCGAGGCCGAGGTCGCGGATGGTGTCCGCGTCGACGAAGTCGCCCTGGATCGGGCCGAAGACGTGGATCGCCGGCCACTTGTCGATGTTTCCGAGAACCAGCGGGCGCTCGCCCTTCGCGTGCGCCGTGTCGAGCACGGACTGGAACTCTGCCCAATCGGCGGGAACCTCTGCGCCGAGCTCGGCGAGCTTGGACTTGGAGTAGAACACGCCGACCACCTCGCCGACCTGCGGCAGACCGTAGATGCTGCCGGTGCCGAAATCGACGGCGTCCTCACCGTAGGTGGAGTACTGCAGCACGGATTCGGGGAAGCGGTCCTTCCATCCGTACAGCTCGGCGTAGTCGTCGAGGTTGCGCAGCTGTCCGGCCTTCACGAACGCTCCCATGGTGTTACGGCCATTGTTGGCCTGCACCACGTCGGGAGCGTCCTTGTCGGTCAGGGCGAGTCGCAGCGTGGTGTTGAGGTCGTCGAACGCCTGCGAGACGCGGTTGATGGTGACGTTGGGGTACTTGTCCTCGAACGCCGCGTTGAGCTGCTCCATCTGCTCGTTCTGACCACCCCGGACCTCCTGGTCCCAGACGGTGAGGGTGACGTCGCCCTCTGCGGCGATGTCTTTGCTGATCTTGGTGTCATCGGCATCCTTGCCGTTCGGTGCGCCCGTGCCAGGAGCACAGGCGGCCAGCGCCAGCACGACGGCTGTGCTGGCGGCAGCTGCCAGAATGCGAGTGTGTCGTTTCATCGGGTTCCTCTCATTGGTGCGGTGTACTGCAGTGATTCGGGTGCGGGGATCACATCCAGGTGCGGTGCCGGAGGGATCATCACGTCGAGGAAGGCGTAGCGGGCGCGCAGCGCAGCGTCGCCGACGCTGCGGGTCTCGCTCCACCACGCCGCGATGTCCCCCCAACCAGGTGCTGACAGCGCGCTGCCCCGCCGAGTGACGGCGATGCCGCTTGCGAGCGTGGCGAAGGCGACCTGGTCTGCGAGCGCGAGCCCCGCCAGGTGGGCGCGGACGAGAGCAGCTCCGAAGACGTCGCCGGCTCCTGTCGGGTCGACGACGTCGACCTTCAGCGCGGGCATCTGCACCTCCTCACCGGCGGCGGAGTCGATCGCGACGACGCCGTCGCCGCCGCGGGTGACCACGACGAGCGGCACGCGATCGGCGAGCGCGCGCGCGGCGGCGACCGGGTCGTCCGTGCGCGTGTAGGCCATCGCCTCGCGCTCGTTGGGAGTGAACGCGTGGCAGGAACTGAGTGCGTCGAGGTCGCTGAGCTGCCAGCGCTCACTCGAGTCCCAGCCGATGTCCGCGAAGAGCAGGGCTCCCTCGCCTGCGGCCCGACGCCACCAACCCGCGTCAGAGGCCAGGCGAAGGCTCTTCAGATCGACCAGCACCGCGCGCGCAGAGGTCGCGATCTGGAGCGCCTGCGCTGCATCCTCAGCTCCGGGGGCGTAGGTGATCATGCTGCGGTCCTCGTCGGAGGCGACCGCGACGGTGATCGGTGTCGCGTAGCCGTCGAGCCGGCGGGAATGCGAGAGATCGATCCCCTCCTGGTCCTGCAGCACCGACCAGCACCAGTCGCCGAAGACGTCGTTCCCGAACGGCGCCGCCATCGAGGTCCGAAGCCCGAGGCGCGCGCTGGCGACGGCTAGATTCGCGATACCGCCCGGGCTCAGGCCCACGGTGTCGGCGAACACCTCGGTTCCGTTCTGCGGCACAGCGTCGAGCCCCGCGAAGCCGTAGTCCAGAAAAAGCGGACCCAGCAGTGCCACGTCCCACTCGAATCGGGCGTTCAACGGTCCTCCTCAGATCATCATCGATGTCGGGTTTGTTAGACCATACTCTCAATTGCTCGTTTATGCACACTCATGCTCATTCCTGACTGATATGCTCACGGCATGCTCACGACAACTCGTCAGGCGCACATCCTGAATTCGCTGCGCACGGATGGACAGGTGACCGTCGAAGAACTGGCGGACCAGTTCGGCGTCTCCGCCTCCACGATTCGCCGCGACCTCAACGCGCTCAGCACCGACGGCCTGCTGCACCGCGTGCGTGGCGGCGGCAGCCTCGAGCCCGACCGGGTGCCCTTCGCCGACGTACAGCAGCAGCAGCCGGAGGAGAAGTCCCGCATCGCGGCGGTCGCGGCCACTCTCGTGCATGACGGCGACATCGTGCTGCTCGACATCGGCACGACGACGGCGCGTCTGGCCCGAGCGCTGCGCGGGCGCCGCATCACCGTGGTGACCTCGAGCCTCGCCGTCGTCGATCAGCTGCGCGACGACGACTGCGTCGAGCTGATCATCCTCGGCGGTGCCATGCGCACGAACTACCAGTCGATGGTGGGCGCGCTCACCGAGCAGGCCCTTGCGCAGATTCGCGCAACCGTGTGCTTCCTCGGCACCAGCGGCATCCGTGCTGATGGCACGATCATGGACACCACGGGCATGGAGGTGCCGATCAAGCGCGCCATGATCGAGTCATCGCAGCGCGTCGTCGTTCTCGCCGACGCCACCAAACTCCCCGGGGTCGGCATTCTCAGCGTATGCGGGCCCGAAGACCTGGATGCCGTGATCACCGACGCGGCACCCGACGCAGAACCGATGCGCGCACTGCGCGATGCCGATGTGGAGGTAATGTTCGCATGAAGCTCACGATCGTTGGAGGCGGCGGCTTTCGAGTGCCCCAGGTCTTCGAGGCTGTGGCATCGGATGATGCCCCTACGCGCATCGACGAGCTGTGTCTCTTCGATGTCGCTCCCGAGCGACTCGACATCATCCGCGCAGTCATCGACGAGATGAGCGTCGCTTACCCGGCAGCGCCGCGGGTGACGACGACGACCGATGCGGAGGAGGCGTTCCGGGGAGCCGACTTCGTCTTCGCCGCTGTGCGCATCGGCGGAACCGCCGGTCGCGTCATCGACGAGCGCACCGCGCTCGACCTCGATGTGCTCGGGCAGGAGACCGTCGGGCCGGGCGGGCTGGCATACGCGCTGCGCACCGTGCCGTTCATGACGAATCTCGCGAAGATCATCCGCGACGTGGCGCCAGACGCCTGGGTCATCAACTTCACCAACCCCGCCGGCATCGTCACCGAGGCGATGCGCGCGATCCTCGGTGACCGGGTGGTCGGCATCTGCGACACCCCCATCGGCCTGATGCGTCGCGCCGTCGCAGCGACAGGCGCCTCGCCGACGGACAGCCTGATCACGTTCGACTATGTCGGCCTCAACCACCTGGGCTGGCTGCGCTCCGTGTCCGTCGACGGCACCGACGTGCTGCCAGGTCTGCTCGCCTCCGATCAGACCCTCGAGTCGATCGAAGAGGCCCGCTTGATGGGCTTCGACTGGGTGCGCTCGCTCGGTGCTCTGCCGAACGAGTATCTCTACTACTACTACTTCGCCAGGGAAGCGACGGCCGCGATCCGCACTGCGGCGAAGACTCGTGGCGAGTACCTCGACGCGCAGCAGGGTTCGTTCTTCGCCGCGGCCCACCAGCACCCGCTCGATGAATGGCAGCGGGTGCGCCACGCGCGCGAATCGACCTACATGGCGGAATCACGCACTGAAGGCGAGAGCCGCCACGAAGAGGACGTCGACACCGGCGGCTACCAGCAGGTCGCACTCGACCTGATGGCGGCCATCGCCACCGGCCGCGAAGCCACGATGATCCTCAACGTGCGCAATGGGTCGCTGGTTCCCCAGCTGCCCGCGGATGCCGTCGTCGAGGTCGGATGCACAGTGGACGCGAGCGGTGTGCGGCCCTGGCCGGTCGCTCCGGTCTCCTTGGAGATGGCGGGCCTCATGACGCAGGTGAAGTCGGCCGAGCGGCTGGTGATCGCGGCTGCCAACGAAGGCTCCCGCGAGCTCGCCTGGCGCGCCTTCGCCGCGCACCCGCTCGTGGACTCCGTCAACGTCGCGAAGAGCCTCGTCGACGGCTACCGCTCTGCGTTGCCGTCACTGGGCCGGCTGCTGAACTGACCACCGCACGACAACGGCCACCCCGTCGCTGAGAAGCAGACGGTGTGGCCGTTGTCGTGCGTGCCGGGTCAGGCCGAGAGATCGACCTGCACGGCGATCCGTTGGTGCGCAGACCTCTGCGCGGCATCCGCCAGTATCAGCGCAGCGCGACCGTCGTCGAACGTCGGCGAAGAGGACTGCTCGCCCCGAGCGAGGCGCACGAACTCGGCGAGCTCGATGGCATAGGCAGCCGCGTAACGCTGCAGGAAGAAGTCCTGGTACGGCGGCGCCGCTTCGACAGCGTCCGCTGTCGAGAGGCGCACGAGACTCGTCGGAGCGTTGGCGACAGTGAGCAGCCCCGCGCTGCCGAAGGCTTCGATCCGCTGATCGTAGCCGGTCGGGCTGTGGCGCGAATTGATGATCGTGATGAGTGCGCCATCTGCGGTTCGCAGCGTCGTGATCGCCGTGTCGAAGTCGCCGTGCTGACGCGCACCGTCGTCGAAGACGGTGCTGCCGGATGCGGAGACCTCGACGATCTCCGGCAGGAAGAAGCGCGCCATGTCGAAGTCGTGGATCGTCATGTCGCGGAAGATGCCTCCGGAGACGCCCACATACTCCGCGGGCGGTGGGGCAGGATCACGGCTGATGATCGTCAGCTGCTCGAGGCGACCGATCTCCCCGGCTGCCACACGGTCGCGCGCACTGCTGAAATCGGGATCGAAGCGACGGTTGAAGCCGAGCGCCACGGGCACACCGGCGGCTGCCACGATCGGCCGCAGCGCGTCGACGCGCGCGATATCCAGATCGATGGGCTTCTCGCAGAGAACCGGCAGGCCGAGTCCGACCGCGCGGCCGATGAGGTCGACGTGCGTGGGAGTCGGCGACGCGATCAGCACCGCATCGATCTGACCCGAGGTGAGCAGCTCCTCCGGGCTATCTGTGACACGTCCACCGAAGCGCTCCGCGACGCTCCGAGCTCCGGCGACGTACGGATCTGCGATCCACGCGAGCGTGGTGGCCGGGTCTGCGGCGATGTTCGCGGCGTGGACCTGGCCGATCCGGCCTGTTCCCACGAGCCCGATGCGCAGGGCGGCTTCAGTCATTCAGCTCCTCCTTCTTCGTGTGGCGACATTCTCGTACCGCGCTCAGAGCCACTGACGGAGCACGTCGCGACTGGTGCTCTGATCGGCGGCGCGCTGCGCAGCGAACTCGGCGATGCTGATGTCCGAGCCGTTGAGCACATCCTGCTCGACAACGACCCAGCCGGAGAATCCTCTCTCGCTCATCGTCTGCATGACAGCGGTGATGTCGAGGTCGCCCTCGCCCAGGGCGACGAATGCGCCCGACGACCATATCTCGGTCATGCCGCCGCCCTGTGCGACCACCCTGTCCAGCAGTGCGATGTCGACATCCTTGAGATGCAGATGATTGATCCTCGCGCCCCAGCGTTCGACGGCAGCGACCGAGTCGCCCCCCGCGATCAGCAGGTGACCGGTGTCGAGGGTGAGGTCGATGTCGGCCAGCTCGAGGAAGCGGTCGACCTCGGTGGGCGACTCCACGAAGGTCCCGGCGTGGTGATGGAACGTCGGCTCGAACCCTTCGCGCCGCACGAGCTCGGCCGCATGTGCGACGTTGTCGACGAGTCGCCGCCACCCATCATCAGCAAGCGGATCCGCGTCAGCTCCTCGCCCCGGGGCGGCACTGCGTCGCGGAGAGCCTGCATCGGCGAGTGTGGGCAGCGGCAGCAGCGCCGGTGAGCGCTCCGCGGCGACCGCGAAGATCGCGAGCGCGTCGCGCAGGGCGTGCAGCGATGCAGCGAACGCCTCGTCGTCGGAGAACGGCAGCTGCACCCAGCCACCCGCAAGGTCGAGGTCGAACCGGTCGAGCCGTTGCCGCAGTTCGGCCCCACGCCCGAGGAATCCGACGGGCCCCAGATCGATTCCCCGATAGTCGGCCGCCTGCAGCGCCTCGAGCATCTGGTCGGGCGAGACGGTCTGCGCTCCCTGCGGGGTCAGCTCGAACACTCCGAAGCTCACCGGAGCACCGGCGACGATCGCGTCTATCATGTCTTCTTCCTCTCTGACAGCTCAGCCCAGCAGCGGGCGCTGCGGCAGGACCTGGCGTTCGTATTCAGCGCGGGCTCGCTGCGTCTCAGAGGTCGTCGACACCGCGGCGACGGGAACGTCCCACCAGCCCTCGCCGTCGGGTGAATAGAGCAACGGGTCGCTCTCGATGTGGATCACGGTGGTCTTGTCCGAGGCTTTCGCCCGAGCGATGGCATCGCCGAGCTCCTCGATCGCACGCACGCCGACAGCGATGTCGATCACGTCGACGCCGTAGCTGCGGGCATTCATCGCCAGGTCGACCGGCAACAGCTCCCCGCCCTGGAAGTTGCGTCCCTCCGGCTCGAGGCGCCGGTACTTCGTGCCGAACCTCTCCGATCCGACAGTCTCCGAGAGGTGACCGATCGAGGCGTATCCGTGGTTCTGCACGATCACGACGATGATCTTCAGCCCTTCGGCGACGGCCGTCGCCAGTTCGCTGTGCAGCATCAGGTACGACCCGTCGCCGACCATGACGATGACGTCGCGGTCGGAGCCGTCTGCCAGAGCTCCGCGCTTGACCCCGAGTCCGCCTGCGATCTCGTAGCCCATGCACGAGAACGCGTACTCGACGTGGTAGCCCAGGGGATCGCGCACGCGCCACAGCTTGTGCAGGTCGCCTGGCAGGGAGCCCGCTGCCTGCACGATGACGTCTTCCGGTTCGGATGCCGCCTGGATGGCGCCGATGATCTCGGCCTGCGCCGGAAGAGAGGCGCCGGTCGGGGCAAGAGCCTCATCCACCACGGCATCCCACTCGGCATTCTCCCGCGCGATCCGCGCGGCATACTCGGCGCTCACCATGCATCCGTCGACAGCCTCATTCAGCGCCGTCAGCGTCTCTCTCGCGTCAGCGACGACCGGCCGCTGTGAGCCGTGCTTGTAGGCGTCGAAGGGGACGACGTTGATGTTGACGAATGTGACGGCCGGGTTCTGGAACGCTGTGCGCGATGCCGTCGTGAAGTCGCTGTATCGAGTGCCGATGCCGATGATGACGTCGGCCTCGGCGGCAAGTCGGTTGGCGGCGGTCGATCCGGTGGCACCGATACCGCCGAGGTACTGCGGGTGATCCCACGGCAGCGCCCCACCGCCAGCCTGCGTGGTCGCCACCGGGATGCCGGTCGCCTCTGCCCAGCGACGCAGCTCGTCTTCCGCGGAAGAGTAGAGAACCCCTCCACCGGCGACGATCAACGGCTGCGTGGCGCCGCGAATCGCCTCGAGGGCACGGGCCAGCGGTCCGCGCTCAGGCAGTGGCCTCCGGATGTGCCATTCGCGTTCCCGCAGGAACTCCAGCGGCACATCCATCGCCTCGGCCTGCACGTCTTCAGGAAGGGCGATCGTCACGGCGCCGGTCTCGGCCGGGTCGGTCAGCACGCGCATCGCGGCGAGCGCGATCGAGTAGAGCTGCTCGGGGCGGTGCACGCGATCGAAGAAGCGCGAGAGCGGCCGGAACGCGTCGTTGACGGTAAGACCGGTGTCCCATGGCTGCTCCAGCTGCTGCAGCACCGGATCGGCGACACGGGTGGCGAACGTGTCGCTCGGCAGCAGCAGTGCGGGAAGCCTGTTGGTGGTTGCGAGCGCAGCGCCGGTGAGCATGTTGGTCGCGCCAGGGCCGACAGATGCCGCTGAGGCGAATGTCGCTCGCCGACGGTGCATCCGCGCGTAGCCCACAGATTGGTGCACCATCGCCTGCTCGTTACGCGCCTGGTAGTAGGGCATCAGGTCGGGCTGCTCGACGTTCAGCTGCCTGAGCGCCTGCCCGATGCCTGCGACGTTGCCATGCCCGAAGATTCCGAACACACCGGGAACGGTGCGCTCACGGACGTCACCGTCGACAGTCCACTGGTTCGCCAGGAACTCGATGAGCGCTTGGCTCACGGTCATTCGCCTCGTAGAAGACATCAGTGCACGCCGTCCCTCTCGTTCAGGTAGGGCAGCCTCGGGTCGGTGCTCTGAGTCGCCCAGCTCTCGCGCACCCAGCCGTGCGCCGGATCGTCGCTGATGAGCCAGGCCCGATCGGGGTCGGGCCCGGCCATCACGTTCAGGTAGTAGAGGTCGTAGCCGGGCGCTGCCGCAGCCGGACCGTGATAGCCGTAGGGCACCAGGGCGATGTCGCCGGTGCGCACCATCGCATTGATGTCGATGCTGCCTGCCGGCGAGGAGTAGGTGCTGAACATGCCGAACGGATCTGTGCCAGCATCCGTCGGCGCATCGCCGCGAGCGCGAGCCGCCTCGAAGTAGTAGATCTCCTCAAGGCGGGATTCGTGGCCCGGGAGATGCTCGTCGTGCTTGTGCGGAGGGTAGGACGACCAGTTGCCGGCCGGCGTGATCACCTCGCAGACGATGAGCCGAGCGGCGTCCAGGTTCTCCGGTGTGCCGAAGTTGTGCACCTGTCGGCTCGAGGAGCCCGCACCGCGCAGTTCGACGGCGACCTCCGATGCGGCGATGTAGCGCGTCGGGTGCACCGAGCCGGTCGGAGAAGTTGCGACGGCGACGCGGCCGGCGCCGGTGATGGTCGCGGTTGTCGCGGCCGACAGGTAGAGCGTGTCGGTGGGACCGTCGAACACGGTCGTCCTGCCGTGGAGCTTCGTCACACGGTCCTGCTCGTTCTCGGTGTGGCGCACCGAGAACGAGCCGGCCAATGGCACGATCAGCCGCTCGATTGCGTGCTCGCCCAGCAGCAGTTCACTGCCTTCCGCGATCTCGGCCACTCGGATGCCCGTGTGCGCCCAGCCGGCCGTGCCCGCGTCCACGACGCTCTGCCAGTCCCCGACCGCCAGTGAACCGCACCGGTGGAACCAGCGGGCGCTCGCGATTGTGTTGGTCATCCTGCCTCCATTGTGCGAGGAATCGTGCGGGTGCGTCAGTTCTGCGGGAACCCGAGGTTGATGCCGCCGTGGCTCGGATCGAGCCAGCGGCTGGTGATGGCCTTCTGCTGAGTGAAGAAGCGCACGCCCTCGGCACCATGCGCCTTGGTGTCGCCGAACAGCGAGTCCTTCCAGCCGCCGAACGAGAACGTCGCCACAGGCACCGGGATCGGCACGTTGATGCCGACCATGCCGACCTGGATCTCATGCTGGAAACGACGAGCAGCCCCGCCGTCGTTGGTGAACACCGCGGTCCCGTTGCCGAACGGACTGGCGTTGATCAGCTCGACGCCCTCATCGAAGCTCGACACGCGCACGATGCTGAGCACCGGGCCGAAGATCTCCTCGGTGTACACCCGCGATGTGATCGGAACGTCGTCGATCAGTGTCGGACCCAGCCAGAAGCCGTCGGCGTCGCCGTCGGGGTTGACGTCGCGGCCGTCGACGACGACAGTCGCGCCGTCTTCCTTCGCGATGTCGATGTATGAGGCGACATTGTCGCGATGCTGCCTGGTCACGAGCGGACCCATGTCGCATCCTCGGCGGCCATCGCCTGTGCGCAGCGTCGACATGCGCGCTGTGATCTTCTCGATCAGTGCATCGGCGACAGGGTCGACCGCCACCAGCACGCCGACGGCCATGCAGCGCTCGCCTGCAGAGCCGAATCCGGCGTTGATCGCGGCGTCGGCGACGAGGTCGAGGTCCGCGTCGGGCAGCACGAGCATGTGGTTGTTCGCTCCACCCAGCGCCTGCACTCGCTTGCCGTTGCGCGTTCCCGTCTCGTACACGTACCGGGCGATGGGGGTCGAACCGACGAACGAGATCGCCTTCACGTCGGGATGCTCCAGCAGGCCGTCGACAGCGAGCTTGTCGCCGTGCAGCACGTTGAAGACACCATCGGGCAGGCCGGCTTCCTTCCAGAGGGCGGCCATCCAGTTCGCAGCCGAAGGATCCTTCTCACTCGGCTTGAGGATGACGGTGTTTCCGGCCGCGATTGCGATCGGGAAGAACCAGGCCGGGACCATCGCCGGAAAGTTGAACGGCGAGATGATGCCCACCACTCCGAGCGGCTGACGCGTCGAGTACACATCGATGCCTGTGGAGACCTGCTCGGAGTATTCGCCCTTCAGGTGGTGGGCGAGCCCGCAGGCGAACTCGACGACCTCCTGACCGCGGCTGATCTCGCCGAGCGCGTCGGACAGTACCTTGCCGTGCTCGCTCGTGATGATCTCGGCGAGCTCTCCCTTGCGCGCATCCAGAAGTTCGCGGAAGCGGAACATGACCGTCTGGCGGCGTGCAAGCGACAGGTCGCGCCACGCGGGGAAGGCTGTCTTGGCCGACGCGATGGCCGTCTCGATATCGTGCTGGTCTGCGAGCGAAACCTGTTTGGTTGCAACGCCCCGCGCGGGATCGAAGACGTCGGCAGTGCGGCCGGACTGCGACATGCGCTCGGCGCCGTCGATCCAGTGGCTGAGGATGGGGAGGGTGCTCATGGAGGCTCCTTCAGCAGTCGGTTTCAGAGATTCGGGTGCACGAGTCGCGCCGCCATGTCGATGGCTGCGGCGACATCGTCGTCGGGCGGATAGAGCAGGGTGCGTCCGACGGTGAGTCCGCGCACGCCCGGCAGCGCAAGAGCGCGCTGCCAGGCGGCGAACGCCTCGTCCGGGTCTGGGCCCGCGTCTCCGCCGAGCAGGAGCGTCGGCAGCGTCGTCGCTGCCATGACGCGCTCCATGTCAGGGACGACGGGGAGCTTGAGCCAGGTGTATGCGCTGGAGGCACCGAGCCCGGCGGCGATCGCGATCGAAAGAATGACCGCATCGGCGCTGAGATCGTTGACGACCTTCCCGTTGCGGCGTGAGCTCATGAATGGCTCGAGCATGATCGGAAGCTTGGCTGCCGCGGCCTGCGTGACTGCGGCGGCTGTCGATTCGAGCGTCGAAGCCGTGGCCGGGTCATCCAGATCGATGCGCATCAGCGTCTTGGCGACATCCACTCCTGCGGTGATCATCGTCGCCACATCGTAGGCGGTGTAGCGATCGTCGAGTTCGAAGCGGGCGCCGCGCAGGCCGCCCCGGTTCATCGACCCGACCACGATCTTGTCGTCGAGCAGACCCAGCGCCGCCAGGTCGTCGATGATGTCCGCAGTGCCGAGCACGCCGTCGACGCCTGGGTGCGCCAGCGCCACGGCCAGACGGTCGAGCAGTTCGTAGCGGTCGGCCATGGCCGTCGTGTTCGACCCGACGGCCAGAGCGCCGCGTGCGGGATGATCGGCGGCGACGATGAAGAGCCGGTCGTCGCCACGCAGCAGCGGACGACGACGACGACCGTCTCGAGCGACGACGATGGATGCCGGGTCTGCTGCGCGGCGATCGCGCAGCGCAGCGAAGGCCGTCGGCTGGATGCGGCTCATGACCTGCTCACCAGCTGGGCTTCGACCTCGTCGAGGGTGGGCATGGCCGTCGAGCACTCCAGCCGAGTGGCGACGATGGCCCCTGCGGCGTTCGCGTACTGCAGTGTCTTCTCGATCTCCCAATCAGAGAGCAGACCATGGCACAGGGCACCGCCGAATGCGTCGCCCGCGCCCAGGCCGTTCACCACATCGACGGGGAAGGGCGCGACCTCGACCTCGGTGGTGCGCGTCTTGGCGAGCACGCCTCTCGGCCCCTTCTTGACGATTGCCAGCTCTACTCCACGCTCCAGCAGGGCATCTGCGGCCCGGTGCGGATCGGTCTCGCCGACAGCGACTTCACACTCTTCGCGGTTTCCGACGGCGACGGTCACGTGTTCCAGCGCGATGGCGATCTGCTCGTGCGCCACCTGGGGCGATTCCCAGAACATCGGACGGTAGTCGAGATCGAGCACAGTGTGTCCGCTGCGGGCGCGGCTGCGCAGTGCATGCAGTTGGGTCGAGCGGCTCGGATCCTGGCTGAGGCCGGTCACTGTCGACCACATGACCCGCGCATCGCGCACCTCGGCGGCGTCGATCTGCTCGATCGAGATGCACAGGTCTGGTGCTTTCGGCTCACGGTAGAAGTAGAGCGGGAAGTCATCCGGCGGGAAGATCTCGCAGAACGTGATGGGGGTCTTATAAGTATCGTCAGTGAAGACGAAGGTGCTGTCGACGCCGAGGCGCTCGAGTTCCGCGAGCAGGTAGCGACCGAACGGATCGTCTCCGACCCGCGATACGAGCGCGACGTCGTGACCGTACCGCGCAGCTGCCACCGAGACGTTGGCGGCGCTGCCGCCGAGGTACTTGCCGAATGTCGAGGCCTCGCCGAGGCCGACGCCGCTCTGGAACGGATAGAGATCGACACCGAGTCGACCGAGAGCCAGAACGTCGCGAAGTCGAGTGCTCTCGGTCATGTGAATGGGATCCTTACCTCGCGTCACGGTATTTGTCCTGACAATATCACATGGATCGGATAGTGCGAGGCGCCGCGATGTACAGTTGCTGCGACAACTGTCACATGGTCATCGATTCGGAGCTGGCGGCATGGCACACGACACCACCTGGATCGACGAGACCTTCGTCGATCTGGATCGCACCGGGCCAGTTCCCCTCTATCACCAGGTGTCAACGAGGCTGGAGGCCGCGATTCGCAACGGTCGCCTGCCCATGGGGTTCAAGCTGACGAACGAGATCGCCATCGCCGAGCAGCTCGGCGTCTCGCGTCCGACGATCCGTCGCGCGATCCAAGAGCTCGTCGACAAAGGGCTGCTGGTGCGCCGCCGCGGCATCGGGACTCAAGTGGTTCAGGGACAGGTCACCCGCGAGGTCGAACTGACCAGCCTGTACGAAGACCTCAGGGCCGCGCACCTCGAGCCCTCCACTCTCGTGCTGACCCGTGAGATGCGTCCGGTCGACGCCGACATCGCGGCCGCTCTGGGGCTGAACGTGGGCACCGAGGTCCTCTTCCTCCGCCGGGCGCGAATGAGCGAAGGAGTGCCCGTCGCGCTCCTGGAGAACCACCTGCCGCCGCAGTTCGGCGCCATCACGACCGAGCAGCTAGAGAACAACGGTCTCTATCAGCTGCTGCGCGCGAGGGGGGTCGTGATTCGCGTCGCGCGTCAGCGCATCGGTGCCCGACGGGCTCGCGGCGACGAAGCGGAGCTTCTGCACATGGATGCCGGTGGACCCGTTCTGACGGTCGATCGTGTGGCCTTCGACGCGTCGGGGAAGGCGATCGAACAGGGTCACCACTGTTACCGACCAGACCTCTACAGCTTCGAGACGACGCTGGTCGCCAAGTAGTCGCCTGGCGTGGCGACGAGGATGCTCACCTCGTGGACGCTGGAGGGCATGGAGATCTGGGCGTGGGCGCTGCTGGCGTTCGCCGCACTCATCGCAGGGCTCGGCAAGACTGCGCTGCCGGGAAGCTCCACCATCGCGGTCGTGATCCTGGCATCCGTCCTTCCCGCCCGCACATCCACCGCGGCGATGCTGCTGCTGTTCATCATCGGAGACGTCTTCGCGCTCCTCGCCTACCGGCGGCACGCCGACTGGCGCACGCTGCTGCGGCTCGCGCCCGCCGTCGTGGTCGGTCTGCTGGTGGGAGCCGCCTTCCTCGCGGTCAGCACCGACGGCATCGTACGCCGCACGATCGGCGTCATCCTGCTGGCGATGGTGGGGCTCACGCTGTGGCGCAGACGGCGGACCGGAGTCCGGACGGCCGGTTCCGATCAGGCCGGCGCCAGGGCATCCGGCCGCATCACCGCCGCCGGGTACGGGACTCTCGCCGGATTCACCACGATGGTCGCCAACTCGGGCGGACCGGTCATGTCGATGTACTTCCTGGCGACGCGCACTCCGGTGAAGGTCTTCCTCGGCACCTCGGCGTGGTTCTTCGCGATCGTGAACCTCACCAAGGTGCCGTTCCTGGCCGGCATCGGGCTGCTCACGCCCGAGGTGCTGCTGCTCGACCTCACGCTCGCACCGATGGTGGTGCTCGGTGCGCTGATCGGCATCCGCCTCGCCAGACGGATGCCGCAACAGCTGTTCGATCGGCTCGTGATCACCCTCACGATCGCCGGGTCGGTCTACCTGCTGCTCTAGCCCGTCAGTCGAGGAAGATGTCGGGGAACAGGCGGTCGTCGGGGGTGCCGGGAACGGCGGCGTACTTCGAGAAGTCGGTGACGCCGTCGGCCTCGAGCACATCCTCCACGATCAGGGTCTGCCCGGAGTACTCGCGCGCGGGCTTGGTGATCACCGCGTACGCCGCGTCGGCGTAGATGTCGGCGGTGCGGCTGGCCGCCATCACGCGGTCACCGCCAAGCAGGTTCTGCACGGCCGCGGTCGCGATCGTGGTGCGCGGCCACAGCGTGTTTGCCGCGATCCCGGCATCCGCGAACTCGGCGGCGATGCCCAGCGTCGCCATCGTCATGCCGTACTTCGCGAGGGTGTACCCGGTGTGCGCTCCCAGCCACTTCGGCGAGAGATTCATCGGCGGCGAGAGCGACAGGATGTGCGGGTTCGCCGACTCACGCAGCAGTGGCACCGCCGCGCGGGAGAGCATGAACGTGCCGCGCACGTTGACGTCCTGCATGAGGTCGTACTTCTTGGCCGCGAGATCGAGCGAACCCGACAGGTCGATGACGCTGGCGTTGTTGATGACGATGTCGATGCCGCCGAACTCACCCTGCGTCTTCATGACGGCCTCGGTCACCTGGCCGTCATCGCGCACGTCGCCGACGATGGGCAGCGCCTGGCCGCCGGCGGCTCGGATCGCCTCGGCCGCGGAGTGCACGGTGCCCTCGAGCTTGGGATGCGGGGTGTCGGTCTTGGCGAGCATGGCGATGTTCGCGCCGTCTGCGGCGGCGCGCAGCGCGATGGCCAGGCCGATGCCGCGGCTGCCGCCCGACATGAGGATGGTCTTACCGGCCAGTGACATGGTCTCTCCTTGGGCTGTCTGATTTGGAATCGCTCATATTGCGAGTTCCGGGACGATTTCGACGCAATCTGAGCGATTCGACGGGCTCGGGTTTACTTCGGCGCCATGCGGATGGCGCCGTCGAGACGGATGGTCTCGCCGTTGAGGTAGCCGTTGGCGATGATGTGCTCGACCAGCGCCGCGTACTCGTCCGGCCTGCCGAGCCGCGACGGGTAGGGCACCTGCTGGCCGAGCGAGTCCTGAGCGGCCTGCGGCAGGCCCGCGAGCATCGGGGTCTCCATGATGCCGGGAGCGATCGTGCAGACCCGGATGCCGTGGCGCGCGAGCTCACGTGCGATCGGCAGGGTCATCGCGTGCACTCCACCTTTCGACGCCGAGTAGGCGGGTTGGCCGATCTGACCGTCGAACGCGGCGACGCTGGCGGTGTTGACGATGACGCCGCGGTCGCCGCCCTCGGTGGGTGCTGTCTGCGCGATGACGGCCGCCGCCTGGGAGATCACGTTGAACGTGCCGACCAGATTGATGCGGATGACGCGCTCGAACGCGTCGAGGTCGGCCGGGTTGCCGTCGCGGTCGAGGACCTTGGCCGGCGGCGCGATGCCCGCGCAGTTGACGACGACGCGCAGCGGTGCGACGGCGTGAGCGGATGCCACCGCGGCGGCGATCTGCTCGGAGCTGGTCACATCGGCGGGCAGGAACAGCCCGCCGAGCTCGGCGGCGATCTCCTCGCCGGCGGAGTTCTGCAGGTCGATGATCGCGACCCGTGCGCCGGCTACCGACAGTCTGCGCGCCGTGGCGAGGCCGAGCCCGCTGGCGCCGCCCGTGATGAGCGCGCCCTGTCCGGTGATCTGCATCGTGTTCTCCTTCGAACGGCTCGGCGCCGATCCGACGCCCGAGTGCGACTGAGTCTCAGCATACGTGGTTCTGAGTGTCTGGCTGGCGGTGTGGAGCCGAGCAGGTGGATGCTGAGGGGATGGACCTTCGTCGCAAACGAGCCTACGACAGCGCCTCCTCCGACGACGGATACCGCGTGCTCGTCGATCGGCTGTGGCCACGCGGCGTCTCGAAGCAGCGCGCGGCGATCGATCTGTGGGCGAAGGACGTCGCCCCGTCGACCGAGCTGCGCCACGAGTGGCACGCGCCGGGGGCGGACTTCGAGACCAACGCCGCGCACTACCGGGCCCAGCTCGAGACCGAATCGGCAGAGGCGCTCGCGACCCTCGTCGACGCGCTGCGCGGGCATCCTGTCGTCACGCTCGTCTACGCCGTGAACGACACCGAGCACAACCACGCCGTCGTGCTCGAGGGCGTGCTCAGATCGCTTCTGGACTGACACCGGCGACGATGGACGCATGTCGATTCCGGAATCAGCGGTCGAAGTTCCCGAGAAGGTGCGCGATCTGTCTGCGGGCGCACCCCTCGTCTGCGTGTGGAGCAACGACTACGGCGGGCTGACCTTCCGCGCCGACCCCCGCGGCGCCGAGCCGTTCTTCGTCAAGTGGGGGCCGCACAACGCCGAGTCGAACATGCGGGACGAGGCCGAGCGGATGCGGTGGGCGCGGGCGTGGACGCTCGTGCCGGAGGTGCTCGCCGAAGGCCGGAATGCCACGCACGAATGGCTGGTGACGAGGGCGCTGCCGGGCACGAGCGCCGTCGACCCGCGATGGATCCCACAGCCCGAGGTCGCTGTGCGAGCGGTCGGGAAGGGGCTGCGCGCCTTGCACGACGCACTGCCCGTCGAGAGCTGCCCGTGGAAGTGGTCGGTCGAGGGCCGCATCGCGAACGCCGAGCACCGGGGCATCCGGGTGCCCGAACGATTCCGCGATGCTCCGCCGATCGATCGCCTGGTGGTCTGTCATGCGGATGCGTGCTGCCCGAACACTCTGCTCGACGACGGTGGGCGGTGGCTCGCGCACGTCGACCTGGGCCTGCTCGGCGTCGGCGACCGCTGGGCTGATATCGCCGTCGCATCGATGAGCACGGAGTGGGATTACGGCCCCGGTTGGGAGGACGCGCTCATCGATGCGTACGGCCTCGAGCCCGACCGCGAGCGGCTCGCCTTCTACCGCGACCTGTGGAACGCGACCTGACCGTGCCGACGCACGCGTGACAGCCCGGGCAGCTGCCGCTCAGCTCCAGACGAACCGGAAGACGCCGGCCGCGACTGCCGCGGCGATGGCCAGCGCCATGATGGCGACCCCGCCCAGCAGCGCCACGCCGTCGCGCGGGTGAAGGCGCGACGGCCGCGACCAGGTGCGCTCGATTCCCGAGCCGAAACCGCGGGCCTCCATCGCCATCGCGAGTTTCGTGCCGCGCCGCACCGCGAAGACGAGCAGGACGAACGCCATCGAGAAGAAGCGACGCAGCGCTCCGTGGTCGCCCACCCCTCGTGCACGGCGAGCCAGCGACATGGTGCGCCAGTCGTCGATGAAGAGCCCCAGCATCCTCGCCCCGGCCAGCGCGCCGAGCACGAACCGGCTCGGCAGGTGCGCGACCTGCGCCAGCGCATCGCCCAGCTCGGTCGGGTCGGTGCGACCGAACAGCAGGATCGTCGGCAGCCCGAGAGCGATCACACGCAGTGTCACCGCCACGGCGAGGGCGATCGAGCCCTCGCTGATCGCGGCGAAGCCGAAGCTGAAGAACACCCGGCCTTCGGGCTCGGCGTACAGCAGCATGCTGAGCCCGGCGATCGGCGAGAACACGGCGATGGGCAGCAGGCGCAGCAGCACCGTGCGCACTGGCAGCCCGGTCAGTGGAAGACACAGCAGCTGCAGGGCGATCGCCACGAGAGCGCTCACCGGGTCGATCGACGCGAACAGCGGCACCGACAGCAGCAGGGCGAGAACGATCTTCGTGACGGGGTTCACGCCGTCGAGCCAGGCCGAACGGCCGCCCGCGTCGGGTCGCGTCGACCGAGTCGTCGCCGATCGGTTCGTCGTGCTCGTCATCGCCGCCCCCTCTGGATGCCGGCGGTCGGCGTCGGGACGCCGCGCGTGGCCGCCGGGTCGTCGGCGGTCGATGGGTGCAGCGCGATGCGGTGTCCGCCGAGGTGGCGCACCACCGCCTCGTCGTGGCTGACCGCGATGACCGTGCGGCCGGCCGCGACCTCGGCCTGCAGCAGCTCGACGAGGCCGATCCACCCTCGACGGTCCTGCCCGAAGGTGGGCTCGTCGAGCACCAGCACCTGCGGTGCGGCGGCCAGCACAGTCGCCACTGAGAGTCGTCGCTTCTGCCCGCCGCTGAGCGTGAACGGATTCGCGAGTGCGAGCGGAGCGAGCTGCAGCCGCTCGAGCAGGTCGTCGACGATGGCATCGACCTGCGCGTCCGGCAGCCCGAGCGCGAGCGGCCCGACGGCGAGTTCGTCGCGCAGGGTGCGGGCGAGGAACTGATGCTCCGGCTCCTGGAAGACGGTGCCGATGCGGGTGAGCAGTTCGCGGGACTTCCACCGCGAGGGGCGACGGCCGGAGCGGCCGGCGAGGTCGGATGCGGCGAGCACCGTTCCGTCGAGTTCGGGCAGAAGACCGGCGAGGGTGAGCGCGAGCGTGGACTTGCCCGCCCCGTTGGGTCCGGTGACGACCGTCGCCGTCCCGCGCGGGATCCGCAGCTCGAGTCGGCTCTGCACGGCGGTGCGGCCGTCGCGGGACACGGCGAGATCGCTCGTCTCGAGCACAGGCGGCCCGGGACGTGTGTGTTCGGCGGGAGGGAGCACCGGCACGTCGATCTCGTGGTGCGGCACCCAGACGCCGGCCTCGGCGAGCGTGTCGCCGTGCTGTGCGAACACGGCCGACGGCGGACCGTCTGCGAGCAGCCCGCCGTCGGCGGCGAGCACGATGACACGGGTCAGCAGATCGAGCCACACCTCGGTGCGGTGCTCGACGACGACGAACGTCGCGCCGGTGGCATCCAGCGCCCTGCCGACGCTGTCGCGCACCTCGCGAACCCCGGCCGGGTCGAGATTCGCGGTCGGCTCGTCGAGCAGCAGCAGACCGGGCCGCATGGCGAGCACGCCGGCGAGAGCGAGTCGCTGCTTCTGCCCGCCCGAGAGAGCCTTCGTGGGCCGGTCGAGCGGCACGTCCAGCCCGACGGCGTCGAGCGCCGACGCGACGCGGTTCGGGATCTCGTCGGCCGGCACGCCGAGGTTCTCGCAGCCGAAGGCCACGTCATCGCCGACTTTCGACAGCACGATACCGGCATCCGGATCCTGCAGCACCAGGCCGATCCGGCCTCGCTGCGACTCGGGGGCGGCGCCGTCGACGAGCAGAGCACCGCTGCGCTCGCCCTCGTCGGCATCGCCGAGCACGCCGGCGAGGCCGGCGAGCAGTGTCGACTTGCCCGCGCCCGAGGCACCGAGCAGCAGCACCCGCTCGCCGGGCTCGATCGTGAACGTGACGTCGCTGGCGGCGGGCAGCCGCCGGCCGGCGTAGCGCCAGCCCCACCCGTTCGCGGTGACGCGAGCCGGAGAAGACACGCTCAGACCTCCTGGCGCACTTCCCGGCCGGCCGCGAAGCGGCTCAGCGCACCGGTCGATGCCAGGGCGCGCACGAGCAGCCATCCGACCACGCCGGCGAGGAGTGCACCCGAGATGACGAGCGCTCCGAGGTAGATGGCGTTGAACTCGATGCTCTTCAGGAAGTTCGGCGACGAGCCGTAGAACATCTCGAAGATCCACGCGGCGACGGCGGCTCCCACGCCCGAGAGCGCCGCGACGACGATGCCGAATCGACGGTAGAGGAACAGCGCGAAGATCAGTTCGGCGCCGAGGCCCTGCACCAGCCCGGAGAGCACGGTCGAGACGCCCCACACGTTGCCGATGAGCATCGAGATGATGGCGGCGATCAGCTCGACGACGAGAGCGGCGCCGGGCTTGCGGATGACCAGTCCGCCGATGACGCCGCCGATCAGCCAGATGCCGACGGCGATGCCGCCGAACCCGGGGGTCAGAGCGTCGGCGGCTCCGAACCAGGCGCCGCCGATGATGTTCCAGCCCCAGAACAGCAGGCCGATCGCGACGCCGAGCACGGCGGCGACGACGATGTCGACGACGCGCCAGCGCAGGTTGCGCGTGGCGGGTGCGAGGGTGGTCTGCGCGGTGGACGCGGACGTGGACGTGCTCATCTGAACTCCTCCCTGCGCCGGCATGATCCGGATCAGGTTCGACGGTCGAAGCGCGGATCGCTTCCTCTCAGCCCGGCTGTCCGGACTCCCGTGGTGATGACTCGATCATAACGCCGGTGGCGGCTGCCACGGGTCGACGTTTCGCCCCGTGAAACACCGGCCTGTAGCGTGGTCGGGTGACCCACTCCCCCGAGTCCACGCGCCCGGTGACGCGTCGCGCGATACGCGAGCGCACGAGGGCGCGCGCAGAGCGCTCATCCGGCGGCACATCCGTGCTGCCGGCGTTCGGCGACAGCCTCGGGCCGGAACTGGCTGCGACCAGGGATACTGACGCTGTGGATCGCACCGACCCCGCCGCGGCTCCGGCGCTCTCTCCTGCGGAGCCCTCGGCGTCCGACGCCGACCTCGAGGAGGCGCCGAAGGAGTGGGCCGACGACGCGCGCCCGCCGACCGCGCTGACGTGGCTCGACGCATCCACCCTGCTCGACGAGCACATTCCCACCTCGCAGCCGCGCGAGCTGTTCGCCGGCGCCCGGCTCACCCCGGAATGGCGACGCCCCCGCGTGCTCCTGCCGCTCGGTTTCGTCGCCGCACTGTGCGGCGCCTATGTAGCGACCACGCTGCTGTGGCCGTTGCATGAGGTCGCCCCGACCGTGCAAGCCACGACCGTCGAGATCGCTCCCGCTCCGGCGGCGACCGTGACCTGGCCCGCGACGGGAAGCGCGGCCGTGGGCATCCAGGGCATGGAGCCGATGGCATCGACCACCTCGGCCGACGAGATCGCGAGCATCTCGAAGGTCGTCACTGTGATGATGGTGCTCGACGAGCTGCCGCTGAAGGTCGGCGAGCAGGGGCCGAGCTTCGCGTTCACCGCAGCGGACTCCCGCGACTACTGGAGCTATCGCCGCATGGATCAGTCCTCGCTCGATGTGCCGGTCGGGGGCAGCCTGACCGAGTACCAGATGCTGCAGGGCATCCTGCTCGGGTCGGCGAACAACTACACCGACCGACTCGCGAACGAGATCTGGGGATCGCAGCGCGCGTTCGCAGAGGCATCGGCGACGTGGCTGAGCGACCGCGGCATCGAGGGCGTCACCCTGGCGGCTCCGTCGGGGTTCAGCGAGGCGAACGTGGCGCCCCCGGCAGCACTGATCCAGATCGCCGAGCTCGCGATGGCGAACCCCGTCTTCGCCGAGATCGTCGCCACCCGCTCGGCCGACATCCCCGGCGTGGGCGTGATCACCAACACCAACAAGATGCTCGACGACCCCGGCGTCGTCGGTGTGAAGACCGGAACGCTGAGCCACTGGAATCTGCTCACCGCGAAGGATGTCGCCTTCGGTGACACCACGGTGCGTCTGTACACCGCGGTGCTCGGGCAGGCCGACAACGCCGAGCGGCTGGCCGTGACCCGTCAGCTTCTCGCCGAGATGGAGACGACGCTCGCCGAGCAGCCGACGTCGGTTCCCTCGCGGACCGTCGTCGGCCATGTCAGCACCGAGTGGGGCGATCACGTCGAGGTCGTGACGGATGCCGACGTGCGGGTGCTGCTGTGGAACGGTTCGCAGGCGACGGCGACCACCTCGTTCTCCCTCGGCGATAAGGTCGCGGCCCGCGCCGAGGTGGGCACCATGACCGTCGAGGGTCCGCTCGGCACCGCGACCGCATCGGTCTCGCTCGCCGACGACATCACCCAGCCGAGCGCCTGGTGGCGTCTGACCCACCCGCTCGCGCTCTTCGGCCTCGACTGAGCGATCGGACCTCTGGCCGGACACGCGTACAGCCTGTCGGGCACGCGTACAGCAGAACGCCCGCCCCGTGATCGGGGCGGGCGTTCTGCTCGCGCGGGATCAGTCGCGCTGCGGGTCGGATGCCGTGGACTCGGCCTCTCGCACTGCCTCGCCAAGCTGGTGGGTGTCGGCCGCGGCGACGACCCTCTGCTCGGCGATCGCCTCGTGCCCGTCTTCGGCGTCTCCGGTGACGATCACGGGCGCGGAGCCGGTGAGCGCCTCTTCGGCGTCGAGGTCGGTCGCTGCCTGCTCGAACTGCGACTGGTACAGCCGCCAGTACGCGCCCTGCCGGGCGATCAGCTCGTCGTGGTCGCCCTGCTCGACGATGTCGCCGTGCTCCATCACGAGAATGAGGTCGGCGTCGCGGATCGTCGACAGGCGGTGGGCGATCACGAACGAGGTGCGCCCCTCGCGGAGGGCTGCCATCGCCTGCTGCAGCAGCAGCTCGGTGCGGGTGTCGACAGCGCTCGTGGCCTCATCGAGGATGAGGATCGACGGTCGTGACACGAACGCGCGGGCGATCGTGATCAGCTGGCGCTCTCCGGCCGAGACATTCGAGGCGTCCTCGTCGAGCACGGTCTCGTAGCCCTCGGGCAGGGAGTGCACGAACCGGTCGACGTAGGTCGCCTCGGCCGCGGCGATGATCTGCTCGTCGGTGGCCGCGTCGTTTCCGTAGCGGATGTTCTCGCGGATGCTGCCGGCGAACAGCCACGGGTCCTGCAGCACCATGCCGGTGCGCGCACGCACGTCGTCGCGGCGCATCTCGGAGATGTCCTGCCCGTCGAGCAGGATGCGACCCGAGTCGAGTTCGTAGAACCGCATGATGAGGTTCACGAGCGTCGTCTTGCCCGCACCGGTCGGTCCCACGATCGCCACGGTCTGCCCCGGCTCCACCCGGAATGAGAGGTCGGTGATCAGCGGGCGGTCGGCGCTGTACGAGAACGCGACGTGCTCGAACTCGATGACGCCCTTGCCCTGCGGCGCGGAGGGCGCGTCTTCGGCATCCGGGTCCTGCTCCTCGGCGTCGAGCAGGTCGAAGACCCGCTCGGCCGAGGCGGTGCCCGACTGCACGACGGCGGCCATGCCGCCCAGCTCGCTGAGCGGCTGGCTGAACTGCTGCGAGTACTGGATGAACGCCTGCACGTCGCCGAGGCGCAGGTTGCCGCCGGCCACGAGCAGGCCGCCGAGCACCGCGATGCCGACGTACTGCAGGTTTCCGACGAACATCATCGCGGGCATGATGATGCCCGAGAGGAACTGCGCCTTGAACGCCGCCTGGAACAGCTCTTCGTTCTCGACCTGGAAGCTCTCGAGAGCGTCCTTCTCGCGACCGAACACCTTCACCAGCGCGTGACCCGAGAAGGCCTCCTCGACGCGGGCGTTCAGACGGCCGACCTTGCGCCACTGGGTGCCGAAGGCCTTCTGCGAGCGCGGGCCGATGACGCCGAAGATCACACCCATGAGGGGCAGCGAGATGAGTGCGACCAGCGCGAGCTGCCACGAGATCGAGAACATCATGACCAGCACACCGATAACAGTGAGCACGCTGGTCAGCGCACCCGACAGCGACTGCTGCATGGTCTGGGTGATGTTGTCGATGTCGTTGGTGACCCGCGAGATCAGCTCACCGCGCTGCACCTTGTCGAAGTACGACAGCGGCAGGCGGTTGATCTTCGCCTCGACGTCTTCACGCAGGCGCCACATGGTGCGCACCATGATCACGTTGATCACGTACCCCTGCAGCCAGCTGAGGATCGACGAGACCACGTAGATCGCGAGCACGGCGATGATGATCCAGCGCAGACGCTCGAAGTCGACGCCGTCGCCGACCGCGAAGTCGTCCATGGCCGAGACCATGTTGGCGAACTCGTCCTGCCCTGCACCGCGCAGCGCCTCGACCACCTGGTCGCGGCTGGTCCCCTGCGGGAAGCCGGGCGCTCCGCCGAATCCCTTGCCGAGCACGCTCGAGATGAACCCCTCGTACACGACGTTGGTGGCCTCGCCCAGCACCTTGGGAGCTGCGACGGCGAGCACGACGCCGACGGCGCCGAAGAACGACACCAGCCCGAACCACCAGGCGGACGGCTTGAGCAGCCCGATCATGCGGACGAAGCTGGGGCCGAAGTTGTCGGCCTTGCCGGGAGCTGGGCCGTCGAACATGCCGCCGCCCTCGAGGCGGGCCTTCTCGGCGAGCTCAGCCTCCTCCTTCTCGGCGGCGGTCAGCTCCGGCTCTGCGACAGCGGTGGCGGATGCCCGTGCGGCGAGCGCGCGCTCGCGACGCGACATCGTGTTCGGCTCCTGCTCGCTCATGCGTCCACCCCCAGCTGCGACTCGACGATCTCCTTGTAGGTGGGGCTGGTCGTGAGCAGCTCGTCGTGGGTGCCCACACCGACCACTGCGCCGTCGTCGAGGACGACGATGCGGTCGGCATCGGTGATCGTCGAGACGCGCTGTGCGACGACGATCTTGGTGACGTCAGGCAGCTCTCTCCAGAGCGCCTGGCGCAATCGGGCATCCGTCGTCAGATCGAGAGCCGAGAACGAGTCGTCGAACACGAGGATGCGCGGCCGGTGCACGATCGCACGAGCGATCGCGAGACGCTGACGCTGGCCACCCGACACGTTCGTGCCCCCCTGCGCGATGCGCGACTCGAGCCCGTCCGGCATCGCCTCAACGAAGTCGCGACCCTGCGCGATCTCGAGCGCCGCCCACAGCTCGTCGTCGGTGGCATCCTTCCGTCCGTACCGGAGG
Organism: Microbacterium sp.; assembly: GCF_032084865.1. Lineage (GTDB taxonomy): Bacteria > Actinomycetota > Actinomycetes > Actinomycetales > Microbacteriaceae > Microbacterium. The sequence goes on from NZ_DAMDLU010000005.1 coordinate 46,464, forward strand.
TTGGACGCCACCGTGCCGGAGAACAGGAAGGGGCGCTGCGGCACGAGCCCGATGCCCTGCCACAGGGTGTCGAGGTCGGCCTCGCGCACGTCGACGCCGCCCACGTGCACCGCGCCGCCGGTGGCGTCGAACAGGCGCGGGATCAGCGAGACCAGTGTCGTCTTACCCGATCCGGTGGATCCGATGATCGCCACCGTCTCGCCCGGCCTGGCGTCGAACGTGATGTCGGAGAGAACCGGCACCTCGGCGCCCGGGTAGGTGAATTCGACGTTCCGGAAGGCCACCGCACCCGGCTCGGGGAAGTCGGTGACGCCGTTCTCGGGGCGGGTCATCGACGATTCGGCGTCGAGCACCTCGGTGACGCGCTCGGCCGAGACCGCGGCGCGCGGGATCATCATCGCCATGAAGCTCGACATGATGACGCCCATCATGATCTGGCCGATGTACTGCATGAACGCGAAGATCGTGCCGATCTCGGCGTTGCCGGCGTTGATCTCGACTCCGCCGAACCACACCACCGCGACGATGGTGACGTTGAGCACGAGCATGAACAGCGGGAACATCAGCACGAACAGCGAGCCGATGTTGCGCCCGAGCACCATGAGGTCGGTGTTGACCTCGCGGAACCGGCGCTCTTCGATGCGCTCGCGCACGAATGCCCGCACGACGCGCACGCCGGTGAGCTGCTCGCGCATGATGCGGTTGACGTCGTCGAGCTTGGCCTGGTTGCGCCGGAACAGCGGCACCATGCGCCCGATGATCACGACGGCGATGACCAGCAGCAGCGGCACCGACACGGCGATCAGCCAGCTGAGGCCGACGTCGGTCTGGATGGCCTTGATGATGCCGCCGATCGCCAGCAGCGGAGCGGTGACGAACATCGTCGCGCCCATCATCGCCAGCATCTGCACCTGCTGCACGTCGTTGGTGTTGCGGGTGATCAGCGAGCCGGCGCCGAACTGCGACACCTCGCGCTCGGAGAAGCCGCTCACCCGCTCGAACACGTCGGCGCGGATGTCGCGCCCGGCGCTCATCGCCATGCGGGCGGCGAAGAAGGTGGCGAGGATCGAGGCGAGGATCTGCCCCAGCGAGACCAGCAGCATGAAGCCGCCGCGGTTCCAGATGTAGGCGATGTCGGCCTTTGCGACGCCGTTGTTGATGATGTCGGCGTTGATCTCGGGCAGGTTCAGCGACGCCATGACGCTGGCGAACTGGAGCACGACGATCGTGATGAGCAGCGGCCAGTATCTGGCCAGATAGCGGGTGAGGAGTTTTCCGAGCACAGGCGGACTTCCTTGTGAGAATTCGGAGGGCCGAAACGCGGCCATCACACATCGTGCCACCAACCGCCGACATCCGGATCCCCCTCTTGGCTGACCTTCGCTGTCAGCGGAAAACGATCGGTTTCCTGCCCCGAATAGACTCGCTGTCATGCCCTCCGAGAACGCCCGCCCTGCCGTGCTGATGGTGTGCGATTACTCGCTGAAGTACCTCGGCGGTGCGCAGACGGCTTTCATCCGTCAGGCGCAGGCTCTCGCCGGCGAAGGTGTGAGGGTTGTCGTCCTGGCGCCGGATGCGGACGCTCTGACGTCAGACGGCATCACCACCGTCTCCCCTCCCCGGCGCGGCACGATCCCGGTGCTCGATCTGCCGCTGCTCGGCCGCGCCCGCGATCTCGAGCCGCTGGTCGCCGCGACCATCCGCCGGCACGGCGTCGGCGCGATCGTCGTGCACTCCGAGTTCGCCCTCGCGGCCGCGGCGATCGACGTGGCGCGCCAACTGGGGATCCCCTCGCTGCACACCGTGCACACCTTCTTCTGGCGCGCTCCGGCAGCGCTAGCCCCGTTCGCGCCGGTGGTCTCGCGCGTGCACCGCTCGCTCACCGGCATCCGGAACGGTGGCCGTTTCACCGGCAGCCATCCGCTGAACAATTCCCTGCGGACCATGACGCTGCGCGTCGCCGAGCGCGCCGACGTCGTGCTCTCCCCCTCGAAGCACCAGGCTGTGGCGCTGCGCGATGCGGGCGCAGGGCGGGTCGAGGCTTTCTCGAACGTCGCGCAGCCGCTGCGAGTGGCCCCCGCGCCGGAAGGCTCGCCACTGCGCCTGCTGTGGGTGGCGCGCTTCGCGCCCGAGAAGCGTCTCGATGTCGCGCTCGACGCGATGCGTCTCGTCACAGACCGGCTCGGCGAGGGCCGCGTGCATCTCGACGTCGCCGGCGGCACGCACCGACCCGTGCCCGGGGTGACGTTCCACGGACCTGTTCCGGGTGAGCAGGTCGGCGAGCTGATGGATGCCGCGGATGCCGCGCTCATCACCTCGCTCGGCTTCGACAATCAGCCGATGGTCGCCCTCGAGGCGTTCGCGCACGGTCGCCCGGTGATCGTCAGCGACCCCGTGCTCGCGACGGAGTTCGGCGAGGCGGCGCTCGGCACGGCGACCCCGGATGCCGAGGGGCTGGCCGACCTGATCGTGCGGCTCGAGGCCGACCGCTCGCTGCTCGCGGCTCCGCGCGAGGCCGCGGTCGCGTAC